>CAZJKK010000100.1:0-7415 GCA_964546605.1 uncultured Clostridia bacterium
TGCAACGACTCATATTCATTGGCTCTTATAGCACTTAAATTAAAAGAAGTATTTGAATTGGAAGATATTAATGAATTACCATTAGCATTTAACATTGCATGGTACGAGCAAAAAGCTGTTATAGTATTGTTATCACTTCTTTATTTAGGAGTTAAAAACATTCACTTAGGACCAACACTGCCAGCTTTCTTATCACCAAATGTTGCAAATGTATTGGTTGAAAACTTTGGAATAGCAGGAATCGGAACAGTTGAAGACGATATAAAATTATTCATGGGAGACTCAACTGTAACTGCATAAATAATGTATTTAATTAAATAAACAGGAAACAATAAATTAAGAATGCATAGGAGGTTTATATGGCTAAAGAAATTACTAAGGACATGTATATAGGTGAAATATTGCAAATGGATCGCGGATTGGCTGGAATTTTAATGAATGCGGGAATGCACTGCCTAGGATGCCCTTCATCACAAATGGAATCAATTGAAGATGCAGCAGCGGTTCATGGATTCAATGTCAATGATTTGTTAAAACAGCTAAATGATTATTTGCAATCTGCTGAATAAATAAATCTAAATTTAAAAAACAAGTTAATTTATGTTCATGGAATATAACGAGGTGAAGATTCTCGTTGCAGTGGTGTGAAGCAATTGCTATGCAATTGCTGACCATACTGAAAATGAAATAAAACAGTAATATATGAAACAATATGAGCATGGATTTAAGTATTAATCCGTGCTCAAACTTTAAACGGAGGAAGTATGAGCAAATTTTTAGGACCAATACATTATTGGCTTTACAATAAAATAAATATTCAAAACAATATAGTAGAAGATATTTTAGATTTATCACAAAATGACAGTTTAAGAAATGAGCTTTATGAAAAATATAATGATGGGGATTTAAAACCATTAGATGAAGTAATTGATACAGGTAATATTCACGGCTGGCTTCAAAATCAAATTTATTTGGTTGAATATAAGCTTGCATTTGCTGTTACAGATATATTAAATAGAAACCCTGAGAAAATTGAAGATTTAAAAGCAATATTTAAAAATAACGGAATAAAATCATCACCATTAAACAATGAATCAACTATGGAAGAAGCATTTAAGGCAGTAAATGATACACTTTTAGATGGAATGCCTTGCGACCATGTAAATGCAGTAGTAAATCAGGATGAAAATGTCGCTGTATGGAAAAGATATGAATGTGTACACAGCAAGTTTTGGGATGAGGCTAATGGAGATGTTAGCATTTACTATAATTTAAGAGATGAGTTTATTGAAGGATTAATGAGTCCTGCAAATATTAAATATGAAAAGCTAAGTGATTCAGAATATAAAATTTCAAGAGGTTAAGTATGAACAGTATTGAATTAATGATAAAAGAGCATGAGTATATACTAAGGATGCTTAAAGTGGTTAGAAAAGCCTGCTTTAGAGTTATGAAGGGCGAAGAAATAAACTATGATGATTTTAATAATATGATTGAGTTCATTAAAAAGTATGCAGATGCTCATCATCACGGCAAGGAAGAAAAATTTCTTTTCAAAGAAATGCAAACAAGATTAGGAAAGCTGGGAGAAAATCTAATTACTCACGGCATGCTTGTAGAACATGATTTAGGAAGAATGCATATGAGTGATTTGCAAGATGCATTGACTAGAGTTAAAAAGGGTGATGAGGAAAGCAAGCTTGATGTAATAAGCAGTGCAATCAGCTATACTCACTTGCTGGAAAAACACATTGGTAAGGAAAATAATGGAGTTTATAGGTTTGGAGAAGAAAAGCTTCCAAAGGAAGTTATTGATGAAATAAATTTAAAGTCTAAAGAGTTTGAAGAAGAAGCAGAAAAGAACGGAACACAAAAGCATTTCATAGAAATTCTTGAAAATTTAGAAAAGAAATATATATAATAATGATGTGAAGATATCCATTGCTTTTTAAGTAACGGGTATCTTTTAATAAACTAATTAAAAGATAAGGTAGGGAGGAGAATATGTTTAAAATTTCTGACACAGTAACATGGGTAGGAAAAATTGATTGGGAGCTTAATAAATTTCATGGTGATGAGTATTCCACACACAAGGGCTCATCATACAACTCATATTTAATTCAAGATGAAAAAACAGTCTTGATAGATACTGTTTGGGAGCCTTTTTCAAAGGAATTCGTTAAAAATCTTAAAAATGTTATTGACTTAAAAAAGATTGATTACATAATAATGAACCATTCAGAAATAGACCATTCGGGTGCATTGTCTGAATTAATGAAGGAAATTCCTGATACTCCTATTTATTGCACTAAGATGGGAGCTAAAATTATAAAGGGACACCATCATCAGGATTGGAATTTTGTTGAGGTAAAAACAGGAGATACGTTGGATATAGGAAAAAACAAGCTTGTTTTTGTTGAAGCTAGAATGCTTCACTGGCCTGATTCAATGATGACTTACATGTCAGGAGAAAACATACTTTTCAGTAATGATGCTTTTGGACAGCATTATGCATCAGAGCTAATGTATAATGATTTGGTTGACCAAGAAGAATTATATAATGAAGCAATTAAATACTATGCCAACATTTTAACACCCTTTAGCAAATTTGTTACGAGCAAAATTGAAGAGGTTGTAGCATTAAATATACCTATAGAAAAGATTTGCACAAGTCACGGAATTATTTGGAGAGATAACCCTCTTCAAATTGTAAACAAGTACATGGAATGGGCAAAAAGCTACCAAGAAAATCAAATAACCATTCTTTATGACACTATGTGGAACGGAACTAGAAAAATGGCTGAAGCAATTGCTGAGGGCATTAAGTCAAAAGATAACAGTGTAACTATTAAATTGTTCAATTGTGCAAAAAGAGATAAGAACGACATAATAACTGAAATTTTTAAATCAAAAATGATTCTTGTTGGGTCATCTACCATTAATAATGGTATACTGACAGCAGCAGCAGGAATTCTTGAAATGATAAAAGGCTTGAAGTTCACAAATAAGAAGGCTGCAGCATTTGGAAGTTACGGTTGGAGCGGAGAATCAGTGAAAATAATTACTGATGAATTGAAAGAAGCTAAGTTTGAAGTTGTTAATGACGGAATTAAAGAAATGTGGAATCCTGATGATGAAGCTTTAAACAGATGCAAAGAGTTTGGAAAAAATTTAGTTTAATAATCAATTAAAAATACCTGGCATGCCAGGTATTTTTGTATTGAAATAATTATTTAAAAGGGGTAGTATATTGGAATAAGGAGGAGTTATGACAAAATTTATAGATAAGGTGTATTCCAATAAATACATGGTCAAGACTGAAAATATTGTTGGGGATATTCCTTCTGACAAAGAGGTTTATAAAACTGCTCTAGAGGTAGCATGGCCATCTGCCTTGGAAGCAATATTAGTACAGCTCATATCATCTGCTGACTTAATAATGGTGGGCGGTTTAGGTGCCGTTGCAATTTCTGCAGTGGGTATAACAACGCAGCCGAGATTTATACTTCTTGCAATAATATTTTCTCTTAATATTGGTGTAACAGCACTGGTAGCGAGAAGAAAAGGCGAAGATAACATTGAAGATGCAAACATGACTTTGCGCCAATCCATTGTAATATGTGCAATTCTTTCATTAATATTGTCAGTGCTTGGCATTGCATATGCACGACCGCTGATTTTGTTTGCAGGAGCACAAAGTGATGTAATAGAAAGTGCAGTAATATATTTTAGAATTATATGTGTAGGTAATTTTTTCACTTCACTTAGCTTAACAATCAATGCAGCTCAAAGGGGTGCTGGCAATACAAGAATATCTATGAAAACCAATGTTGCTGCAAACCTGGTTAATTTATTTTTTAATTACTTGCTTATACACGGCCATTTTGGATTCCCTGCATTAGGGGTAACCGGTGCAGCAATTGCTACAGCCATAGGAAATTTCGTGGGATTTTTCCTTTCAGTAAAATCAATAACATTTGCTCATGAATTCCTGCACATTAGTAAAAAGCAAAGCTGGAAGTTGGACAAAGGTACAATTTTAAGCATAATGAATGTAAGCGGAAGTGCTTTTGTCGAGCAGGTGTTTATGAGAATTGGGTTTTTTACTACAAACAAGTTGGTGGCCGGCTTAGGTACAATTGATTTTGCAACACACCAAATATGTATGAACATAGTGAGCATTTCTTTTGCTATAGGAGATGGATTAGGAATAGCTGCATCTGCCTTAGTTGGACAAAACCTTGGAGCTGAACGTCCAGACATTGCTACAATTTACGGTAAGTCGCTGCAAAGAATTGCATTAAGCGTTGGTTTCATATTTATATTTGTATTTATTTTGGGAAGGTATTTTCTTGTTTCACTATTCACTAATGATGCGGCTGTTATTGCGGCAGGTGCCAATATAATGTTGGTAATTGCAGCAACTGCGCCAATACAATGTTCCAATGTTGTTATAGCGGGAAGCTTAAGAGGAGCCGGAGATACAAAATTTGTAGCTTCAACTTCATTTTTTAGCATAGGAATTATTAGACCGTTTACTACATGGTTGTTTTGCTACCCAATGAGATTGGGACTGGTGGGAGCTTGGTTTTCCTTCGGTACGGACCAAACTATAAGGCTCATAATAAATTATACCAGATTTAGAAAAGGTAAGTGGACTGAAATTAAAATATAAGTATGCCCTAACCCCATTTTTCAGATGCCTTTCCTGAAAAATGGCGGTAGGTCAACCGCAACGAGTCCCCAAATTATGTGAGCGATAGCGAGCAAATAATTTGGTGGACGAGACTGCGTTAGCTGAGATCTTCTAAACCGTCTATATCCGTTACTATTATTTTTCTTTGTCCTTCTAATCTAATAACTCCGCTGTCTTGAAGCAGTGATAGCCTGCGGCTTAATGTTTCTTGAGTTGTTCCTATTAATGATGACAAATCCCCCTTGCTTACTGGAAGATTTATTTCATATTCGCCTTTTTTATTTATTATTTTGTTTTTTTCTATTTCATGAAGGAGGTAACTTGCTATTCTTTGTTCTACATCTCTTAATGTTACTTGTTCAATTAATTTTTCAGATTCTTCTATTCTTTCTGTATATTTTTGGAGGAATTTCAGTGCCATGTCAGGCTGTTGGAGTAATAGCTCTTTTATTTTTTGCCCCTGTATAATACATACTTCTGTATTTTCTAGTGCCTCTGCAGTGTTTTTATGAATTGAGTTGCTGAATAATGTTAATTCTCCTATAAAGTCACCAGGCTGCAATATACGGATAATTTGCTCCTTGCCCAGGCTTGAAATTCTTGATATTTTTACTAAGCCCTTATTTACGACATACAAATTGCTTAATGAATCACCGGGTATAAAAATGATTTCATTTTTTTTATATTTCTTATGACTTGATTGATCCATGATGCTCATTTTTTCATCCAAGCTTAAGTCACGGAATATGGGTACATTGTCTATACAATAATGATCTTCATGGCCGCAATGTGTGCATGTTTTCATATTATCCACCTATCGTTTTATTTTATCATAGCAAATATATGGCTTTTTTTCAACAAATAAAATCAGAACAACCAAAAACAGACATAATCAATGAATAAAGCAAAAGAATTTAATTATTTAATACGTTGCATTATTAACATATTTCTATTATAATAAAATGCAATTGATTTTAAAAATATTTCAGGTGGTAGTATGGAAATAAAAACAGTTGCATTAATTGGAATGGGTGCTATAGGCACTGTATACGGAAATTTGCTGTATAAGAGTCTTGGCTCAAACTTTGCGGTTATATCAGATGAATCAAGAAAAGAAAAGCTGAGAAAAAACGGATTTACGTTAAATGGGGAGACATTTTATCCTAATGTAGTCTCTAATGAAGATAATAAGTTAAAATATGATTTAATAATCTTTTCAGTTAAAAATTATCAGTTGGAAAGTTCAATAGAAGATATAAGAAGCTTTGTTGGAGACAATACGGTTATAATAACAATTTTAAACGGTGTTACCGCAAGGGATACTATAGCGAAGGCATATGCACAAAACAAGGTGCTTTACGGCTTATCGACGAAAATAGACGCCATAAGAACGGACAAGGGAGTAGTAAAGAACGTTGACGGTGAAATACATTTTGGAGAAGCGGACAATACAGTTATTTCCAAAGAGGTACAAGCTGTAAAAGATTGCTTTGACAAAGCGGGAATACAAAACATAATATATCCCGACATGATACGTACCATATGGAAAAAATTCATGCTTAATGTGGGAGTTAATCAGGTAACGGCTGTAACAGGAGCACCTTATGGAAAAGTGACAAGCATTGAAACAAATTTAAAATTATTTAGAGAAGCTATGAAAGAAGTATTAGCTATTGCTAAAGCTAAGAACATAGACTTAAGGGAAGAGGATGTGGAGGAATTCGTTGAGCTCATGAACCACTTTTCTCCTTATGGCAAGACATCTATGCTTCAAGATGTAGATGCAAAACGAAAAACAGAGGTCGATTATTTTGCAGGAACAGTTATGGAATTGGGAGAAAAATATAACATTTCTACACCTGTTAACCGTGTTCTATACTGCATAATAAAATCTTTAGAACAATTATATTAAGGATTGACGAAAGGGCTGTAAAATGGCTGGAAAGAAAAATACACAAAGAAATGAAAAAAATTTAACAATAGTTGGACATTTGGATGAGCTGAGAAAAAGACTGATCTATTCAAGTATAGTTCTTTTAGTTGCAGTGACTATAGCATATAACTTTTCTGAAATAATAGTAAAACATATAGTTGACATTGCAGGCAATATTAATTTTGTTTTCATTGCACCTGCTGAGTTGTTGATGTCATACATTAAAATTGCAGTAATAGGTGGATTTGTTTTAGCAGGACCATTTTTACTGCTGCAGATTTGGCTTTTTGTGAGTCCTGGACTTACAAAAAGTGAGAAAAATACAATTACAGTATCTTTGTTTATTGGAGGAATATTTTTTATAGTGGGTGTGGCGTTTGCCTATGTAGTTATACTGCCCATAATGCTTCAATTCTTTATGGGTTTCAAGATAGAGCAAATTGAAGAAATGATAAGTTTCAGCAATTATCTGAGCTTTGTAATTAATACATTGCTGTCATTTGGAATTATATTTGAACTTCCTATAGTAATGGTCATACTTACTAAATTCCATATAATAAAGGTGGATTTCATAAAGAAGAACAGAAAGTATGCCATATTGGTCATATTTATTGCAGCAGCAATATTAACGCCTCCAGAGGTTATAACGCAAATATTGCTGGCAGGTCCTATGATTTTATTGTTTGAAATGGGAGTAGTATTTTCATCATTGGTTGAAAAAAAGGATAAAAAGAAAGCTGCTAAGAAGGATATAGTCTAAATATTGTAAGATGGAAAATCTAAAAT
>CAZJKK010000101.1:0-7261 GCA_964546605.1 uncultured Clostridia bacterium
TTTTTATTCTCGTTAACATCAATATTTGTGGATTAATTTATAATAAAAGACATGCATCTGTGGATAAGCTTAAAAATACTTGTAAATGGATAAATAATGGTTATAATTAAGTAAAAGGACAAAAGATAAAAATATTAAGGATACTTGAATGATCATTAACATGAAAATTCCACAAGAAGTTGAAACAGCGCTAAATATATTAAATAAAAATAACTTTGAAGCATATATAGTGGGTGGCTGCGTTAGAGACAGTCTTCTTGGTGTTGCTCCAAAAGACTGGGATATTACCACATCTGCTAAACCTGATGAAATTATTCAATGCTTCCGAGGATACCGAACAATTAATACAGGACTTAAACACGGGACAGTTACAGTTCTAGTTAATAGGCGACCTATTGAAATTACTACCTATAGAATTGATGGCAAGTACTCTGACAATAGGAGACCTGATACAGTAACTTTTACTGATGATTTATCCTATGATTTAAAAAGAAGAGATTTTACCATAAATGCTCTTGCTTACAATAAAAATGGCATTGTTGACTTGTTTGAAGGAATTAAAGACATAAAAAATAAAATAATTAAGTGTGTGGGTGAACCTGATGAGAGGTTTAATGAAGATGGTCTGAGGATTTTAAGAGCTCTTCGTTTTGCTTGTGTGCTACAATTTAACATTCATGATAATACATCACTAAGCATACACAGAAATAAGATGCTTCTTACCAACATTTCTAAGGAAAGAATTTGCATTGAATTTTCTAAACTTATAATGGGAAAAAATTTCTTCACAATTATGAAGGATTACAAAGAAATAATTGAAGTGTTTATACCTGAAGTAAAAGCTTATAATAAGGATACGTGGAAACATATTTTAAATTCAATGAATAATGCTGATGATTTGCCTCTTAGGTTATCACTGCTTTTGCACAATACAAATGATTCGGAAAATATATTAAAAAATCTAAAGTATGACGGTTCCACCATAAAAGCGGTAAAAGCAATAGTTTTAAACAAGGACCTTAATATTATTCCAGATAAAATAAACATAAAGAAGCAGCTTAATATAGTGGGCTATGAAAGCTATGTAAATTTATTAAAATTTAAAAATGCAATTTATAAAACAAAAGAAAAAACATACAAACAGGAACTTAAAAATATAAAAAATGCTACAACAATATTAAATCAAATAATAATGCATAATGAATGCTATAATTTAAAGCAATTAGAAATCAATGGCGAGGATTTAATTGAAACAGGGTTTTCTAAAGGTGTGATTTTAGGCTCAATTTTGAACGAAATTTTAAATATGGTTATTGAAGAAAAGCTTGAAAACAAAAAGAGTATCTTAATTGATTACGCAAAAAAATACAAAATAAATTAAAATTAAAGGTTGACAAACCAAAAATCAAGTGTTAGAATCCTAAATAAATACAAAAACAAACCGTTGAAGCGAAGATTAAACTTTATGTGCACTTACAGAGAGCAGGGAGAGCTGAGAGCCTTGCAGAACGCAGTATTGACAAATGGATCGCTGAGGGTGAGGTGAACGGGTTAACACTCTAGTATCTGAAACGTGTGCTTACGTTACAAGGCAGAAAATGTGATAGCATTTTTGTTAAAGTGGATTGATTTTTTCAGTCAATTAAGGTGGTACCGCAGGAATTTATGCCTGTCCTTTCTATAGGACAGGTTTTTTGTTTTTGTATAATAATTTAAATTTTAAGGAGAATAGAATGAAAAAATTATTATCAATCATCACAATTATGGCAATGGTATTTGTCTTATTAACAGGCTGTACTACAAAGACAGAAACGAAGGAACCAAAATCTAAGAATGAAGTTAATGCTAATGAACAGGCAGAAAGCAATAAGAAAATAAAAATAGGAATAATTCAACCTGTAGAGCATCCTTCTTTAAATCAAATAAGGGAATATATAATCAAGGGCTTAGAAGAACAAGGATTAAAGGATAAAGTTGAAATAACATACAAGGATGCTCAAGGAGACCCATCTAACATAAATACTATTGTTTCTCAGTTTGTGGGAGAGGAAATGGATGTTATAGTTCCAATAGGTACAGGTGCTGCACAAAGTGCTGCAGCAGCAACAAAGGATATTCCTGTAATATTTGCAGCTGCCAGCTACCCGGTGGAAGCCGGCTTGGTAAAGGATGTAAATAGGCCTGAAGCTAATGTAACAGGTGTCTCAGATGCCATAGACGTAAAACAAATATTTGAGTTAGCAGAGGAATTGACTCCTGGAGTTAAGACATTCGGATTTATATACAACACTGGTGAAGTAAATTCTTTAGCTGCAATTGAAAAGGCTAAAGAATACCTTGATGGAAAGAGTATTAATTATGTGGAAGCGACAATTACTAATTCAAGCGAGCTACTGCAAGCAGCTCAATCATTAGTTGACAAAGTAGACGCTATTTTCACACCAACTGACAACACAGTTGCATCTGCAATGCCTGTGCTTGCTGCAGAAGCTGCAAACGCAGGGTTAGCTGTATATTCGGGAGCTGACTCCATGGTGGCTGACGGAGGCTTTGCAACTGTTGGAGTTGACTACACAATTCTTGGAAGACAGGTTGCAGACATGGTTAAAAGAGTTATAGATGGCGAAGCAATTGCAAATATGCCTGTTGAAACATTAAAGGAATATTCAAAAATAGTAAATCCCTCAACAGCTGATAAAATTGGAATAAAATTAACAGAGGAACAACAAAAAGAATTTAAGCTGTTGGAAGAGTTAAAATAGAAATAAAAAACAAGAAATATTTGGGACGGTTCTTTTCATAAAAAGAGTTATCCCCATAAATCAAAATAATTTGAACAAACAGGAGTGATTAAATTGAGTTTAACAGCATTTATTGGAGCAATTGAATTAGGATTAGTTTATTCGCTCCTGGCATTTGGAACATATATATCTTTTAGAATATTAAATGTGGCAGATTTAACTGTAGACGGAAGCTTTGTTTTAGGAGCCGCAGTCTCTGCAATTTTTACATTTAATGATAAGCCTATATTAGGCTTGATTTTAGCAATTGGAGCAGGGGCTGTTGCTGGAGTGATTACTGCATCGCTTCAAACTAAAATGGGTATACAGCCCATACTTGCAGGAATTTTGACTATGACAGGGTTATATTCCATCAATTTAATGGTTATGGATAATAAGGCAAATATACCATTGTTAAATAAAACAAGCATATTTACTTATGCAGAAGCAGCTTTTCAAAACAAGGCATACAGAATTATAGCGCTAATTATTATTATTTTTTCAGTGTTTATAGCATTAAATTGGTTTTTCAGAACTCAGCTTGGGTTGTCCATAAGAGCTACAGGAGATAACGAAGACATGTGCAAGGCTTCCTCCATTGATACGGATTTCATAAAAATAGTTGGCTTTGCATTATCCAATGCAATAGTTGCATTGTCCGGTGCTTTAGTTGCTCAAATGCAGCAATCAGCAGATGTAAACATGGGCGCAGGCATGGTGGTAATAAGCTTTGCATCCATAATCATAGGCAGCGTAATAATTAAAAATAAAAATATTACATTGGGGCTTTTTTCTGTAATTATTGGTTCTGTAATATACAGGTTTATTATAGCATTAATATTAACAACTAACTTCCCTCCTTCTTATTTAAAATTAATATCATCATTGGTAGTTATAACAGCACTTTCATTTCCAAACATTAAAAAGAAAATGGAATTAAGTAAAATGAAGAAGGTGGTAGCGTAATGTTAAAAGTAGAATCAGTAACTAAAGTTTTTAATAAAGGCACCCAGGACGAGCATGTTGCACTAAATGAAATAAGTTTAAATGTAAATGAAGGTGAATTTGTAACTGTAATTGGCGGTAATGGAGCAGGTAAATCAACACTTTTTAATGTTATATCAGGCAACACCTTGTGTGCTAAGGGTAGTGTTAAGCTTGGTGAAGAGGACATTACATACATGCCTGAATATAAAAGGGCTTCATATATCGGAAGAATATTTCAAGACCCTATGAAAGGAACTGCTCCCAATCTCACAGTTGGTGAAAATTTAATAATTGCATATATGAGAAGCATTAAGAAAAATATTCTTGGGGTCCCTTCTAAAAAGGAAAAAAATTATATAAAAGAGCGTTTGGCTTCATTAAATCTTGGTCTTGAGGACAGGATGAACACAAAAATCGGACTATTGTCAGGAGGACAAAGGCAAGCTGTAACCCTTGTCATGGCTACGTTGGTTAAGCCAAGACTATTATTATTAGATGAGCATACAGCAGCATTAGACCCGTTAAGTGCAAAAGCAGTCTTAGATCTTACCAATAAAATAATAGAAGAAGATAATATTACAACTCTCATGATTACTCATAATATAACATCTGCCCTTGCTTTGGGAACAAGGACTATTATGATGGATTCAGGAACAATTGCTATTGATATTGCAGGAGAAGAAAGAAAAAAGCTTTCTGTTCAAGATGTACTTGAAAAATTCAGCAGGGTAAAAAATAAGGTTTTTGATGATGACAAAGTGCTGTTATAATGGATAATTCTTTGCAAAATAAAAAGGAACTAGTCGTTCCTTTTTTGTTGGTTGTTGTCATTCCGAGGCATAGCTGAGGAATTTTCTGTTAATCTGTATATATAAATACTTCTTCTATCCCACAGCCTGGGCAGTTTACTGTAACTTCATATGTGGACATGGTAAGTATCTTAACGTTAGTGCACTCGCTGGCATTTTCATCCTTACCCTTGAATTTTGCTTTCTTTTTAGCATCCTCGCCTTTTGCATAGGTATAATAATATTTTTTTCCGCAATTTTCACATCTGCGTCTTCCTTTTATGGCTATCATTGTTTCACATCCCGGTTTTAATATAATTTATTGTAATCTAAAGTATAACATATTAATATAAAAAATCAAATGAGATTTTTAATTGCCATTGTCATGAAGTCATAAGCAATTTATATGAGTATCATATTAAAGAAAATTTCATTAAAACTAGAATAAATTCAACATATTAATTGAATAGTCTTTATAAAAATGGTATAATCCTGTTATTAAATGGAGGTGGCGTTATGGATTGGATTTGTGAAAATGGATATCTTGTTAATAATCAATTAGTTAATTTAAAGATGAAGGACGACTTTGTTGAGCTTGATGAAAACGTTAATGAGGGATATTTAGAAACACCTGTAATAGAAACAGAAGACTTTACAGAAATAACTCCTTCATGGAACTCAAGAACAAACAAGGAAAGTTTTGTAGAGCTTTTTATTAAAATAAAAGTTGAAAACACGTGGTCCCCATATGTAAGCTATGGTGTATGGTCTACAGATGGAAACAATATTGGTGTTGGAAATTATTATAAGGATAGTCTAATCAGACAAACCGATGACAGAATTTTTATTAATGATAATAAAAAAGGTACAGCAGTTCAAATGAAGGTTATTTTAAAGGGAAGCAACCCAAAATTAAAATTAATAGCATTTTCAACAGATGCAGGAGAAGAGGAAGTTATTGAAGGGAATTATTTAAGAATATTAGAAAATGTTCCTCAAATTTCACAGCTTGCCAGCGGTCACAAGGATGCTCATGTAATTTGCAGTCCTACATCTCTTACAATGACTTTAAAATATCACGGCAAAGATGTAACTTTGGACCAGGTTACAAGAGGAACATTGGATTCAGGAAACCATGCCTATGGTAATTGGCCTCAAAATGCAGCTTTTGCCGGAGAAATGGGTATGAGGGCATATACTAAAAAGTGCAAGTCCATAAATACTGTAAAGAATTTAATTGCCAAGGGAATTCCAGTTGTCTCTTCTGTATGTATGAAGGAAAAGGATATGCTTGATGGTGCGATATCCGCTTTTCCAGGTGGTCATTTAATGGTTGTTGTGGGATTTGACATTAAGGATGGTGTTGAATACGTAGTTGTTAATGACCCCGCTGCAAATTCTAACGAAGAGGTTAGAAAATACTACAAGCTTGATCAATGGATTAATGTTTGGAGACATTATATATACGCGGTTACGAAATAATTCTCAATGAACAGTGAAAGATGAACAATGAAAAGGGATTTATTTATTCTTGCTAATAAATAAATCCCTTGTTTTAATTAAATAAAAGAGTCTTTTTGGTATAATTCAAATTGTAAGCTCCAGTAAGTACTTAGCTAAAATAATCTCACCGTTGTAGTTATCTTTTGCTTGTTTTACCAAATCATCATTGTTTCCAAAGTGAGGCAGGTGGGTTAATAAGAGCTTTTTCACCTTTGACTTTTCTGCCAACATACCTGCTTGGGCGCTGTTTAGGTGTCCTGCTTTTGTTCCGTCCATGTCCGCATAAAAGCTGCATTCAGCTATGAGTAAATCCGATTCGTTAAAGAAACCTTCTAGTTCTGGAAAATATGAAGTATCTGATGTAAATGAAAATATTTTGTCTTCACATTTTATTTTAATGCTGTATGCTTCTACAGGGTGTTGATTTTTAATAAAGTTTATTTCAAAGGGACCTAAGTTTAAAATGCTTGATTCATTAAAGTTTTCACCATACGTATAATTCTCCCACTTTAACAGCTTGAAAAATTCTCCATCAGGAGCGAATATGGGGAGGGGCTTGTTGATTTCTCCAAGCTGTGTTTTTATTTGCCTTGCATATTGCAATGGTCCTATGTCACAACAGTGGTCATAATGATAGTGCGTGATTAGTACAGCATCAAGTTTTCCTAAATCTAACTTTTTTTGCAGTGAGCTTACAACACCACTACCACATTCCAACAGCAAATTATAATTGTCATGTTCTATTAAATATCCTGATGTTGCTTCTCCTGTCTTAGGAAAGCCTCCCCAGTGCCCTATTACAGTTACCTTCATAATAATATTAGCTCCTATGCAATATTTTTAAATTGCGAATTATAAAGTGAGGCGTAAATGCCATCTTTATTAATTAATTCTTGGTGTCTGCCTCTTTCTTGTATGCCTTCATCTGTAATTACTATTATTTCATCTGCATTTTTAATTGTAGATAATCTGTGAGCAACAACAACGGTTGTCCTACCCCTTGAAAGTTCTTCCAGGGAGTTTTGAATCATCATTTCAGTGGCGTTGTCAAGAGCAGAGGTTGCTTCATCCAATATTAATATAGGCGGATTTTTCAAAAATACCCTTGCAATAGAAATTCTTTGCTTTTGACCTCCTGAAAGCTTAACTCCTCTTTCTCCCACATATGTATTGTATCCTTCAGGCAGTGTCATGATAAACTCA
>CAZJKK010000102.1:0-7056 GCA_964546605.1 uncultured Clostridia bacterium
TGCTTGATTGTCTATTGTTTGTGCTTGACTGTCTGCTGCTGCTACTTGAATACTTATCACTTATCGATTTTTTACTGCCATCTGACAAGCGTATACCATCCTTAGTCATTTCAATAACATTTCGTTTCATAAGCCTGCCTACTGCCTTTTTAAACGAACTTTTGCTTAATCCAAGTTTTTCATTAATAATTTCCGGACTTGAATCATCATTCACAGGCAAAAATCCTTTATGTCTAGTAATGGCATTAAGAATTTTTTCTCCATCCTTGTCAATTTGAAGTCTTGGAGCATCCTTTAGACTTAGATCTAATTTTCCATCTTCCTTAATATGGCTTACTCTTAATTCAACCTCTTGCCCTGCATGAAGTGGCTTTAATATTTCTCCTTCATGAATCAATCCAAGATATTTGCCATCAACAGCTACCATGGCACCCAGGCCTCTTTTCAAGCTAAATACCGTTCCCTTTACCATGTCGTTAACCTTGTATGGGGAGTCGGTTCTTAAAACATTGAATAAATTCATGGTAGCACAAAGACGTTCTGATTTATCCACATACAAACCCACCATGTATTCACCATTTAATTTAATTTCACCCACCTGTTCCTTAAAAGGAAGAAACAAATCCTTCTCTAAGCCCCAATTTAAAAAAGCTCCTATTCTTGTTAGCTGCACTACCTTAAGATATGTAATTTCACCCATAACAATTTTAGGTCTTTTAGTGGTTGCAATGATTCTATCATTGGAATCCTTATAAACAAAGACCTTAATTTTATCTCCTGTTTTTGTGTTTTCAGGCACCTGCTTTAAAGGAAGCAAAATTCTGTCATCGACCTTAACATCATCTTCACTTTTTAAATACACCCCAAAATCCACTTTTTTTACTACTTCTAACTCTTGTATTTCTCCTAATTTTATCATACGTTCTCCTTTGCAAAGCTTTACCTTCGCATCTATTTTTATATTATGCCTTCATAATATGTATTTAACTTTTACCTTTTTCCCAAGAGTTTAAACATATTTTTTTTGTAATTTTCCACTCCCGGTTGATTAAATGGGTCTATATGATTAGTATACCCACTTATAGCACATGTCATCATAAAAAAGTAAAAAAGCTTTCCTAAGTAAAACTCATTCATTTCAGGCAATTTTATTATTATACCCGGTACATTTCCCTCGCTATGAGCCATAAATGTTCCTTCAAATGCATTTTTGTTTATGTAGCTTAATGTCTTCCCAGACAAATAGTTTAACCCGTCAAAATCATTTTCATCAACAGGTACAATCATATCATCCTGGTTTTCTTCTATTATTAATGTTGTTTCAAACAATATTTTGCTTCCCTCTTGTACAAACTGTCCCATGGAATGAAGGTCTGTAGTGAAATTAAGGGATGCAGGGAAAATTCCCTTTCCTTCCTTGCCCTCGCTTTCTCCAAACAACTGCTTCCACCATTCTGCTATAGAAACTAAAGATGGCTCATAATTAACCAGTATTTCTATACTTTTTTGTTTTCTATTTAAAATATTTCTGCAAGCAGCATATTGGCAGCATGGGTTATTAAAGCTTCTAATTTGATAATCCTTAATACCGGCTCTTAAGCCCTCCATGAATTCATCAATATTTAATCCTGCAGCTGCCATGGGCAATAATCCCACAGGGGTTATAACAGAATATCGTCCCCCTATATCATCAGGTATTACAAATGTTTTATAACCTTTTAAATTGGAGAGGTTTTTAAGCGCACCCTTTTCCTTGTCTGTAACCACAAAAATACGCTTATTAGCTTCTTCTTTGTATTTTTCTTCCATAAGCTCTCTAAATATTCTAAAGCTTACGGCAGTTTCTAATGTTGTGCCTGATTTTGAAATTACTATGACACATACTTCCTTGTTCTTAACTATTTCAATTAGCTTTTTTAAATATGCTCCGCTTAAGTTTTGTCCTGCATAATACAACTCAGGCTTATTAAGCTCATTATGAAAATCGCCTCTTATGGCTTCAATAGCTGCCTTTGCTCCCAGGTATGACCCTCCTATACCAAGCAATATAAAAGCTTCACAATTATTTTGAATATAATTAGCAGACTTTTTTATTTCTTCAAATTCTTTTGAGTCAAAATTTTGAGCATAATTAAGCCATCCCGTCATGTCATTTTGCTTTTCAAAAAGTGTTTTTTGTGCAGCTAATATTTCCTTTTCAACATTCTTCATTTCCCCTTCATCAATAAAGCTTCCACTTAAGTCCAATACTAAATCCTTCATAATATACCCCTCTTATATTATTTCCGCCATTAATACAGCATAATCGTCCTTATGGACCTCACTGAATTCATTAATGGAGCTTTGTAAATTTAATAATATATTGTCATCACTTCTTATGGCATTTATTAAATTTTCAACACCAAATTCTTGCATTTCATCATTTTTGACTTCAGTAATGCCATCTGTATATAAAAACAGCTTGTCTCCAACCTGTAGTTTAAGAGTGTTTTCATCATACTTCACCCTGTCAAAAATATTTGCAATAGGATAACCCTTAGATTTTAACAATTCTATTTCTTTATTTGATCTTAATAATATGGGTTCTGCATTATGACCTGCATTTACATATTTAAATTCATTAGTTGTTTTATTGTAAATACCAAAGAAAACAGAGAAATACTTGTCATATTCCAAATTTAAAGAAAGAAATGTTTTATGCAAAGATGTCATAATTAGATTTAAGTCCATATTTCCTTTAGACAGTGTCCTTATGGACTGTCTTACAAACACCGTGAGCAAAGAAGCAGAAACTCCATGCCCCACTACGTCACATATATAAATACCTGTATTTTCTTCATCAATTTTAAACACATCAAAAAAATCTCCGCTTAAATTTTCTGAAGGCTCGTACAAATAATCTATGCTTAATCCATTGTACATTCCTTTTGGCGGCAGCATCCTCATTTGCATGTTACGTGCAAAAAATATGTCATCACTCATTTTTTTGTTTTTTTCATTAATTTTTTTAGCTAAGTCTTTTTCTTTTGTTATATCACGAAAAACTTCTACAGAACAAACCCTTTTGCCATCCTTATCCCTTATGGGAGAGGACACAACCATAAAAGTCTTGTTTCCTACTTTTGATTCTTTTTTAATAACAGAGCCCTTTTCAATAGTAGTCATGGATATGCAGTTATCGCATCTATGGGAACAAAACACTTCGTAGCATTTTCTTCCTTCGATTTCGCCTAACTCTTCCTTCATTTTTTTATTTGCATATAAAACATTGTTGTCTTTATCCACAACTCTAACCCAGTCTACCATACCGTCTACTATTGAAATTTGAGTGTCATCAAATTTTAATTCTTCCATATGATCACTTCCTTGCTATTTTCTCATTGGTATAATTAAATAACAATTGTCCTATTTTTTCTGAATTATGACGTATATAATTTTTCTTTATTTCAACAAAATTGCTGCTTATAACCTTAATATTCATTTCTTCAAGGGTTTTTATCTGATGCTGGTCAATTAAAACCTGCTTTGCACCCTTGTATTTATAATTTTCTATTAGATCTTCAGAAATAAGCTCATCATTTGCAATAACATAATCAATCATATACCTGTTGCTGTGCTTTATAATTGCATTAACATGATCAACTACGTTGTAATTATCTGTTTCTCCCGGTTGAGTCATTAAATTACATACATAAAATACAGTCGCCTTAGATTCATATATGGCATCCGGTATGCCTTGTACTAGCATATTTGGCATTACACTGGTATAAAGACTGCCAGGTCCTAATATTATAATATCTGCTTCTTTTATGTCTCTAATTGTTTCCTCTAAGGGGATGCATATTTCCGGTACCAATGTTACTTTATCTATCTTACAGCCGGACTTGCTTACAAATTCAGGAATATCCTTTTCACCTAAAATACATTCCCCATCGTCTAAGGTTGCCTTAAGTTGAGCATCACTAAGAGTCATGGGTAGTACCTTGCCTGAAATTCTGAATATGCTTCCTATTTCTTTTAAAGCATGCTCATAATCTCCAAATATTTCATACATTGCAGCAATTAAAAGATTTCCGAAGCTTTGACCGTTTAAATATCCATCTTTAAATCGATGCTGCATTAATTTTATCATCACAGGCTCCATATCTGCCAATGCTATTATGCAATTTCGCATATCCCCGGGAGGAAGCATACCTAAATCTTCCCTGAGAACCCCCGAACCTCCGCCATTATCAGCAACAGTTACAACAGCTGATATATCTTTTGTATATTTTTTAAGACCTCTTAACAGTATAGATAACCCTGTTCCTCCCCCAAATGCCACTAATTTCATATTACTCTCCTATTTTTCAACATCTCTGTGGTTTAACATAACTCTATAGTTTTCCTTGCTTAAATTTGCTGCAATTTTATTTGCAATTGTAACTGAGCGATGCTTGCCTCCAGTACAACCTATGGCTACTACAAGACTTGTTTTTCCTTCCTTTATGTAATGAGGCAAAAGAAATAACAGCATATCCCTAAGCTTGTTTATAAACACCAATGTTGTGTCAAAGCTCATAACATAATCCTGCACATTTTTATCATTACCTGTATTATTTTTTAATTCTTCAATATAAAATGGATTAGGTAAAAATCTAACATCTAAAACCAAATCCGCATCTTGTGGAATACCATACTTGTAACCAAAGGACATAACAGTTATATTCAAGTTATATGTTATATTTCCCTGTATAAAAATATTGTATATTTCTTCTTTTAGCCTTCCAAGCTTCATATTTGTAGTATCAATGATATAATCGGATCTTTTTTTTACATCCGAAAGTTTCGCCCTTTCAGCATGAATGCCATCAATAATGGTTCCTGTTGTGCTTAAAGGATGAGGGCGTCTAAGTTCCTTATATCTTTTAACCAACTCATCATCTGATGCATCTAAAAATAAAATATGATATTTTATATCCATGTTTTTTAATTCTTCAAGGGAGTTAAACAAGTCCTTGAAAAATATTCCACCCCTAATATCCGCAACTACTGCCACCTTGTCAATTTGATCAGATGAATTATTACATAACTCTGCGAAATTAGGAAGGAGAGATGGAGGCAAATTATCCATGCAGTAATAATTTATATCCTCTAGTACTTTTATTGCCTGGCTTTTTCCGGCGCCGGACATGCCTGTAATTATGACAAATTCCATACAACACTCCCCCTATTTTAAGTTTATTATACGACATAAATCTAAGCCTGCATCTTTGGCAGCCTTTAAGCCATTTTCAAAACTCCCTATATTTTCCTTAACATGAGAATCGCTGTTTATAACAAATTTCACATCATACTTTAAAGCAATTTTAATTTCTTCTGAATTTAAATGACCGTGACTATTGTTTATCTCAAGCATTGTTCCGGCTTTTTCCGCAGCCTTAGCTATAACATCAATATCTAAGGGTATTTTATCCCCTGGATGAGTTAAAATAGTAATTTTATATTTATTCAATGCATTAGCTACAGCCTGCGAATTTTTTAGCTTCATTTGTTCATAAATTATTTTATTTTTGCTGCCTAATTTATTCATGGCTATAAATTTCCAAGCATCACCTGCTGTAGAAAACAATGCACCCATATGATACCCACAAAGTATTATATCACAATGTTTTTTTACTTCATCTGTTATATCTGTTGTTCCACTAAAATCAAGAATATTTGCTTCTACACCCAGCAATATCTTTATTTGGGAATATTTCTTTCGAAGTTCCACAACAATGTCTTTTGCTTCTTTTATTTTGTGTTCTTGTATTCCAAACATATAGTGCTTGGGACCATGATCTGTTATGGCGATTTCCTTTAAGCCCTTATGTACTGCTGTTTGAACAATTTCTTCAATTGTTGACTTGCCGTGATTGCGCCTTGAATATGTTGAATGAACGTGATAATCTGCTGTTAATTTCATAAAACCCTCGTTATAATTTTGTTCCAATTATTTTAACCTCTGGCTCCAATGTTATGCCAAATTTATCTCTCACTGTGCTTATGACTATGCGCATAAGCTCTAATACATCCTCACAGCATGCATTGTTATAGCTTACTATAAAACCGCTGTGTTTATCGGAAACCATTGCACCTTTATATTGTAATCCTTTAAGTCCTGCATCCTCTATAAGCTTTGATGCATACCCATTAACAGGTCTTTTAAATGTACTGCCTGCACTTGGCAAATTAAGAGGCTGCTTTGAAGTTCTTTTTTCATTTAAGTCTCTTATTATTTCCATAATTTCTATCGTGCTTCCCGGTGTAAACTCTAGCTCTGCTTCAAGTACAATATAATCCGAATCGCTTATTTTTGTGTGTCTGTAGGAGAATTCCATTTCTTCATTGGAAAACTCATGAATGTTACCGTCAAAATCCATACATTTAACTTTATTAACAACCTGCTTCATTTCTCCGCCGTAGGCACCCGCGTTCATGTAAACAGCTCCGCCTAAAAACCCTGGTATACCTGAGGCAAACTCAAAGCCTGCTAAACTTTCCTTGGCCAAATATTTAGCTAAAGAAGATAAGAGCACTCCTGCACCTGCAACTACTTTGTAACCATTTCTTTCAATACGGTTAAATTTGTCTCCAACTTTTACAATGGCTCCCTTAAACCCTTCATCTGAAACCAAAAGATTTGTTCCATTACCTATTACAAATAAGTCTATATTATATTTTTTTATCAGTTGTAATACTGTTTTTAAGTCTTCTGTGTCTTCTGGTTCTGCAAGTATTGATGCAGGACCGCCTATTTTAAAATATGTATGGTTTTTTAATGGCTCATCTCTAAGAACATTTCCTCTTACCACGGAGTCCATTTCCTTGTAAAGTTCATTAATTTTTAATTGATATTCCATTATTTCACCCTTTCTAAATTATATTTTAATTGTAACATTACTTTAGTTTTTTTTAAAGATATATTTTTATATATGCGCCATATTTCAAATAATGTATCCAAGAGTAACTTTACACTTTCATATTCTTAATTAAAATTGACATAGACACCAATGATAGTATAATATTATTAAT
>CAZJKK010000103.1:0-4465 GCA_964546605.1 uncultured Clostridia bacterium
CTTATGAAATACTATATTATTTTTTCTAATGTCCTATCATCAGCACTTTTCTATGAAAATAGTGGAATGTCAGGCACTATGAACAGCATGTATGAAAACCTAATAAGAAGCCAGATTCGATCATGCAAGCAGACAGCAAGTAACCTGCGACCTAGACGCTTGCTGTCTTTATACGGTAATTGGGTAGTCAAACATGATTACCCGATTTTCTTTTATCACCGGTTAAGCCCAGCGTCATAAACCTCGGGGTGCGTGGCAGAGCCCCGTTATGCTGATTTACTAAATTTATTTTATTTTTAATTTTTCTCTCTAAAGAATTTGCTAATATTGACACAACATAGCCATTATTAATTAATGCTGTTGTTTCAGAAGTAGTATCAACACCTTTTGCACCACCTGAAAATACAATCAAGTCTTCTTCCGCAGCCTTTTTAGCTAATTGAATAGTAAAATTTGTACCATCTTCATCTATATTTCTTGAACCTACAATACCTATTCCTGTCTTATTTGCAAGTAAAATATCGCCACAATAATATAATAACAGAGGAGAATTCTTCTTAAGAACTGATTTTAGCTTTTGAGGATATCTTTTATCGTCAGCTCCTTACGGTTATGACGTAATATTTAAAATTTACTTAATATAAAAACCTATAAATTTTCTTTTTAAAAACTTATAGGCTTCTATTTTTATATCACGTTTCTACTTTTAATTTATAGTGTAGAGCATATAAGATTATTTTCATTTATAATATTGCATGAATTTATTATTTGAAAATGATAATAACCCTTGTCAACTTATTACTCTTTTATGCATGCGAGTTCATAAAACACATCTACAGCAGTTTTTATAATTTCATCCGGAAAATCGAATGTTACCGTATGGTGTGGTGTTATATATCCTGCACCTATATCAAAGTAAGCTCCTAAAGTTGCTTTGGTAAAATAGCCGAAATCTTCTGAACCACGTTTAGGGTGTGGAAATTCATGAATCTTAATTCCAAGCTTTGCACAAACATTCCGTACCTTTTCTACGCTCGAAGGATGATTGACAGATTCCGGAAAATAGTCACAGAACTCAGAGTGGTAATCCAATCCATATTCAGAAGCCAAGCCAAAAGCTAACATGTCCAAACGAGCTTGAAGTTGGTTCATTTCTTCTTCATATTGGCCTCGCAAAGTAACACGCAACACTCCTGAACTCGCTGATGTACCAAACGCTGGAGATCCAATCTCCACATGGATAACTGTACATAAAACCAATCCCTTGTGGTCTTCCGCTCGATACAATGATGGCAAGGCGCAAATAATTCTCGCAATAGCCATTGCAGGGTTACGCCCCACACCAGGGTCGGAAGCATGGGAAGAAACGCCTTTGAAATACAAGCTCATGCCTTTTGATGCACACTGAAAACTTCCACTGTTTACAATAACTTCACCAAGGGGATATCCAGGTTCATTGTGGTATCCAAAGACCTCATCAATTCCTTCCTCCTCAACCAATACCACACATTCCTTTGCTCCATCGCCGGTTTCTTCTGCATGCTGGAAAATAAAATAAATATTGTTTTCACAGCCAAGCTCATCAATTTCCAGTGCAAAGGCAGCTAAAGAAGCACTATGTCCATCGTGACCACATTTATGGGATATACCGGGGATTTGTGAACCGTATGGCAAGGCAATCGTTTCATCTATTGGAAGTGCGTCAAAGTCAGCTCTAAATGCAATTTTTTTAGCTCCCGCAGGAGCACGGTAAACCGCATAAAACCAAGCACCACGGTCTATAATCTCAAGACGTGTATGACTTCGCAAAAAATCCATAAGATGGGCTTTCGTCCATATTTCTTTATTTGATACTTCAGGATGTTGATGCAGCTCATGCCGAAGCTTAACAGCCAACTCATAATTTTTATTATTCATAATAGTACTACTCCTTCTTGTCAGTTCTTCACGCCCAAATATTCTTCCTGAACACTTGGATTATCAGCCAGTTCTTGCCCTGTACCTTCTAAAGTAATGTTGCCTGTATTCAATACATAGGCACGGTCAGAAACATCAAGTGCAAGGTATGCGTTTTGTTCAACCAACAATACCGTGAGTCCTTTTTCTTTATTTAATTGCTGAATTTTATCAAAAACCTCATCAATTATTATTGGAGCTAGTCCTAATGAAGGTTCATCTAAGCAAAGTAATTTTGGATGTGCCATTAGCGCACGGCCAATGGCTAACATCTGCTGCTCACCACCTGACAGTGTACCACCTGATTGGCGAATGCGTTTTCCAAGAATCGGGAAAAGAGTTAGAACTTCCTCCATTGTTTCATTTACTGTACGTTTATATTCCTTTCCTTTAAGGGCACAGGTTCCCAAAATTAAATTCTCACGAACAGAAAGTGCGGGAAATATATGGCGTCCTTCAGGCACAAGTGAGATACCACTCATAACAACTTCATGTACGTTTTGTGATAACGGTTTATCATTAAAATAAATCTCACCTTTATCAATGCGCTTATCACCGGCAATTGTGCGCATAAGAGTAGACTTACCAGCACCATTAGAACCAACAATTGAAGTAATCTCACCTTCATTAATGTAAAGTGAAATGCCGTTAAGGGCGCAAATACCCCCATAATAGGAATATAAATTCTTTACTTCCACTAATTTTTTCATTGTCTTCTCCTTCGTTCACCGAGATATGCACGTATAACTTCAGGATTAGCCAAAATCTCATTGGGTGCACCTTCAGCAAGTAATTTTCCGAGGTTCAAAACATAAATCCTGCTGCATAGTTTCAAAACAACGTCAATGTGATGCTCGATAAGCATAACTGAAAGGTTATAGTCCTTGTGTATACCATGCAACAATTCAACTAGCTCGTTGCATTCGTCATTATTCATGCCTGCAGCCGGTTCATCCAAAAGCAAAAGACTCAAGTCAGCAGCTAAAGCACGTGCAATTTCCAAGCGCCTTTGCAATCCATAAGGTAATGTACCAGCCTCATAATTTTTGTACTCCGCTATTCCAAGACGATCTAGATAGTCCAACGCTTTCTGCTGAATGCGTTTGTCCTCTTTTTTAGCCGAAGGCAATCCAAACATTGCAGAAAAAACATTGTAAGTTGGTTTACTGTGAATGGGCAAGCACACATTTTCTAATACCGTCATCTTTGGAAAGATACGTATATTTTGAAAGGTACGGCTTATGCCCATGTGTGAAATCTTGTCAGGGCTCTTTTTTATTAGGCTTTTCCCTTGGTAGGTTATAGTTCCCTCCGTTGGAGTGAGATTGCCTGTAATAGAGTTGAAAAAAGTGGTTTTTCCGGCACCGTTTGGACCAATCAAACCCACAAACTCGCCTTTGTTAATGTGCATACTTACATTGTCAATGGCATATAGCCCACCAAAGCGAATGACAAGATTGTTGACTTTGAGTGCATTATCTGAATTATTCACGATTTTCTCTCCTTTTTATTTGTTTTCTTTGTAAACTTAGCGTAAAACTGCATCCATTTTTCCATAAGCTTTGTCTTGTTTTGAGGGAACTCTTTGAAAAATCGAATTGTATTCTTCAACGAGAACTCCCTATAGCCCATGATACCCCCTGGAAGGAATCGCATGATGAGGATGTACAATAATCCATAAACAACCAAACGCCAGTTAACAAGGAACCTCAAATATTCAAGCGATGTTGTTACAAGTGCTGCCGCTATCAACGGACCGGTAATACTGTTTGTTCCGCCTGTAACTAGCGTTGCAAGGAAGTCATTGGAACGCGTATCTGAAAAAGTAGCAGGTGCAATATACTGCAGCCAGAATCCAAGCATTCCGCCTGCCACACCGCAATAAAATGCCGAAATTGCTAAAGAAAGCAGCTTGGTACGAACAATGCTCACACCCATCATTTCCGCTGCAACTTCCTGCTGCTGGATTGCAACACAATTTTTACCGTATTGGGAGTTGACAAAATTCCACATAAAATATACCAATACTATCATAAATAAAAGTGCAGACCAAAGTGTTGTAAGCTTTGGAATATTAGTTATACCAAGAGCACCATTTGTAATGGGATTATTCATATTGTTTAGAATCAAACGCACCACCGTGCCAAATCCAAGCATACAAATTGCAAAATAGTCACCCCTCAGTTTATTTCTAAGTGTGGGATAACCGATAATTATACTGACTATTACTGCGGCAAAACCGCCTAAAATAAGTGCAAATACATATGGGACCATAAAATACTTATTTAAAAGAACAGCCGCATAGGCACCAATACACATAAACCCAGCATGACCAAGAGAGAACATCCCTGTATAGCCAGTAAGAAGCGCAAGGCCTATAACAGCAACGATATTCGAGCAGGCTGTAACAACAACAGATGCTATATACATTTTAGTCCTCCTTATAATTTACTTTGATCGCCCTTGCCAATAAGACCGTTTGGCATGAACATCAGTATAATAATCATTG
>CAZJKK010000103.1:4475-6938 GCA_964546605.1 uncultured Clostridia bacterium
CTATAAGTTGCAGAAATATACCCGGTAACAAGCGTTTCAAGAATACCTAGTAAAAATCCGCCAAGCACAGCCCCCGGAAGACTTCCAAGCCCGCCAATAACAGCTGCAATGAACGCTTTTGTTGACATAGCTCCCATTCCTGGATAAACTGTATACTTCATTCCGAAAAACATTCCTGCAATAGCTGCCGTAATACCGGAAATAACAAATACAATTAGAGAAACTCGATTAACGTTTATACCCATAAGACCGGCGGTAGATACATCAATGGCGCTTGCACGTACGGTAATTCCAGGTCGTGTCTTGTAAAGAAAAAAACTTAAAAACGCCAAAGCTACTACCGATGTAATGAACGCTGCAATATCAACTGTCCCAATCTGCACATTCATAATAGAAAGTGTATTAGAGGTGAATCCATTGGACAAAGTTCTCAAATTCGCACCAAACAATACAAGATATAGGTTTGTAAGAAAAATATTAACACCCATTGCTGAAATCATCAAAAACAGCCTCTTTGCATTTTTTTTACGCATTGGGCGATAAGCTAATAATTCAACTGCTATTGAAACAACTATACCTGTCGCTATAGCCACAATCATAGCTGGTATTGTCCCAAATCCTGCACTTGATACAAAGTACCCAGAAAATGCAGACACCATCATAACGCCGCCAAAAGCAAAGTTTGTAAAATCGAATACACTGTAGATTAAAGCATATCCCACCGCAAGCAACGCATACAGTCCTCCGACTGACACGCTGGTAATCAACTGCTGAAATACAATTGTCATGATATTCTCCTAATATTATTTGTGCAATGAACCTATTTAGATTCATTGCACAAGGATTTTTAATACATATATTTCTTTTACCTGTATAATTTATTTAGTTGGATAGTAATTTTGAATTAAAGTAAATTTACTATCTTCAACACCTATAATAGCAACCATCTTATTTAGAGGGTTATGTGTTTTAGGGTCAACAGTGAAATGCTTGTCCGTAAAGAGCGGTACATCAGTAGCATTTTCAAGAGCCTTTTGAATTTCTACAGGATCAAGACTTTGTGATTTATTGATTGCATGCATCAAAAGCTCTACTGCGTCATATGCAAGGTAAACAAATATGTTTGCAGAATATTCTTTATGCTTTGCATTATAGGCTGTCTTAAACTCATCATAAGCAGGATCTTCTCCGAACAAATAATTAGTCATTATAGCACCTTCTATGTTAGGACCTGCAACTTCAAGGAGTGTATCATCATAAACTCCGTCAGTGAATATCCATTTAAATTTAAGGTTCAGGTCTGCTGCCTGGTTAGCAGCTAATGAAGGGATTTTGTAAGTTCCGCTTGGGAAAAATAGCGCATCAACGTCTAAGTTACCAAAGTTTGTGAGTTGAGCACGAAACTCAACGTCGCCGTCCTGAATACCAATGCGGTCAACTATTGTGCCACCTAAGGCTTCAAACTGTTCCTGGAAAAAGTTGCAAATATTTTGAGAGTATGGGTTTCCAAGTGTCTCAATCATACCTACTTTACGGATACCTTGATCATAAGCAAAATTAGCAGCAGCTGTACCTTGGTAAGAGTCTATGAAGCAAACACGAAACGCATATGAGTTAAGTGTACCATCTTCAGCAATTGTTACTTTTTCATTGGTAGCAGATGTAGCAATGAAAGGAACTTTCGCCTTGTTAGCGATTGCAGCCATAGGTATAGCAGCAGAACTTGAAGACGGACCAATAACTGCAATAGCTTTGTCCTCGTTAATCAAACGGTTAAATGCTAAAGAGCCATCAACAGCATTATCAGGCTGCATGTCGTAAGATACAAGTTTTACCTGCTTGCCCAGAAGTCCACCTTTAGCATTAAGTTCAGCAAAATAGTCCTCTAGGAACAATTGAGGTGGGACACCTACATAAGCATCATTGCCAGAGAGGTCGCCTATATATCCGATTACAACAGTATCATCGGACTTTTTACAACCAATCAGTGTGAATAGAATTAATAACATTGCTAGTAAAAGATAAAAGAATTTCCTTTGTTTCATGTTTTCATTCCTCCTTTAGAATAATTTCGCTGTGATTAGATATAACATCGTTTTCATTCTCAACAATTTTATCCCTAATTCTCCAAGAAATCTTAAAATTTAGTATAGCATACCAAAAAATTAGAGTCAAGAAAAAGTTAGTAATTATGCATAAAAAAAGAACAAAAAAGAACATATTAAACTTCCAAAACGTTATCATTGTAGATTTATGCATTTCAAGGAATATTCTAAATAATAAACAATTTATATTCTTCTCACAAATCACATATAAATCGCCATACCTATAAAACGATTGCCACCGCAATTAATAAATCTATTTTGCTATAATAGTCTGTTAATGATTATTCATTTTAAAGAGTACTAATTAATATACTTTTACAATTGGGGCATTTTGCAGTTTTGTTAGGTTCATTTGTAG
>CAZJKK010000104.1:0-2829 GCA_964546605.1 uncultured Clostridia bacterium
CATAAACAAATATATTGGCTCCAAGCTTGCTTAATCCCTTTATGCAAGCAATACCTGAAACTCCAAGTCCTACTACAAGTATATTTTTATTTTTCATTTTATATCCTCTTTCTAAAAAAGCCCAATACTATATTATGTTGATTATATTGAATAAATGCCTATAAATGCCAATATAAGAGTTACAAGCCAAAAAACTCCCACAACTTTTGTTTCCTTCCATCCTCCCATTTCAAAATGATGATGCAAGGGTGCCATTCTGAAAATTCTTCTTCTTGTTCTCTTAAAATGAAGCACTTGAATAATAACCGACAATGCTTCAGCAAAATATATACCGCCGATTATGGGTATTAACAATACAGTGTTTGATATAACGGCAATGGCTGATACTGCACCACCCAATGATAAAGAGCCTGTGTCTCCCATAAACACCTTTGCAGGATTTGCATTATGTTTCAAAAATCCAAGACATGCACCTGCAACAGCTGCACTTATAATAGAAATCCCTTCAAATATAGGGTTTGCTGATATTTTGCTGTTGCAAATCAGTGCAAATGTAGCGGTAACAATGAGTGTCACTCCTGCATTAAGTCCATCTAAGCCGTCTGTTAAATTAACTGCATTAACGGTTCCTAATATTACAAACATAACAAATGGTATGTATAATACTCCTAAATCAAGAAATCCATTGAAAAAAGGTATTAAAAGCTTTGTGCCATACACGCTGTAGCGGGAGCCGTACCATGCCAATAAATATGCAAATACTACTTGCCCCAATATTTTTTGATATGCCTTTAATCCTAAATTTCTTTTTAAAACAACCTTAATATAATCATCAATAAATCCTATAAGTCCAAAACCCACTGAAAAAAACAGTGCTGCCCATATTTCTTGTGTATAGTAACCGCTTGTAAATACTGAAATAATTACTGCCAAAGCAATGATAACTCCGCCCATGGTCGGCGTTCCCGCTTTTGTGTAGTGAGACTTAGGCCCCTCCTCCCGGATGCTTTGTCCTACTTTCAAGCGCCTCAAAACAGGTATTACTACCGGTCCTAAGAACAGTGCTATGAGAAAAGATACAATTAATACTCTTATGATTTGTGTGTTTTGCATTTTAATCTCCTTGTTCCATTCTCCAATTTTACTTTAAGGTGTGTCCCCTACCTTTTAACTTTTAACCTCTTATTCCTCTTTTTCTTTCCACTTCAATAATTGCCTTTTTAGCAATAGTGCCTTCATCATAAGGTACTTTTTCTATACCCATATCTTGATATGGCTCTGTGGATTTTCCCGCTAACAATATTACATCTTTACTTTGAGCGTTGTCAATAGCATAATATACAGCTTGGTCTCTTTCTATAATAATTTCGTATTTCCCGCCATATTTTTTTACGCCCTCAGCTATTTCAAGACATATATCATATGGGTCCTCAAATCTTGGGTTATCTGAAGTAAGTATGCTTAAATCACAATATTTACCTGCTATTTCTCCCATGGGAGCACGTCTGGCAGAATCCCTTTCACCACCGGCACCAAAGAGAACTATTTTTCTTCCTTCAGAAAATTCATTGATAGTATCCATGACCTTTTGCAATCCATCAGGCGTATGAGCAAAATCAAGTATTATGGTGCAATCAAGGTTATTTTCAAGCATTTCAAATCTTCCTGTTACACCTTTTATGGTGCTTAAGCCTTCAATTACTTCATCAATATTTGCACCTAAGACATAAGCAGCACCTAGTGCTCCCAAAGAATTAAGCACGCTAAACTTGCCAGGAGTATTTACATGAACTTTTTTTTGAATGCCTTCAATATTTAACTCAAATGTTGTCCCGTTAATTTGAGTTTGTAAATTGGAAGCTTTAATATCAGCTTCATTATCTATACCTATGGACAGGGCTTTTATACCTTCTTGCTTTAATTCCTTGTAAAGTCTTTCTCCATAAGGGTCATCCACATTAATAATATTATTTATTTTAGTAAGATGGAATAGTTTCTTCTTTGCTTGGTAATAATTTTCCATGGTTTTATGGAAATCTAAATGGTCACGAGTAAGGTTAGTAAAAATGCCTACATCTAAAGAAACAAAGTCCACTCTGTTTAGCTCTAAGGCATGGGATGAAACTTCCATGAAGCAAATCTTTATGTCCTTTTTAACCATCATGGCGAAATACTTTTGCAAGTCAGATGCTTCAGGTGTTGTGTTATCAACCTTTATTTTTTCTTCATCTGCAAGCACACCTATTGTTCCTATAATTCCGGACTTCTCCTTCAAATGGTCATAAATGCCTTTTAAAAGATAAGTTGTGCTGGTTTTTCCGTTTGTGCCCGTTACTCCCACAATATTAAGCTTTTGGGATGGATTATTATAAATAATGCTTGCTGCAGGAGCCATGGATGATCGCGGATCTTTTACAATTATAAAATTACCTTTTAAGCTTACTTCATCTGGAATATGGGAACACATAACAGCAGACGCCCCATTTTTTAAAGCATCATTTATAAACTTGTGTCCATCTGATGTAAAGCCTTTAATCGCAACAAAAACATCGCCCTTTGATACTTTTCGTGAATCATTGGTAATGCCTGTAATTTCAATATTTTTGTTTCCTGAAAAGCTTTCATATTCAATTTGCTCTAAAATGTTATTTATATCCATTTCATTTGCTCCCTTAATTAAGTGTATGATATTATATGCAATTTTATCATAATTAAAATTCAAATACAATAAATTTGAAAAAAGGAACGCAATATGCGTTCCGCTAATTTAAGGTATGGGGACACACTAATTTAAAATCAATGTAACCATTGAGCCTTTTACTACCTTTT
>CAZJKK010000104.1:2929-6864 GCA_964546605.1 uncultured Clostridia bacterium
ATGGGGACACACTAATTTAAAATCAATGTAACCATTGAGCCTTTTACTACCTTTTCTCCTGCTTTAGGGAATTGTGCCTTAACTTGTTTTTCAGCTGAAACCTCAATATCTATGTTGCTTGCAAGGCCGGCTCTTATTAATTTATCAGTTGCTTCGCCTATGGTAAGTCCTAATAATTCCGGCACTTCAACTATTTGAGCTTGAACCTTTCCTAATTCTTCTTCTGTATACACAGGCTCTACATCGTAATACTTCATTATATTTTCTAAAAGGTCTGCTGCAGGAGGACCTGCAACAATACTACCGTAATACCCAATACTTCTGTCCGGCTCATCTACCATTACTAGTACCACAGCCTTTGGATCATCTACAGGGGCAGTTCCTATGAATGAAGAAATAAACTTGCCATCAACATATCTTCCGTCAATAACCTTTTGAGCTGTACCTGATTTACCGCCAATTCTATAGCCTGGTCTGTATGCCTGCTTTGTACCAGCTTCAGCGGAGTCCTTCATAATGGATAGCATCATTTGAGATGTTTCCTGGGAAATAACTTTTCTTCTTAGAACAGTATCAAAGTTTTTAACCACATTTCCTTCTTCATCCACCAGCTGCTTTACGATCCTGGGTTCCATTAAATCTCCACCGTTTGTAATGGCTGATACAGCAGTTACCAGCTGTATGGGAGAAAGGGCAATCCCCTGACCAAATGCTTGTGTTACCACATCAACATCCTTCATATTTGCAGGTTTTTTAACTATACCAAGAGCTTCACCGTTTAGCATTATTCCAGATTTTTCTTCCATACCGAAGGCTTTCAAATATTTAAAAAATATGTCCTTTCCTATATCTAATCCCATTTGAGCTAATGCATCATTACATGAATTTTGTATGGCCTCCGACAATGTTTGTTGTCCATGAGGTCTATAATATCTCCAGCATTTTATGTTTTCGCCTTTTATTTGTCTTACGTAACCGTCACAAAAATATGTACTTGCAAGAGATGCTTTATTCTCTTCTAAAGCAATTGCCGTAGTTAAAAGCTTGAAGGTGGAACCTGGTTCATATATATCATTAACTGCTGGATTTCTCCACATGTCAAACCAAGATTTTTGAAGATCCTCATTAGACAATGTTGCCCACTCTTCTTGAATTTTTTCATCTATGGGTACCTTAGGGTCATTTGGGTCATAATCCGGCTTTGAAGACATAGCCAATATGTCTCCGTTATTAGGATCCATAACAATTATTGTTGCCCTTTTAGCGTTATAGTCCTTCATAACTTTTAGGGCAGCTGATTCTGCATAATGCTGAATAACTTCATCTATTGTTAGGACAACTCCAAGACCGTCCATAGGCTCATAGTATTCGTTATATCCAAAAGGAAGCTCTCTCCCATATGCATCTGTATTTACAACTGTCCTGCCGGGCACTCCTGTTAGGGATTCATTATATGTTGCTTCAACTCCATAAAGTCCATCTTGGTCTATATTGGTAAAACCCAGCACATATGGTGCGAAGTTGCCATATGGATACACACGCTTGTTATCTTCAATTATGCTTATACCACTAAGCTCTGCTTCTCTAATTTTTTGAGCCTGATCATCAGTAATCCATTTTTTCAATACAATATAGGAATAATTAGAGGTTATTTTTTCTAATACCTCTTCATATTCAAGCTCCAATATTTCTGATAAAATCTTTGCTGTTTCTTCAGGAGTCTTCGTATTAACAGGTATTTGTTCAGCAGCTGTAGATTTATCAAACATGGATTTATTCATTTTCTTTAGCAGACTTGTTAAGAAACCTCCTTTTTCTTCTTCGGCTTCTGTAGTTGTTTCTTCTTTATGAACGGACTTTTTTACGTCTGCTGGAAAGCATGTTACTGTGTTTGAGTTAATGCTCACTGCCAGTTTCTTTCCCTTTGCATCGTAAATAGTTCCTCTTTTTGCACTAATGGTTATATCCCTAGACCAATTTTCCATAGCCTGCTTTTTATACTCTTCACCATCAATGAGCTGTATTATTCCAAGTCTTACAATTAAAACTAATGTAATTAAAAAAAAGCAAAACAAAAATACCAACATTCTCTTTTTATTTTGAAGGTTAGTAATACTTTTCATTTTCTTTCTCATATGAAACCCCCTTACTGAATGAAACTGACTACCTTGTCAATTATACCAACTAGTATATTTTTATTCTCTTCTTCGGCGGCTTCAAAATTATTTCCTGCTTCTTGACCATATGCAAAATCAACAAATACAGTTTGTTTTCTTGTAGGATAATTCATACCTAAATATGCCTTAGCCATTTCTTCAATTGAATTTGTATTTTTAATGTTTTCTAAAGCTATATTGTATGTATCTATGTCGTCATTAAGAGTGGCTATTTCTTGGTTTAATAAATTGAGCTCCATTTGTTTGTCCGTAATGAGAGCATAGTTATAGACAATTAATATTCCAAATATAAATGTAGCAGCAATCATTAAAGTATTCTTAAAGCTGTCTATAACAATTTTATTTTTCTTATTTGTTTTTATTCGTCTTTTCTTAACAGAAACTTCAACTTCTTGTCCATAATCAAAATCTATGACCTCTTTTCTTAACGCTGACATTTTACACCCTCTCTCCTATTCTTAGCTTTGCACTATGTGCTCTGTGATTATCTTCTAACTCTTCATCTGAAGCTACAATTGGTTTTCTGGTAATAATTTTAAGTTTCCTTCTATGATCGCAAATGCATTTAGGCAACTGTGGTGGGCATATACAATCCTTATTTAAATCTAAAAATGTGTTTTTTGCTATTCTATCCTCTAAGGAATGAAATGTTATTACACAAATTCTGCCTCCTATGTTTAACCTATCTACTGCTTCTTTAAATGTATTTTCAAGAATTTCAAGCTCACGATTAACTTCTATTCTTATAGCTTGAAATGTTCTTTTAGCCGGATGACCACCTTCCTGTCTTGCCTGCTTAGGTATGGCTTTTTTAATAATAGTCACCAATTGGCCCGTTGTCTCTATAAATTCTTGTTCTCTTTCCTGTACTATAAATTTAGCTATTCTAGCTGCCCACTTTTCTTCTCCATATTCCCAAAGAATTCTTGATAGCTCCTGCTCCTCATATCCATTCACTATATGCCTTGCGGTAGTTGTCTGGTTACTGTCCATTCTCATATCCAAAGGCATGTCATAGTTATAGGAAAATCCTCTTTCAGGTATATCTAATTGAAAAGAAGAAACTCCTAAATCAAATAAAATTCCATCTATTTTATCAATATGTAATTCATCCAGCACTTCCCCAATATTTGAGAAATTATTATTAACTGCTGTAAAATTCTTATAATCCTTTAACTTTTCAGTTGCCCTTTTAATGGCATATTCATCTTGATCGATACCGATTACTCGTCCGATTGTAACTCTTTTCAGGATTTCTTCAGTATGACCTCCCCCACCCAATGTTGCATCCACATAAATTCCGTCAGCCTTAATATTCAAACCATTTATGGATTCATTTAATAAAACCGATGTATGCTTGTAATCCATTTGATTCCTCCTAATATTAAATAAGGGCGTAGCCCGTCATTCAACGTAGTTATAAACCTATCCCCAAATCTGACATTTTCTCTGCAATGCTGTCGAAATCAAATTCGTCATTGTTGGAGTAATCGTTCCAACTGTCTTTATTCCATATTTCGATTCTGTCAATAACCCCTAATATAACAGCCTCATTATTTAGTTCGCTGTATTCTCGAAGTGAGGGCGGTATTAATATTCTGCCCTGCTTATCAAAAGAACATTCACTAAATCCTGAAACAAATCTTCTTAAAAAAAATCGTTCCTGTTTGTTGAAGGTAGAAAGGTTTTTGAGTTTACCGACAAATTCTGTCCATGTTTCAATAGGATAAACGAACAAGCATTTATCCAATCCTTTGC
>CAZJKK010000105.1:0-6861 GCA_964546605.1 uncultured Clostridia bacterium
TTCGTACTAAAATAAACAATATCACATTCTTCATTCATACAAATGTAATAGGTTGATTCTTTTATTTGGTTCGTAAACTCATTAATAACCAAATGTTTGACTGTATTGTTATTTACTTCAACCCCTTTGGATATACATTTAGGGCATATATTATTTTCTTCTACTGCACGAGTAAAGTTCTGCTCACCTTCTCAGCAGGATTTTTTAAATATTTGATTTTGCATATTACGTGCTTCCTTAAACTTATATTTTTATTGTTCTTTTGTTTATTTCTTTTTCATTGTGAAAAACCCCATGGCAACTGATATACAAATAGTCAGAGTTACAATACTCCAGGTTGACCATCCACCAAAGTTCATTTATTACCTCCAATTAACGAATCTTTATTACTACAGATGTGGCGTAATATTATATACCAATAACTTTATTTACCTTTTCTAATAAGTAAGGTTGTATTTCTGGATATGTCCAGTTGTCTGGAAGAATATCAAAAAGTTCAACCTTTTCTATTTCAAAATTTGGTAATTGTTCAAATTTTAAAATATCAGCATAATATAGCATGCCAAATGTTTCAACTTCATTTTCAATCCCTCCATCATTACCATAAACAGAATATACGCATATCTGTTTTAGTGAGTAATCAACTGCACCAGTTTCTTCATATAGTTCCCTTTTCGCAGTTGTCAAAATGTCTTCTCCAACATCTCTATGACCACCAGGAAATTCATATGTATCTCTTTCTCTATGTTTACATAATACCCATCTTCCATGTCTTTTAGAAACTATCACAGCGAACTTTAACAAACTATCTTCAACACTATCATAAAAATTAACTTTTAACATAATAAAATTCCTTTTTTCAACTAAAATCCGGTATCTTCTTCTGAAACTAATCTGTATAAATAATTATAAACCCCAAAGCTCATTACCTTCAAAATCAAACATTTTAAATATTGGATATTCATTATCTCTTGAAATTACAAGCAGTTTATCATTTAATACATAAATAGAATCAAAGGCATAATGTCCTAATGTCCAGTAATCAAAGTAAAACAAATTTTTACGATTAGTTCCGTCTATATTCATTACATCTACATATATACCCTTTTTATCTACTTCTGTATAATCGTAACAATACGTAAAGAATATTAAGTCATCCATTATACAGATTTTCCTGAGAAGGAATCCATCATCAATTTCAAAGATTTTGTCATATTCAATTATATTATCGATAGGATGCTTCCAAATAGAAGACCTCCAATAAGTATAAATAGAATTATTATATTCTTGAATATTTTTAATAACAGTATCGTACTCTGTTGTTGTACCTGTATTAATGTCATACTCTCTAATTTTATCATTAATTCCATAATATATTTTATTATTAATTAATCGCAAACCAGGGGATTGAGGTAAAGCAATGCTATCATCAAATGATTCCATTTTACCGTCTAATAAGCTGTATTTATAAAAGCCATAGGCATAACCTGCTTCTTGTTCTTCAGCAAACACCTTCATGTATATTATATCATTATGGATTATGAAACCATTAACAGACTTTTCACCATATATAACTTGATAATTTCCTCCATCTGTGTCAATGCACGAAATCCAAGAATTTAGCTGAGTAAATTCTTGAAAATACAATTTTCCATTATAATAGTATAGTTGTGCTGCTTTATGCTCAGAAATGGTTTCATTGCCAGATCCATCTATTCTGATTCTATTTATATAATTTGTCTTAACATCAATATAATAAATGTAATTCCCATCTGTAGCAATTTGATTATAATTGTCATCAATCGCACTTAAATTAAATTTATCAATTATTTCATTTGTAGCTATAGATGGATAAGTCAACACTGCACCCTCGTCTGTAATTTTGCATTTGATTTCATTAAGCACACCGTAACCGCCGGTTGTTTCATCATACCCTTCTGTTTTTAATAAAAATTCTGATTCACTTATAACATCACCTAAAAAGTAATTGTCTTTTGTAGTTAACAAATACTCTTTATTAGGGTTGTTTTTATTTATGTAATAATAGTTAAAAGATTTCGCATAATTATTTTCATCATATTTTGCTGGAATAGAAACAATTACAAAGTTGTCATTATAGCCATTTACACTTGTTTCAGCCTTATCTTTTATTTCAAACATATTTCTATAGCCTTCTTCTAAAGACACAATTTCTGTCAATATTTCTGAGGGCTCTCTTCCCATGCCATAATTATAGACTATATGAAAATTAGAAATTTTAAATTTACCCCTGCCAAAGGATGAATAATCCTCTAATTGACTGAATAAATCTTCCTTATAAACAAAATAAAATAATTGTTTATTATTGCTCTCTCCCATCATCATTGGAACATATTCATCGTATTTTTGATCATAGTATATAATTCCTATATTTCTGCCGTGCAGTTCACCATAAAATATATTATAATAGCCTTCTGTTTCTATTTCACCGCAAAAGCTTACCCTAAATCCCTCATCTCCAAGTTCATCTACAGAATCAACAATAAGTCCTAAAACTCTGTCTTTAACTTTAACATCTAGATCCAAATTATTTGTTTCATAACTTTTGCCCTCATATAAAATTGTGCCTATACTATCAACCAATGTTATGTCAATTAAATTGAATCTGTCATAATTATAAATATTCTTTAAGTCAAATTTTACTTTTACCTTATAAATTCCTAATTCCTTTGGCAAATTTTCTGTAACTGTTAAATTATCATAATATATAAAATAACTTTCATCATTTAAATAGTTCAAGTCATTCGTGCTGTATTTATCTTCAATTATTTCTCTGCTTTCTTTATCAGGAACAAAACACACGCTGCCCATTCCGCCAAAGGAAATTTCGTAATTACCATCCGTAATTATTTCGCCGGTTAAATATTCTGATCTGTCTATTTCAAATACCGTTTCTTCTTCATTATTGTTATCAGTATTGTCGGTATTTGTTTTGGGTGTGTTATTAGAACATGATGTCATGAAAAATGTTAACATAATTATAAATATGACAAGCTTTTTCATATAACCCTCCATATCTTAATGCTTTACTATTATAATATGACGTAATATTAACAAAAATGTTCGAAGAAACACATTAACTCTTTCATTTCACTTAATCATAGAATACTTATTAGCTATTCTTTATAACATAGACCGCGCAATCTTTGGTTTGACCCTTTGCATTTGTAATCATATTTGTTACAATACGGTCTTTTTGCATTCCCGCCTTTTCCATAATTCTGCCAGAGGCTGGGTTATCTGTATTATGAGTAGCACTAACTTCATTAACTTTAACTTCATTAAATACAAATCTCAATACTGCCTTTAATGCTTCAGTTCCGTATCCCTTATTCCACCAATTATAACCTAATTCATATCCCACAGAGCATGTCATTTCGTTAAGATTAAAATCATAAAGGTCTATTAACCCTATTAGTTCTTTACTTTCAATAACTTCAATTCCCCAATGATAGAAAAATGGATTTTCATATTGGCTAATGATTTTTTCAACCCAGTCATGTGTCTCTTCAATATTCTTATGTGCTCCATAAACCATGTTGTCTGTGATTCTTTCATCAGATTTAATATATGAGTAAATAGATTGAACATCATCTATCGTAATTTTTCTTAAAGTAATTCTATTTGTATTAATTGAAACAGTTTTAACTACCATTTATTTCACCTAATTTCTATATTTATATTATTTCGTCTTCATCAAATTCTTGTTATATGTTAATCAGCATGATAAACATATACTTCTTCCTGCCACTCGTCTGTAAAGCTATCATAATCAAACCCCAATTTAATCAGAAAATTTTTAGATGGAATATTTTCTTTTTCAATAGTGGCTGTTATTTTGCAATCAGAATAATTATCTCTTAGATTCGGTAATAGTGCTTTTAATACTTCAGTTATATACCCCATTCTCGAATAATCAGGATTAATGGTATATCCAATGAAAATAGTTTTTTCTGTTTTTTTAAGATATACGTCTCCTATAAGTTTATCCGAGTCTTTATAAGCAATAGCAAGCTGAATTCCGTCTTCAATATTTAAAAGAACTAATAATATCTTTCTATATTCTTCTTTTGTCAAATTTTTAAAGCTTTGAAACTTCATCCAAGCTTCATTGTTTCTATAAATCATAAATAAATCTAAATCTTTTTCTTCAAAAGGCCTTAAATAACATCTTTCTGTTTCTATCACTATCACTTGGCTACCCCACAATATAATTCTTTAACTGCTTCCTAATATAATGAACGTATTTTATTGTATTTTATATTTTACTTTCATTTTTAAATAATAAGAATTAATCAATCTAGAATCCTCAGAATCAATTGTAAAAGATGTAGAATAATCTTTACGTTCATTCGCTTTTATAGTTACTTTCTCGGAGGTATAGCTTTCAGGAATTAAATTAATATATGGATACAATTCGCTATCTTGCCTTGTAAAAGTAAGAATAACATCCACATCCTTATTTGTTCTATTAATAATATCCACACTATATGTTATCTCTTTCGCTTTTGGATTATCATTATCTAAAGTTGAAATCTTAACTTGAGGAAAATAATAATCTAACGGGTCAATAGCTGCACTTACTATAAAAAACGCAGTAATAATAATTACACAAATAATAAAAGATGCTATGGTTTGAAATGTAAATGATCTTTTTGGAAAAATCCTTTTTAATATAAAGCTAACAGCAAGTCCCAGCGATATAATAATAGGATAACGCACTAAATATAATATGTTACTAAGTCCCATAATTATTGTCCTCTCCACTTATTTGAAATTATACCCTATCTATAATCTTAATATATAATTTCCTCTCCACAAGATAGGTAATGCATGTTGGGCAAATTCGTTGCAAAATAGTTAAACGCTTCTTCGCCAGTGCAATGGCATGTATAAAACTCTATATCATTATACTTTCGTAATTCTAATGCAATGTCATCAAGTAACTTTTTAGAAACATCCTTCTTTTTAAATGGGTTATACAAATGATAACCCCCAATGAAAAGCTGAGGATTGTACTCTATTGCCTTTTCCATTATGTTTACAACACCTGCATGACCGCATCCCATTATTACAGCCGTTTGCTTTTCATTAATAACTAAGTTATGCTCATGAGAAAAATTATCCTTTTGTCCATTTTGGTACAACATATCATTTGCATGAGAATAACACTTACATATATCACTAACCGTAAATAAACTTAGTTCCTCATCAATTTTATAATCACCATCAACTAATATAACCTGCGGATGTTTTTCAAGTTTATCGTCAAGACCTACGTTCACTTTTAAAAACAGAAGTTTACTGTGATGTGGTTGGAACGCTTTCCTTTGCACATATATTTTAGCATGTGAATTAACTTGTAAAAAATTACTTAATGCTCCTCCATGATCCATATGCCCATGAGAAATAATTACAGTATCAACCTCTGAAAGATCAATATTTTTAAATTTTGCATTTTCAAAAACAGTATTATCAGGTCCTAAATCAAATAATATTTTATGATTTTCAGTTTCTATGTACAGTGATAAGCCATGATTAGCTTTAAAACCAGGTTTTGCTTTATTTTCAACAAGTGCAGTGATTTTCATATATTCCCCCCATAAAATTATTAACAATACTTATGCAGCTGCATTTTTATTGATTTTATCAATTATACTTTTAATTCCAATCCAAGTACTCATATCAAATATTTCTGCAACACTTCCCATTTCGTTAAATGGAGGTTCACCAAGGACTGCTAAATCTTTTAAAATTCCATTTTTCACAACATATGAAACAATTCTTTTTACAAAATTAATTTGAATACTGTTTAAATTAGCATTATTTAGATATTCTGAAAATGCATCATTAGCAGCATCCATAGAAAGACCTACTATTGAACGGATCAATTCTCCAAGAGGTGTATCTCCATATTCCTTTTCATAATCTTGTCTTGTCCCAACTTCATTCCATAGTATTCTCTCTAATTCTTCTATATCACTTTTTGTTAATGGCTTATTTGTTTTCAGTTTATTTATAACAATATTATCTTCATGTTGTTTCAAATAGTATTCAAGCTTGGCTTTATAGTTTTTAAGGTCATCATTTACTAATTCTGCCTCGCGCCAATTCATGCTTAAGACATCATCTTCGAAATCAGTTTCATATTTCGTATAAGGTTCATATTTTACATACTTCATTAAATCACGAAGCTTTGTTCTTATTGTTTCAAATTCATTAACTCCTGCATTGTCAATATAATCAGTATGAATGAGCTTTTCAATAAATTCTTTTTGAGCAGAGATTTCCGGTATTGTAGTATAATGAGATAATGCTGATATTTTTTTAAACAAGTCATTTCTCGCTTTTTTATACTTTTTACCAACTAGGTATGCCAATTCAATACCGAACATCAAACTGTCAAATCTAATAGCTGAAATTTCATCTTTATCCGGAACAACCAATGGAGCTACGTGTTCAGCCAATTGCAATGTGATTTCATAATTAAGGGCATTATAATCCTCAATCTTGTTATAACCGTCTATATATTTCAAATGCTGTTTAACTGCAAAATTATCACGATTAAGTTCATTAACCTTTTCTACAAGATATTGAACCAGCCCTTTTCTATAAGAAATCAAATCATCTGTTTGATATTCCAAATCTTGCAACTTATAAACTATCTCAACCTTAAGATTAAAGATTTTTTCTTGCAAAGATACAGTATTTATTACTTCCTTGCCATTTTTATTAATATCAAAGAAATCAAATGTACCACAAAAATCAAATATATAGAATTTTTCTTTATCTGCACCATCAATTAATCCTGGACAAAGTCTT
>CAZJKK010000106.1:0-6811 GCA_964546605.1 uncultured Clostridia bacterium
GACAGCACCGACGTCGTCGCCGAAACCGACGAGACGGATAACTACGACTACAGCGAACTGATGAAGTAGTCGGCGAGCGCAACACAGAATCGCAACAGACGCGGCACACTCATGGCAACACGAGTGTGCCGCGTCATCGTTTGATTGAGCACAATGTTGCCAGTCTTGTGGCCAGAGAAACCAATAAGGTAACTATGCCAACTAATAAATCAACTAGCCTTTACTCCACCACTCAACTCTTAACTCTAATTGAAGCTCTTAACTCTAGATAAAACGAGACTATTAATCTTCGTTTGACATATAAATATAGTATCCCAAAAGACAAATTAGAGAATCCTTGAAACTTTTCTCTCATCAAATATTATTGACATACGAAGTCGTAGCTTAGGAGACCTTGACAATGGATGTGCCGCAACAGAACCCAAAGCTGATTGATAATATTAACATCACTCTTAAGGATGATTTGGAAGAGACTATAACAAAGAAAAGCAAACTCCAGATTGCCGCTGCCTGCTTCTCTCTATATGCCTATGAGGAACTGAAAAATAGCCTAGCCAATATTGATGAGCTAAAGTTTATCTTCACCTCGCCGACGTTTACGATGGACAAAACGGAAAAGTCAAAGCGTGAGTTTTATATTCCACGCCGCGACCGCGAAAGAAATTTGTATGGCACGGAGTTTGAAATACGTCTCCGAAACAAAATGACTCAAAAAAGCATCGCCCGCGAGTGCGCCGACTGGATTCGCAAAAAGGCTCGCTTCAAGTCTAATGTCACCAATCAGATTGTGCCCGGCATAGTAAATGTCCTGTCAGAAAATGAGAAGTATGCCTATTATCCTTTTGATGAATTTACCACGGTTGGACTTGGCTGCGAACGAGGTAACTATGCCTACAGATACATCAACCGTTTAGACTATCCTATCAGCAAAGCCTATATTGATAACTTCGAACACTTGTGGAATGACCGTCAGAATTATGAGGATGTGACGGACAGTGTGATTGAGAGCATCGCGACAGCCTATAACGAGAACTCTCCCGAATACATCTATTTCATCACACTCTACAATATCTTCAACGAATTTCTAAACGATCTCTCCGAAGACGATTTGCCCAACGAAGCCACGGGATTCAAACAGAGTGAGATATGGAACAAACTCTACGACTTTCAGAAGGACGCGGCGCTGGCTATTATCAACAAGCTCGAAAAGTACAACGGCTGCATATTGGCGGACAGTGTTGGTCTCGGCAAAACGTTCACCGCTCTCTCCGTCATCAAGTACTATGAAAATCGCAACAAGTCGGTGCTGGTGCTCTGCCCCAAGAAGCTTGCGGACAATTGGAACACCTATAGGGACAACTATGTCAACAATCCCATTGCCAAAGACCGTCTGAATTACAAAGTCCTTTTCCATACCGACCTGAGCAGAACTGAGGGCATGTCAAACGGAACAGACCTAAGCCGGCTCAATTGGGACAACTATGACTTAGTTGTCATCGACGAGTCTCACAACTTCCGCAACGGAATCGGAACTCACTCCGGAACGCAAGAAAACCGTTATAAGCGACTGATGAAGGATGTGATTAACTCCGGCGTCAAGACAAAGGTATTGATGCTCTCGGCGACGCCTGTCAACAATCGATTTTACGATCTCAAGAACCAACTTGCCATTGCCTACGGAGGCGATCCCGAAAATCTAAATCCACACCTAAAGACTGAAAAAGGCGTGAATGGAATTTTCAGACACGCGCAAATCGCATTCAAAGAATGGAGCAAGATGGAGCCGCAGACTCGAACCACGGAAGCTCTGCTCAAACTCTTGGATTTTGATTTCTTTGAACTACTGGACAGCGTGACCATTGCCCGTTCGCGCAAGCACATCGAACGATACTACAACACGAGCGAGATTGGCAAGTTCCCCACCCGCCGCAAACCAATCTCATATCGACCAAGCTTGACAGATTTAGAGAAAGCCATCACCTATGACGAGATATACAAACTACTGATGCTCCTTTCCCTTAACGTCTATTCGCCATCCGACTTCCTTTATGAAAGCAAACGGGAAAAGTATTCCAGTCAAGGATTGTCTATCTCCGGACGTGAACGGGGCATCCGACGATTGATGAGCATCGGCCTACTCAAAAGGCTCGAAAGCTCGGTGCATTCCTTTTTGATGACGCTCGAACGCATCAAGGCACAGAACGAAACAAGAATCGAAGAGATTAATCAACATGAAAAAGGCGGAAACAAAAGCCTAAACGTCTACAAGATTACTGAAGACGATTTGGACATGGACGAAGAGAATACGGACTACTTTTCCGATGCCAACAAGGTTGAGATAGACCTTGATGATATTGACTATAAGTCATGGCGAGATGAATTAGTCAAGGACATCGAGACGTTAGAGATTCTCATTATGATGGTTAAGGATATCACCCCGGAGTATGACCTGAAATTACAAAAGCTGTTCAGTGTGCTCGCGGAAAAAATCGAGCATCCCATCAACGGCAATAACAAAAAGGTGCTGATTTTCACCGCTTATGCGGACACGGCAGAATACCTCTACACGCAAGTGAGCAGCTATATCTCGCGGAATTTTGCGCTGAACACAGCCGTCATCACAGGTTCTATCGACGGCCGCTCCACCATCAAGGGGCTTAAGGCAACACTGAACAATGTACTGACATGCTTCTCGCCAATCTCTAAAGAACGCGATGTGCTCATGCCCAATAGCACGGATAATATTGACATACTGATTGCCACCGACTGCATCTCCGAGGGTCAAAACCTCCAAGACTGTGATTACCTCATCAACTATGACATTCACTGGAATCCGGTGCGCATCATTCAGCGCTTTGGTCGTATCGACCGCATCGGCAGCAAAAACGCTGAAATTCAGATGGTTAACTTCTGGCCAAATATTACACTCGACGCGTATATCAACCTCAAAAGCCGTGTCGAGAGTCGAATGAAGGTAACTGTCTTGACATCAACGGGCGATGATGACTTTATCAACGACGACGAAAACGGCGACCTGCTATATCGAAAACAGCAACTCGAGCGCCTTCAAAAGGAAGTCGTTGATATCGAGGATATTGGCACGGGCGTTTCAATCATGGATTTAGGACTCAACGAGTTCCGCCTTGATTTACTCGATTATCTCAAAACTCACGACAACTTAGAGACTGCGCCGCACGGCTTGCATGCCGTGGTGCCGGCAACTCAAGAACTCCCACCGGGCGTCATTTTCGTCATGCGCAATATCAACAACACCGTCAACGAGGGCGACCGTAACCGCATTCATCCGTTCTACATGGTTTATGTGCGGGAGGATGAAGAAATCTTTTGCACATATCTCAATCCCAAGCAACTTCTGGACAACATACGCCTGCTATGCCGTGGCAAGAACACGCCCATCAGAGAGGTCTACGGACCATTCAACCGCGAGACAAACGACGGCGAGAACATGGAAGCCATGTCGGAACTACTCAGCCGCGCTATTGAATCTATCATCGAAACCAAGGAAGAGTCCGACTTTGACAGCCTGTTCACTCCCGGCGGAACATCCGCACTCATCAACACCATTACCGGACTGAACGAATTCGAGCTCATTTGCTTTATCGTGGTTAAGCAACCACAGAATGGGGAAACGCCATGCTGAGCTTCCCACAAACAACAGTGTATAACAGGACAATCCCAAAGCGGAAATTCTATGAGAAGCTCGAGATCAACTCGGCGCTGAAGCAAGCCTTTACGAATCAGATCAAGAAAATACTCTGGCGCAACAAACTCGCCACGTCAACCCTGAATCTCGCCCAAGGTCAAAATGTCGATGAGATTGAGGTCTTTGAGATAAAACTAACTTCTCAGAATCTGGACGAGAATGTATTGCGACAGATGGACAAAGAGATTCCTTATCACATTCTCTTCCTACTTGAGTGGAAAGAGAAATACAGCGCCGTCATTTGTTACAAAGAAAAGTGCGACGCCGGAAAGAACAACTTCAAGCTCGAACGCTATTACAATACAGATTGGATGACTCTCGAGGAACTTCCCATTGCCATTCAGGGACTGACGATGGATGCCGTCTATGAGAACTTTATCCGACAAATTGCCGGAAATCAGTTACAGGGTGGCTCGAATGAAACATTGAAAGAAAGCGTGGACAGGCAAAAAGAGCGCGAGGCTTTACAAAAGCAGATTACTCGATTGGAAATAAGAATCCACAGGGAAAGACAGTTGAATCGGCGAATGGAGATAAATGCGGAGTTGAAGAAACTGAGAAAGAAACTAGAGGTGCTTTGATGAATCACGAAGAAACCGTAAGGAAGGTGCTTTCCAGCAGAAGCGCTTCAGGGATATTAAAAAGCAGGGAAAGTAATACAGTTGAGTTCAAGGAATCCTTCAACAAAAACAGTACTTCCAAGTATGCTAAGACTATGGCGGCATATTCCAACAATCGCGGTGGATATATCATTTTTGGTGTTAAGGATAATCCGAGAGCGATTATGGGCTTGAAGAATGAAAATTTTGAGAATATGAATCAGGAACAATTCTCAGAGGCAATAAACTCATTGTTTGCGCCCGCAATGGATTGGTATTGTGGTACGCTTACCATTGAAGTTCATGCAACTGATGGAACGGGGGGGACATCACAACCCTTGAAAATAGGATGGATTTATACATCGGAAGCTAAATACAAGCCGATTATAGCCCAAAAGCCAAACGACGGTGAAAGAATAAACAGTGGTGATGTCTACTATCGCTATCGTGCGAGAAGCGAGAAGATTAGGTTTGCTGAAATGAACCGTATCATAGAAGAACGCGCAGCAAAAGAGCGTGAAAGACTTCTAAAACTGTTTGAGATAATTCGTGAAAGCAAAACCGCTAATCTTGGTATTTTTAACTACTCTAGCGGAAAAATCAGTACACCATATGGTATTGATGTTGCTTGTGACCAAAGATTAGTGACGCAGGTTCTAAAGAAGGCAAAGTATATCAAGGAAGGCAGTTTCAATGAAACTGATGGGATTCCTGTTATCAAAGTGACTGGCAATATCGACTTGGCTGAAGAAGTCCCTGTTCCAGAGGGCAACCCTGATGAAACACACCCATATATTCAGCGGCAACTTGCTGAAAAACTGAATATCGGGAAACAGGACTTATATGCACTCATCTGGTATTACAAGATGAAAGAAGCAAGAAAATACCATTTAGAAATAACAATATCAAAAAGTTCTGTGACACACAAGTTCTCCGAATTTGCATATCAGTTCCTAAAAGAGAAATTGACAGAACTGGAACAAAAGCCAGAAGACTTTGATGCGATTCGTACCGCTTATCGAAATCGAACTAAAGATTTGGGGGGATTAGTATGATAACACTTGCTGAAAGGATTACATATTCAACTGTTCTAATCAGGTGTGATTATGCAGACGGAACATCTGGTAGTGGGACCGGTTTTATAATCAATCTTTGTCAAAATAAGGAAGATAGCACTTGTGTGCCAGTGCTTATTACGAACAGTCATGTTGTTGAAAATAGTATAAAGACTGTTTTTGAATTTTGCAAAGCAGATGAGAATGGTAATCCGCTTGATACCATTCCGCAAACATTAGTATATTCTGAAAACGCATGGATTCATCATCCTGATAAAGATGTCGATTTGAGATGTCTCTACCTAGCGGAAGCATTGAATAAGTTACGGGAAACTAAGACAAATATATTTTATATTCCACTCAAAACAGATATCATCCCGAACAAACAGAAGTTAGCAGAGTTGTCTGCCATTGAAGATGTTATTATGGTAGGCTACCCTATTGGATTATTGGATAGATATAATCACAAGCCAATTATTAGACGTGGTATAACATCCAGCCATCCAAGGAAAGACTATCAAGGAAAAAGAGAGACTTTGCTGGATATAGCATGTTATCCTGGGTCGAGCGGTTCGCCAGTTTTTATTTTGAATCAAGGAGCTTATGCAACACCCAAAGGGATTACTGTAGGGAGTAGGATTTATCTTCTCGGAGTCCTTTATGGAGAGCATGAATTTAGCGCTCAAGGTTATTTGCAGTTTGCAAATTTGCCAAACATACCTGTTCCCATTACGCATATTCCTATTAATCTTGGAGTGATGATAAAATCAGAGAGAATACTAGAGTTCGAGACGATGATCACAGAGCAAATAGGAAAAACTACTAATGGATAAACTGCCCATGGAGTCGCCGGATATGACGGCTAAGAATATTGAACGTATTGCCGAGTTGTTCCCGAATTGTGTCACGGAGATGCGGGACAAGAAAGGGAATCTTAAGCGGGGAATCAATTTCGAGATGCTTCAGCAGATGCTTTCGCCGGATGTGGTGGACGGCGGCGAGGCTTATGAGTTTACGTGGGTAGGCAAGAAAGCGTCTATTGTCGAGGCAAACAAGCCTATCCGCAAGACGCTGCGCCCCTGCAAGGAAGAGAGTGTGGACTGGGACACGACCGAGAATCTCTATATTGAGGGGGATAATCTGGATGTGCTGAAGTTGTTGCAGGAGAGTTATCTCGGCAAGGTGAAGATGATTTACATCGACCCGCCCTACAACACCGGCAACGACTTCATCTACGCCGATGACTTCATGCGTTCTCAGCAAGAAGAAGATGAAGAGATGGGGTTGTTTGACGAAGACAATAACCGCCTGTTCAAAAACACCGACACCAACGGACGCTTCCACTCTGACTGGTGCAGTATGATCTATTCAAGGCTTTTGCTTGCAAGGAATCTGCTGAGTGAAGATGGAGTAATCTTTATTAGTATAGATGA
>CAZJKK010000107.1:0-6731 GCA_964546605.1 uncultured Clostridia bacterium
TAGAAAGTAACATTAGAAAATTACACAAAAAGCTTGATAATATTAGAACAGATTATAGGCATAAGATAACAACAGAGATAGTGAAAACCAAGCCATCTCGTATAGTAATGGAAAGCCTAAATATTAGCGGTATGCTTAAAAACAAGCATTTATCAAAAGCAATTGCAAAACAAGGATTATATGAATTTAGAACTATGCTTAAATATAAAGCAGAAAAATATAACATTGAATTTGTAGAAGCTAATAAATGGTATCCATCATCAAAGACATGTAGTAATTGTGGTTATATAAAACCAAAATTATTATTATCAGAAAGAATCTTTGAATGTGAATGTTGTGGAGCCACAATAGATAGAGATAAAAATGCCAGTATAAATTTATCAAGATATAAAGTATCATAAGTCACTTTAACGAAATATGATATTGTGTAGGGTGAGTTACACCCGAATTTACGCCCTTGGAGTGTTATATCAAACGAAAGTAGTATATCCTGTAGGAATATAAAATCGGACACGTTGAACAGGGAAGTAAACATAAACTTCTATAATGTTATTATAAGGTTTTATAAGTTTTACGTAACGGCATTATGCTACTTATTTTAAATAAAAATGCTGATATAAAAGAAATTAATATTATAAAAGAAAAAATAAATAAAATGGGCTTCGAAGCTAATGAAATCAAGGAAGAAAATTATCACATCCTTGGCATAATCGGAGATGCCAGCAAGGTAGACCCGGGTATTTTTGAAGCTTACAAGGCAATAGACAAAGTAATTTTTGTCCATGAACCTTACAAAAAAGCTAACAGGCTGTTTCATCCCAACAATACAGAAATAAATATAAGCAATTCTATTATTGGAGGTAATGAAATATGTGTCATTGCCGGACCTTGTTCTGTGGAAAGTAAAGAACAAATATTATCTATTGCTGAAGATGTAAAAAAATCCGGTGCTAAATTTTTAAGAGGCGGTGCATTTAAACCCCGCACATCACCCTACAGCTTCCAAGGTTTAAAGCATGAGGGTTTAGAGTTATTAATTGAAGCAAAAAAACATACTAATCTTCCCATAGTTACTGAAATAATGTCTTTGGAATATATAGATGAATATGTGGAAAATGTGGATATAATTCAGGTTGGCGCAAGAAATATGCAAAACTTCGAGCTATTAAAGGAGCTTGGAAAAACAAACAAACCCATTTTGCTTAAAAGAGGTTTATCATCTACCATTGAAGAACTTTTAATGTCTGCGGAATATATACTTTTGGGCGGAAATGAAAAGGTAATATTGTGTGAAAGAGGTATTAGGACCTTTGAAAATTATACAAGAAACACTTTAGATTTAAGTGCTATTCCTGCCATTAAAAAGCTAAGCCACTTACCTGTAATAGTTGACCCCAGCCATTCAACAGGCAGATGGTGGATGGTTGAGCCCATGGCATTGGCAGCTGTTGCAGCAGGTGCAGACGGTTTAATAATTGAGGTTCACAATGATCCGGAAAATGCCTTGTGTGACGGCAATCAGTCTATTAAACCCGAAAAATTCAAGCAGCTAATGGGTAAATTAAGGCTAATAGCTACGGCAGTAGGTCGAAACCTATAACTATTCAGTGTATGGTAAAAGCTATAAGGGAGTGAAACAATGGATTTAAACAGTGCAAGATCATTAATTAATCACATAGACAGAGAAATTGTAAAGTTATTAGAAAAAAGATTTGATATTGTCATGGAAATAGGAGACTACAAAAAGGCCAACGGAATTCCTGTATATGATGAAGAAAGAGAAAAGACAGTACTCCAAAAATGCATCAGCTATTTAGATGATACGAATTATGAAAAAGCTATAACAGATATATATACACAAATAATGAATTCCAGCAAGGAGTTGGAGAAATAAATAGGATTTGTTCATTTATTATGAACAAATTCTATTTTTGTTCTACATCTCTATATTAGAGAAGTTAGTATATACATTCATTTTTTCCCCTCTTGCGAAGCCTATCAGCAAAATATTCAACTCCTTGGCTAAATCTATGGCAAGACTTGTGGGGGCTGAACGAGAAATAATAGCCGGTATTCTCATCCTAGATGCCTTTAAAACAATTTCCGAGGAAATTCTTCCGCTTGTTATTACTGATTTATCAGATAAATCAATCTTTTCAACTAATGCTTTCCCTAAAATTTTATCTAAGGCATTATGTCTTCCTATATCTTCTTCAAAAAATAAAATTTCTTCATTATGGCAAAGCCCACAGCTATGAACTCCCCCGGTGCTTAAAAACAGCTCTGATTTATGGTTAAAATCTTTATTTAATTTTATCACATCATTAACATTTATATTTAAGGTTTTGTCAATTTTTCTTGTTTTAATGGAATCAAGCACATTATAAAAAATAGAGCCCTTGCCACAGCCTGATGTTATAGCCCGCTTGCCTACAAGGTCTTCAGTCATGCTCATTCTATACCTTAAGCTTGCATATGCACTTCCTTTTTCTTCATCTATGAAAATCTCTTCTACTGCATCCATGGAATCAATATATCCTTCACCGTATAAAAACCCCAACGCAAGCTCCTTTAAGGATTTTGGAGTACATAAAAGTGTGATTATTTCCTCATTATCTATGAAAATAGTAAAGGGATATTCTGTTATTACCAAGTCTTGCTTGCACTCTTTGTTACTGCCAAAAACTTTTAAGATTTCATATTGATTTGTTTTATCCATTACCAACTACCCGCCTAAATTAAGCAAGAATTTATCCAAGTCTTCTTTTGTATTTAAATTAAGAAACATATCCCAATTAGGACTGAATTTTCTTGCTTCTTTTTCTTCTATAAATGTGATATTTAAATCCTTTATTAAGCCATTAATTGAGCATTTCCCGCCCTTTAAATACTCTTCAATGCTATTTATGAGCTCAACTGAATAAAAGCTGCCAAAGGGCTCAATCCAATCACCAAATTTTGTAATGCAGCCAAGGAAATTACTATCATTTAATTTTTTCTTCATATACCTAACGTATTCCATGTTAATATTTGGCATATCGCATGCTACTAAAAAGGCATACTTGCTGGAGGAATAATTTAAGCCTGCATGAATTCCTCCAAGGGCTCCTGTATCCACTAATATATCCTTTGTTATTATGTGTGATAAGCCAATATATAATTCAGGCTTGTTAGTAACAATAACTATCTCATCAAATTCTCGGCTTAGCTTTTGAATGAGACTGTCCATGAGCTTTCTTTCATTTATTTTAAGAAGCTGCTTGTCAAAGCCCATTCTGGAGCTTTTCCCTCCGGCTAATATAACTGCTGTTCCAAACTTGTTCATAGTTTCACCTTTTCCTGCTAAATTTGGCCCTACTCTAAATAACATATCTAATTATCATTTATATTACTCTGCCTTTTCAATTTTTACTGCTGCCACCTTTAGCTCGGAAATTTTTGCTATAGGGTCAGTTGCAGAGTTAGTGAGATAGTTGGCTGCTCCATCTGCAAAGTGGAATGGCATGAACAATACATTTTCATCGATTATTTCCGTAATTTTTGCCGTGGTTTCTATTTGGCCTCTTCTTGATGTGAGTCTCACTTTATCTCCATCATTTATTCCCAGTCTATTTGCATCTGTTTCATTTATCTCAACATAGGAAGATGGAGCTATTTTATTTATGCCCTCCACCCTTCCTGTCATAGTCCTTGTATGGTAATGATATAAAATTCTTCCTGTTGTAAACACAAATGGATATTCATTATCTGGCATTTCTGCACTTTCAACATACTCAGCAGGCATGAATAAGCCTTTGCCTCTTGCTATTTTATCCCTGTGCAAATACTTTGTTCCAGGATGGTTTTTGTCAGAGCATGGCCACTGAATTCCATTTTTGTCAATCCTTTCGTAGGTAATTCCTCCATAAGAAGGTGTTAAAGATGCTATTTCTTCCATTATTTTAGAAGGATGTGAATATTTCTTTTCATATCCCATATAATTCATAAGTTCCATAAGAATCTGCCAATCTGCCTTTGATGATCCTACAGGCTCAATTGCCCTTCTAACTCTTTGAACCCTTCGTTCTGTATTTGAGAATGTACCATCTTTTTCTGCAAATGATGCAGCAGGAAGAATTACATCAGCTAACTCAGAAGTTTCAGTCATAAATATATCCTGAACAACTAAAAAGTCTACATGTTCTAGTGCTGCTCTTACATGATTTATATCTGGATCAGAAACCATTGGGTTTTCTCCCATTATATAGAGGAATTTAATTGTTCCATCATGAGAACCATTAAATATTTCAGGAATTGTAAGTCCTGCTTTTGGTGAAAGCTTAACATTCCATGCCTTTTCAAACTTTTCAATTACCTCAGGCTTAAACACCTTTTGGTAACCAGGTAAATCAGCAGGCAAGCCTCCCATGTCACAAGCACCTTGAACATTGTTTTGTCCTCTTAAAGGATTTACACCAGCACTTTCTTTTCCCACATTGCCACAAAGCATGGCGAGATTAGAAATACTCATAACAGCATTTGTTCCTGTAGTGTGCTGAGTAACTCCCATGGTATAATAAATACCTGCCTTATTAGCTTCGCCATAAAAGAAAGCTGCTTTTATAATGTCCTCTTTATCTACTCCGCAAATTTCCGCGGCCCTTTCTGGAGTATAGCTTTTAACTACATTAACTAATTCTTCAAAGTTTTCGCATCTTTCATCTATATAATCTTTGTCATATAATCCTTTTTCCAGGATTACATTCATCATGGCATTTAATAAGGCTATGTTTGTACCAGGCTTAAGCTGCAAAAATACATCTGCATAATCAGCAAGCTCTATACGTCTGGGGTCTGCTACTATAAGCTTAGCACCATTTTTTATTGCCTGCTTCATTCTTGCCCCAATGATTGGATGATTTTCTGTAGTGTTTGAACCAATTACAAACATTGCATCTGCGTTTATTATTTCTTCTATGCTATTTGTCATAGCTCCGCTGCCTAATGTGGTTGCAAGACCTGCAACTGTAGAGGCATGTCAGAGGCGTGCGCAATGATCTACGTTATTTGTGCCTATCACTGCCCTAAACAACTTTTGAAATAAATAATTTTCTTCATTGGTGCATCTTGCTGAGGTTAATCCGGCAAATGCATTTGGTCCATTTTCTTTCTTAATTTCATTAACCTTTTTTCTTATATACCTGTATGCTTCGTCCCAAGTTGCTTCTTCAAACTTGCCATTTCGCTTAATAAGAGGTGTTTTCAATCTGTCAGGATGGTTAATAAATTTGTATGCAAATTTACCCTTTACACAAAGGAGACCATTGTTAAGACCGTCATTTGCCGGTTCTACTCCAACTATTCTTTTATCCTTAACTACTAAATCCATTTGACAGCCTACTCCACAATAGGAGCAGGTTGTTTTAACTTTCTTTGTTTCCCAATGTCTGTATTTTTGTCCCTTCGGGCTTAAAGCTCCCACAGGACAAACAGATACACAATTCCCACAAGATACACATTTAGAATTAATTAATCCCTCATTATAGGGAGTAGTTACAACTGCCTCAAATCCTCTATTTTCAAGACCTATGGCACATGTTCCCTGCAATTCATCACATACTCTTACACATAGTCCGCACAATATACATTTTCTTGCGTCGTAATCGTAAAATGGATTTGATGTATCCATCTTAGGTGTTCTCTTTGCTCCCTTGTATGTCCCTTCAACAACACCATATTCATAGCTGTAATCCTGAAGCTTGCAATTTCCAGATTTATCACAGCTTAAGCACTCCATGGGATGGTTTGATATTAACAAATTAAGCACATCTTTTCTTGTATTTATAACATTTTCAGATTTTGTGTGCACCACCATGTTTTCCTTCACCATAGTGCCGCAGGATGTTACTAAATTCTTAACCCCCTCCACTTCAACAACACATAATCTGCAAGCTCCAGAAGGATTAAGCCTATCATCGTGACAAAGAGTAGGAATTTTTATACTAAAATTTCTGCATGCCTGAAGTATTGTTGTATTCTTTTCAACCTCATACTGAATACCATCTATAAAAATATTCATATTACTCCTTCCTTGAAGCTTCACTTTCATCCTTTAATTTTTCAATCTTTTCTAAAACATCATCTATTGCTAGAGCCTTTGTCCAAGAAGTTTCAACAAATTTTCCATCTACCTTTCTGTATGGAACTTCCGGTTTATCTACATTTAAAAGTTCTGTTGTAAGTCTTCCTTTTAAGCATAATGGACGACCATTAGCAGGCGGTTTAGCAACAACTGCCACATTCTTTTTACCTACAGATTTTACTTCAAATTCACAGCCGTACTGGCATGATTTACAATTAATTACCTTTGATTTACCTTCCCAGGATCTTAATTTTCCCGTGGCTCTTTTATCTACCAAGGCACCTACAGGGCATACTGCAACACATCTGTTGCAGGACACGCAGCTGGAGCTTTCCAAAGTTTGATCAAAATCAGCAATTATTTTTGTGCTGTATCCTCTTTCAGAATAGGACAATACCTTTCTGTCACTTACCTGAGCGCATGTTCTTACACATTTACCGCATAAAATACACTTCGCATTGTCCTTTAAAATGTACGGACTTGATGTGTCCAACAGCTGTGGTCTCATGGCACCCTTATGATTTCTGAATTTCAAATCATATTCATAGGCATATTTTTGCAAAAAGCATTCTCCTGCCTTTTCACATGTAAGGCAATCATTTGGATGACT
>CAZJKK010000108.1:0-6700 GCA_964546605.1 uncultured Clostridia bacterium
ATTTGATTATGGAAAGAGATAAAACTAAAATCACAAGTAACATGCTTAAAACTCATAGCGCCTTTTACATTGAAGGATGGATACCAGAAGTCAGCAAATTGAATGTTGAGCAAGTTTTAAGCAAATATCAATGCTGGCATGAAATTAAAGAACCTGAAGAAGATGAGCAATATCCAATATTAATGGAAAATAACTCATTTGCTCAGCCTTTTGAATCTATAACTGAACTATACAGTCTGCCATCATCTTCAAATATAGACCCAACATTATTCATGGCTCCATTTTATTTTATATTCTTTGGCTTGATGCTTGCAGATGTAGGATATGGGTTATTAATGTCAGCATTATGTTTTGCAGTTTTAAGAAAATTTAAACTTGAAGGAACAATACAAAAAATGATGAAAGTGTTCTTTTATTGTGGATTGTCTACAGCATTTTGGGGTGTGATGTTTGGAAGTTGGTTTGGCGATGCCATACCTGCTGCAGCCAAGTTATTGTTTAACTCTGATTTTACAATTAAACCTCTGTGGATAAATCCTATGGAAGAGCCAATGACGTTGCTGGTATTTTCATTTATATTTGGTGTTATACATTTATTTACAGGCATGGCAATTAAGGCGTACATGCTTATAAGAGATGGAGATACATTAGCTGCTGTATTTGATATAGGATTTTGGTATGGTTTTATAATTGGAATAGCTTTAATGTTATTTGGAAATTCTATTATACTGGGTTCTGGTCAAATAGGCAAATGGATGACAATAATTTTTGCTATAGGCCTTGTATTGACACAAGGAAGAGAAAAAACCGGCATTATCAGCAAGCTCATAAGCGGTGTTTTAAGTTTATACAATATTACAAGCTACTTGAGTGATATACTTTCATATTCAAGATTACTTGCATTAGGATTGGCTACAGGCGTTGTTTCTTCAGTTGTTAGTATATTAGGTTCAATGGGTGGAAGAAACTTTTTTGGTATTTTGTTGTTTGTTGTTGCAATGTTAATAGGACATAGTTTCAATTTTGCAATAAATGCACTTGGGGCGTTTGTACATTCAGCAAGATTACAGTATGTTGAATTTTTCGGTAAATTCTATGAAGGTGGAGGAGAGGCATTTAATCCCTTATCCAAAAAAACAAAATATAATAAGATAATCAAGGAGGATATTTAAATGAACATTTTAACAAATGGTAACTTTTTAGCAATTTTAGGTGCTTCAGTAGCTGCTTTAGCCGGTATAGGAAGTGCCATAGGTGTTGGTATTGCAGGTTCAGCTGCTGCTGGAGTTGTAGCTGAAGATCCTAAGAAATTTGGTTCGACATTGATTTTACAGGCGTTGCCAGGAACACAAGGTATTTATGGTTTACTTATTGCTTTTATAATTCTTAACAAAATAGGATTATTAGGCGGCGGGATGGCTGAATTGACAGCTGCTCAGGGTGGATTCTTCTTTGCGGCATCACTTCCTATAGGAGTAGTTGGAATAATTTCTGCTATCCATCAAGGAAAGGTTGCAGCTTCAGGTATCATGCTTGTTGGAAAAAGACCTGAAGAAATTGCAAAGGCCATGGTTTATGCTGCAATGGTTGAAACATATGCGGTTTTAGCTTTACTTATATCATTCCTTATGATAAATGGTATTACAATTTAATTAATGTTATAAAAAATTTAAAATAAGGATGTGAAGAAATGAGCATTGAAAATATAACAGCTAATATATTGAAGGATGCAACTAACGGTGCAGATGATGCTGTAAATGCCGCTAAAAAAAATGCTGAGGTTATAATCAATAAAGCTAAGGAAGAAGCAGCTGAAATTATTAAATCAGCAGCAGAAAAGGCACAAAAAGATGCTGAAAGCTTAAAAAGCAGAAAAGTTTCAGCAGCTGAGCTTCAAATGCGAAAGATGATGCTTCAGGCAAAGCAGGATGCTATTAAAAATAGTTTTAATACAGCACTTGAAAAGCTAAAAAATATGCCTGAAGAAAAATATATAAATTATTTAGCTGAAGAAATAATTAAAGTTCCAAATAACGGCACTATAATTTTAAATAAAAAAGACAAAGAAAAAATCGGTGAAAAATTAATAAAATTGGTTAATGAAAAATTAAATGCAGAAAAATATACACTGAGCAACAACACTGTTAATTCAAGCGGAGGATTTGTATTGAAAAGTGGGAATATTGAAATTAACAACACTTTTGAAGCAATTTTAGAATCCATGAAGGATGAATTGACAAATGAAGTGGCAGGTGCACTCTTTAAATAAATTCTGCCTGAAGGGAGGAATGAATTTGGCAAAGATTAAGGAAACGGATTATTTGTTTTCTACTGCACGTGTCAGGAGTGTTGAAAAGAACATGCTTACCCGTGAAAGAGCAGAAAAAATGATTGATTCAAAGTCAACTGAGGATGCCCTTAGAGTTTTAGATGATATAAATTACGGCAAAGGAACTGAATCGCTGGATCCCAACAAATACGAAGAGCTGTTAACTGAAGAGCATAAAAAAACTTATGACTTCATTACTTCTATGGCTCCGGACGTAGAACATTTCAATATGTTTTTATATCCATATGATTATCATAATCTAAAGGTTATGATGAAAGCCGAGTATTTGGGAATTGATTCAGGCGATGCACTTGTTGATACAGGCTCAGTTGATTTAAAGGTTCTTAAGCATTCGGTAAAGGAAAGGGATTTTTCCGCTCTTACTGATAATATGGAAAAGGCATTAAAGGAAATAATTGAAACATTTCCAAAAACAAATGATCCTCAATTAATTGATATAATATTAGATAAATATTGCTATGATGAAATGCTCAGTACTGCAGAAAAAACGAAAAGCAGCTTTATAATTGACTATGTTAAGCTGCAGCTTGATTCCATAAATTTAAAAACATATGTAAGACTTAAAAAAATGAATAAGTCCTGGGACTTTTTTTCAAAGGTGTTTTTAAAGGGAGGAAATATTTCAGAGCAAGTTTTTATTAAGAATTATGATGATAATTTTGAAAAATTTGCAGAGCATCTTTCAGCCTTTGATTTCAAGGAATTATTTCTTGAAGGAACAAATGCATTGCAGGAAACAGGCATGTTTACAACATTAGAAAAGCTTTTGGACAACAAGCTCATGCAGCATGTTAAAAATGCAAAATATGTTCCCTTTGGAATAGAGCCCTTGGCAGGGTACTTGATTGCTAAGGATAATGAAATAAAAATAGCAAGAATTATTTTAGCAGGCAAGCAAGCAGGGATCTCTCCTGAACTAATAAGAGGGAGGTTGAGAGAAACTTATGTATAAAATCGGTGTTATAGGTGATAAGCAAAGTGTCCTTGGCTTCAAGGCAGTTGGATTAAATGTATTTGATTGTTCTTCAAAGGATGAGGCTAAGTCAATTTTGAAAAATATAGCAGATGAGAATTATGCCATTATTTATATGACTGAAAATATATATTCAGAAATCTTGGATACAGTTTATGAATACAATGAAAAAAGACTGCCGGCTATTATTCCAATACCAGGCATGAAAGGTTCAACGGGCATAGGAATTCAAAATATTAAAAAAGCAGTGGAAAAAGCAGTAGGTGCAGATATATTGTTTAATAATGATTAAGTGATTTGTTAAAAAAATGAAAGCAGGTGATTTATTTAATGAGCCAAGGAAGAGTAGTAAAAATATCAGGTCCGTTAGTTATTGCCGAAGGCATGAAAGAAGCAGATATGTTTGACGTTGTGCGTGTTGGTGATCAAAGACTGATTGGCGAAATTATAGAGATGCGTGATGATAAGGCATCCATACAAGTATATGAAGAAACAGCAGGACTTGCTCCGGGAGCTCCAGTTGAAACAACAGGAGCACAGCTTTCAGTTGAACTTGGACCTGGACTTATTGAAACTATATACGACGGAATACAACGTCCTTTGGAAGAAATAAGAAAAATAGCAGGACCTAACATTACAAGAGGTATTTCAGTTCCATCATTAAACAGAGAAAAGAAATGGGAATTCGTGCCTGTTGCGAAGGTTGGAGATAAAGTTCAAGCAGGAGACATAATAGGTACTGTTCAAGAAACAATAGTTGTGCAACAAAAGATTATGGTTCCATACGGAATTAGCGGAACTATTGCTGAAATAAAATCAGGCAGCTTTACAGTTGAAGAAACAGTATGCGTTGTTAAAAATGACAATGGGGATAGTGTTAATTTAACAATGATGCAAAAATGGCCTGTTAGAAAGGGAAGACCTTACAAGGAAAAATTAGTTCCTGTAAGCCCTCTTGTAACAGGACAAAGAGTTATAGATACGCTGTTTCCTATTTCAAAGGGCGGTGTTGCTGCAGTTCCTGGACCTTTCGGAAGCGGTAAGACAGTTGTACAGCATCAGCTGGCAAAATGGGCAGATGCAGAAATAGTTATATACATAGGCTGCGGTGAGCGTGGAAACGAAATGACAGACGTTTTAATGGAGTTCCCGGAACTTAAGGATCCTAGAACAGGTGAATCATTGATGAAGCGTACCGTACTTATAGCTAATACATCAGATATGCCGGTTGCAGCTCGTGAAGCATCCATATATACAGGTATTACCATAGCAGAATATTTCAGAGACATGGGGTATTCAGTTGCTCTTATGGCAGACTCTACATCTCGTTGGGCAGAGGCTCTTCGTGAAATGTCCGGTCGTCTTGAGGAAATGCCTGGTGAAGAAGGATATCCTGCATACCTGGCTTCTCGTCTGGCACAATTCTATGAAAGAGCCGGAAGAGTTATAAGTCTTGGTTCAGAAGGAAGAGAAGGAGCATTGTCAGCCATAGGTGCTGTATCACCTCCTGGTGGAGATATATCAGAGCCTGTATCCCAAGCAACACTGCGTATAGTAAAGGTATTCTGGGCACTTGATGCACAGCTTGCTTACAAACGTCACTTCCCTGCAATTAACTGGTTAAGCAGCTATTCGTTATATGTTGACAGGTTAAGCGGGTGGTTTGATGAAAATGTTGCAAGAGATTGGACTGAGCTTCGTACAGATACAATTAGATTGTTGCAGGAAGAAGCGGAATTAAATGAAATAGTTCAATTGGTAGGTGTTGACTCATTGTCAGTAGGAGACAGACTGAAGCTTGAAGCAACACGTTCCATAAGAGAAGACTATTTGCATCAAAATGCTTTCCACGAAGTAGATACTTATACATCTCTTGATAAGCAATATAAGCTATTGACACTTATTTTAAAATATTATTATGACGGACAAAAGGCTTTAAATGAAGGTGCAGATTTTAAGGCATTATCAGACCTTCCTGTTAAAGAAAGAATAGGAAGATTTAAATATACTGAAGAAAAAGATATACAAGAAGCTTTTGAAAATATTAAAAAGCAATTAGAAGCAGAAATATCTGCACTTGTAGCAAGCAGGGAGGTGGAATAAAATGATTAGAGAATATAAAACCATATCTGAGGTAGCAGGACCTTTAATGCTTGTTAAAAATGTTGAACAGGTGTCATACGATGAATTAGGTATAATTGAGCTTCCAAGCGGAGAAACAAGAAGCTGCAGGGTGCTTGAAATTAACGGAAGCAATGCACTGGTACAGCTTTTTGAAAGCTCTGCAGGAATCAACTTGGCAGAAAGCAAGGTTAAATTTCTTGGAAGAGGTATGGAGTTAGCCGTATCATACGACATGCTTGGCCGTGTATTTGATGGATTAGGCAGACCTATTGACAACGGTCCTGAAATAATTCCAGAAAAAAGACTTGATATTAACGGACTTCCAATGAATCCATCTGCTCGCGACTATCCTGATGAATTTATTCAAACAGGAGTTTCAGCCATAGACGGACTTAACACATTGGTTAGAGGTCAAAAACTTCCTATATTTTCAGGCTCAGGTCTTCCACACGCCGACTTGGCTGCACAAATTGCACGTCAAGCGAAGGTTTTAGGAACTGATTCAAAATTCGCTGTTGTATTTGCAGCTATTGGTATTACTTATGAAGAAGCAGACTTCTTTATATCTGACTTTAGAAAAACAGGAGCTATTGACAGAACAGTATTGTTCATGAACTTAGCAGATGACCCTGCCATAGAGCGTATTTCAACACCTCGTATGGCCTTGACTGCAGCAGAGTTTTTAGCATTTGAAAAAGGAATGCACGTTCTTGTTATTCTTACAGACATTACAAATTATGCAGAGGCGTTGCGTGAAGTATCAGCGGCTCGTAAAGAAGTCCCTGGCAGACGTGGTTATCCTGGATATTTATATACTGACCTTGCAACTTTATATGAAAGAGCCGGCAGAAAAAGAGACTTAGAAGGTTCTATAACAATGATTCCTATATTAACAATGCCTGAGGATGATAAAACTCACCCTATACCTGACTTAACAGGATATATTACAGAGGGTCAAATAATACTTTCTCGTGAATTATACAGAAAAAATATTAAACCTCCTATTGACGTTCTTCCTTCTCTGTCACGTTTGAAAGACAAGGGTATAGGAAGAGGCAAGACAAGAGAAGACCATTCAGACGTATTAAACCAGCTTTTTGCAGCATATGCAAGAGGTAAGGAAGCTAAGGAGCTCATGGCAATACTGGGTGAAGCTGCACTTTCTGATACTGATAAATTTTATGCTAAGTTTGCAGATGAGTTTGAGAAAAAATATGTTTCACAAGGCTATGAAACAAACAGATCCATTGAAG
>CAZJKK010000109.1:0-4107 GCA_964546605.1 uncultured Clostridia bacterium
TGTAGAAAAAGACAACGAATTGTTTGACTTATTAGAAAAGGATGATACAATAATAAATCCTAACCAGGACCAACTTGATGAGAAAATTTACTCTATGATTAATGAACACTTGGGTAAAAATAACACAAAATTAATGAAGCAAAAGAGGTTAAAAAAAGTATTAATGAAAGTTGCAATCTTTGTTTTAATACTAACCTCTGGTTTTGCTATTCCATTTGTTACTGTCGATGCTTTCAGAGAGAAAATTTTAAACTATTATATAGAGAAAGTTGAAACTCACTCATCCTTTTCACCGAAGGAAGAGACTGAAGAAACTACTATTATAACTGTAGAATATATACCAAATGGCTACGAATTAAGAGATGAAACTAAAGCTCCTAATTACCATTCTCTAACATATTATAATTATAATAACAAGATATTCAATATAAAGCTTTATAATAAGGATACTACATTTAGTGTAGATTCAGAAGGTTGCGAAGAATATACCGTATATATAAACAGAGAAATAGGATATATTTTTAGGAAAACGGGATATGTTACATTACTCTTCAGAGACAGTAACTACTCTATAATAATAAGCAGCAATGACGATACAACAACTAATGAAGAATTAATAAAAATTACTGAAGGCATAAAAAGATAAAAAAATGTTACATTTTAATTATAGTAGTTGTCTATTATATAGAACATAATTTATCATAGAAGGAGACCAACAAAATGAAAAAGGTACTTTTAACAACTATATTAACTATCTTATTACTTTCATTTACAATGCAAGTATCGGCACAAACCGAAAAGAGAACTGAAGCAATAACCCCTATGTGGATAAACATTATGAACATTTCAGCATACTTAAGTATAGACTCTTCAGGAACAGCCACATGTTCTAGTGACATGCTTCAAAGTTTAAGTAATGGCTCATGCACATTAGTTATGAACTTACAAAAATTAAATTCAGGCAAGTGGGGGACTGTAGCAACTTGGACAGAAACAGGTTCAATAGAATGCTCAAATATAGCTTACAAAGATGTTACAAAAGGCACTTACAGACTTTCTGTAACAGGTAAAGTATATGATGGCTCAGGATATCTTATAGAAACAGCAACTAATTATTCAACAACTAAAACATATTAAATAAAAAAAGGGGCTGTCTCAAAATAGAAACTTAATTTTCTATTTTGAGACAGCCCCTTTTTAGATACGGTATAACAATCAACCCTGTTTCAATAAAAGGTACCTTATTAAGAAATTGTAATTAGTCATTCAAAATTATAAAAAACTCCATCAATAAACCTTACCCTATAACGAAGATCATTTTCATTAATCCAATATAAATATTCAATAATATTTTCACCTTTTCTAAAAGCCTCCCAAACGAATATGGAGATATCATCTAAAGCAATATCCTTACCATATTTTTTAAATACTTGTAACGCTTCTTCTTTACTTATACCTTCATTTTCATATACTTTATAAATTCCCCTCTTTAATACAAATAATACATAGGCATATTCATTTGTTTCATTATCTTTACCATAAAACACAGCATCATGAAAAATTATTTTTTTGCTAGTATTATCCATGTTATAAGCTTTACTAACATAATCTTCATTTGCTTTACTAAATAAAATAAAATCTTCTACCATAGCTTTTAAATGATTTAAATTATTAAAATTAAAAATTATAAATACAAGCAACAAGATACATATTATTAGAAAAAATTCTTTTATAACATCTCCCCCTTAAGATAGATAGTGTTATTTCTAACACTATCTATAAATATTATACTTATTGAGAAGGCCTTATTAAATACAATGCCCACAACTGGTTATCAACACTAGCATCCCAATTCCAATTTCTATAAACAGGAGTATCACGCGATAAATCATGTATAATGTACATATTTTCACCATCTAAATCTTGACAGTATCCTCGTTTAAATATCTCTCCACCACTAATACTAAAAGGTAATCAAAAAATTACCCTGCAGGTATCATCCAATGGAATCTCCCACCCTACCAAAATTTTTACGCCTTTACCATATAGACAATTTAAATTGATAAAATGTAACATTATTTTTTTATCATACACAAAAGTTATAAACTTTGTATAAAAAAATAAAGGGAAGACAATAAATAGTACACTAACAAACCAATCAAGGGAGTGGTTACACTTTACTATATGAATATCTTAGAATTAAGAACGTATTTCACAACACCTCTCATAGTTACCTATATTATACAGCGTAATAAAAGTTATAACAATCCCGTTAAAATCATCAACGAATAAATAATATATACACATCTAATAATTTATATATTATAAAAAGAGGTTTCTATGACATATATGATAAAAAAGGAATAAAGCACTCCACACTTGGGGGGGGTATGTACTAAAATTACCGAACTTGCAGACTTCTTTATAGCTGGAATAAATATCTCACGTGGATGAACTATACTGCTATTCAAAGAACCTACATATATCCCAATTTCAGTAAATTTCAAAAAGATGTTTACAAATCCTTTGTTTTTTATTATTATTACAAGAGGAAAAAAACTAATATAAATTAATATTATTTTTAGTTTAACAAGGAGAATTATAATATATGAGTATTTTAGATGTAAGAAATGTGACTCACGGCTTTGGGGCACGTGCCATATTAGATAATGTTTCATTTAGGTTGTTAAAGGGAGAACACGTTGCACTAATTGGTGCTAACGGAGAAGGTAAATCCACATTTTTAAATATTATAACAAGAAAGCTTATGCCTGATGAAGGAATCATAGAGTGGTCAAAAAGAGTTACAGTAGGGTATCTGGACCAACATTCAGCTTTAAAACCGGGAACAACCATAAGAGAAAATCTTCGCCTTGCTTTTGATGATTTGTTTCAAATGGAGCAGGAAATGTTTAAGCTTTATGAAGACATGAGCTCTGTGGAAGAAGATGAAGTCAATAAGATGATGGAGGATGCTGCAGATATTCAAACTATTTTGGATTCAAGCGGTTTTTATATGATTGATTCTAAAATAGAAGAGGTAGCAAACGGATTAGGTCTTGGAGATATTGGCCTTGAAAAGTTGGTTGATGAGCTGAGCGGCGGACAAAGAACAAAGGTTTTATTAACTAAGCTTTTGTTGCAAAATCCAACCATATTGCTTTTGGATGAGCCTACAAACTATTTAGATGAAAATCATATAAGATGGCTGACCAGCTATCTTCAAAATTATGAAAATGCATTTATTTTAATATCTCACGACATACCTTTTATTAATGATGTATGTAACTTGATTTATCATGTGGAAAACTGTCAGCTAACACGTTATGTGGGTAACTACGAGGAATTTAGAAGAATATATGATTTAAATAAACAAAAAGAAGAACGCGAATATGAAAAGCAACAAAAGGAAATTGAAAAATTAGAGGATTTCATAGCAAGAAACAAGGCAAGAGTTGCAACTAGAGGCATGGCAAACAGCCGTATGAAGCAGCTAGAGAAAATGGATATTTTAGAAAGACCAAGAGACAAGCCAAAACCAACATTTAAGTTTAAGGAAACAAAAGCTCCAAGCCGATTTTTAATAGATGCTAAGGACTTGGTTATTGGATATGACCAGCCTCTTACTAATCCTATGAATTTTCAGGTAGAAAGAAATAAGAAAATTGCTTTAACAGGAGTAAATGGTCTTGGAAAATCCACATTGCTTAAGACGTTGCTGGGTATTATTCCACCTGTTAGCGGCAGTGTTACATTTGGCGAAAATGTGGTATATGGTTATTTTGAGCAAGAGGATTCAAAAAATAATTCAAATACAGCACTTGATGAGGTTTGGAATGAATATCCTTCATTAACAAACCATGAGGTGAGATTAGAGCTTGCCAGATGTGGTCTTACTACTGAAAATATCACCTCTATGATGAAGGTGTTGTCAGGAGGAGAAAATGCAAAGGTAAGACTATGTAAAATACTTTTAAAAGAATTAAATTTCCTCGTTCTTGACGAGCCTACAAACCACTTAGACCCAGAGGCAAAGGATGAATTAGAAAAAGCATTATCTGAATTTAAAGGAACCATACTGTTAGTAAGCCACGAACCATATTTTTA
>CAZJKK010000109.1:4207-6607 GCA_964546605.1 uncultured Clostridia bacterium
ATCAGTACCGCATCAATAATCCCGTCAAATCCGCCATACAAATCATAAAGCTGGGCAGTTGAACCTGCTTTAATATCGCTTTTCGACCCTGTCTTAAAGCCTGTAATATTTCCGGATTTATCGGTTGTACACACATATACTTTTAAATCGGTTGAATATTCCATGTATGTGATGCTATCAATTAAAAGCTGTGTAGAGTAAACTTGAGTGATTTTTACTTTGTCAGTTTCCGGTATAACTCTTTCAATGCTTGTTATTGTTCCATTTGAAATTTCAGCCTTTACATAATAATTTAACATAGTAGAAATTTTTTTGCCTGCAGCTGAAACATTTGATACTGAAAATACACTGCTGTTGTTATAAAACTGAATGTGGCTGGTGGAACTGTCTATTTGTGTAACACCTTTAATTACTCCATAAATGGTTCCATTAAAGGTTTGAGGTACTTGCGGAGTCACAGTTATGGCATTTTCAACCTTTATTCCTTGAGTTAAATACAAGACATCTATATGGCTGTTGTAGCCTATGACTGCTTTTCCAACCAAGTAAGAATCTAATTGGCTCGGCTCAAGAAGCTGGTATTTACCGTTTGACTCATATATTATAAATGTTTCAGATGAAATCCAATATCCATTTGTTAATAAGCGCGTTTCAGTGTTATAGTTGTTTGCTATATAAGTTGGTGACGGAATATAATTAATAATTTTTAAAGTTCCGTTTTGTACTGGATCAAATCTAACAATATCATTCTTTTTCAAAAAGGTTTGCTTTACTAAGTCATTATTGTTATTTTCGAAAACATTTACTACACTTGAATTGTCTGCCAGCAAGTAGTTCTTTACACCTCCAAATTCATCAAATATTTTGGCTGAAGCATTTTGGTTGATGCTGTTAGCTGAGCTTAAGACAAGTCCATATGTAGTTGGATATTTTCCATATTTAAGAACCATTATTTTTGCTATATTATTGTTATTATCTAATATTAATCTTACATTGTCATTAACTGCTACATTTTCCGTAAAAGTAAAATTGCTGCCTGTTTTGTAGCTTATGCTGTTTACAGTGTAAAATGTGCCATTTTCTGTAGTTTGTTTGCCTGTAACCACACCATCGGTTTGCTTTCTTACAACATCCAATGTAAGTGATTTCGAATCATTTGATTCATAGAAATAAACCAAATCATTTGTTTTAATGTTTTCCAAGGATAAAGCATCTCCATGAATGTGAAGCTTGTTATAATTAATTTCACCGTTTGATTTTACCGGAAGGCTTTTGCCTGCAAAAGATTTTCTGCCGGGGGTGTATAAATCATCTCTTTCCATTGCCAGCACAGATGTTTCCTTGTATGCAACAATTCCTATTACATCTCCGTTAAAGGATTCATCTTCATATACAACCCTTATATGGCTGTCATTTAATTTGCTGAAGGTACTTTTTTCACCATTAATTACGATTGGTATTTCAGGCAGCTTAAATGCTCTTACATTGCCATAATCATCAGTTACAAATATAACTCTGTTTGATAACAAGCTAGTAACTAATCCCTTAAATGTATTATATCTTGGATTGTCTGCATATACAGCATTTCCCTTGTTATTATAATAAATATCCCACTTGTTAAACAAGTAATTTGTAAAATCAAAGCTTTCTGATTTAAGATCACTTATAGTTACTTCTCTGGTTTCTTTCTTACCCATAGATGAAAGCAACTCTTTGCCTAAAGGATAAATTGTATTATTGTCTCTTACTCTTACCATTTCACAGCTTAATGCATTATAAAGCATTATGGCAACATCTCTTCTAGATGCAAATTCTCCTATTGTATTGATATTTTCAAATAAGTTAAGCTCAAGAGCCTTTGCATAATAATTTGATGGCCAAACGCCTATTAATGATTCATCTCTGTATCCCAAGAGTCGTATTATCATTGTGTAGGCTTCTTCAAATCGTATTGTATTATCTGGACCATACTTGGATGGAGAAATTCCCTTTACTATGTTAAGAACATTTGCCAGTTCCACATAGCTTTCTGCCCAATGTCCGTGCATATCCTCATAAACAGATGTCATATTTTTTGAATATTCTGAGAATCCCGCTGCTATAGTAACAATTTTAGCCATTTCAGCACGAGTTACATCTTTTTCAGGCATGAAGTTTCCGTCCGGATATCCATTAATAACACCGTAGCTTGATAATAAACCAACTGCTTGTTCAAGGCTTAAATCTTTATTAATGTCAGGATAATTTAATGCATAAGCATCTGTGGTAAAAGCAGAGAGGGTCATTATTAAAATTAAAATTGCAATATATATTTTTTTCATTCTTAGCACCCTAATATTAAAATAAGAACCTTGTTGTATTCACAATAAAAAATACTATAATTTCTATAATATAGTATTT
>CAZJKK010000110.1:0-3072 GCA_964546605.1 uncultured Clostridia bacterium
TGCTACACAAGAGTTTGTTGTTCCTAAGTCAATTCCTATAACTTTACTCATTATTTTCCTCCATATATATTTGAATAATTTAATTTTTTGCTATTCTTACCATTGCTGGTCTTATACACTTTTCATTAACAGTATATCCTTTTTGAAGCACATCAATTACAGTATCATCAGCAAATTCTTCGCTTGGTTCAAATCCCACTCCATAATGCACGTTGTGGTCAAAAGGCTGATGTAGTGCTGCAATTTCTTTTAAACCTTTTTTGTCAAGTATACTCATAAACTGAGTATAAACCATTTGCACTCCTTCTTTGTAAGCATTGCCATCTGTTGAATCTGCTTGAAGTGCTCTGTCAAAGTTATCCACTACAGGCAGCAAATCCAATAATAAATCTGATACTGCATTAGTATATGTGGATATTTTTTCTTTTTCTGTTCTTGCTTTATAATTTAGAAAATCTGCTTGAAGTCTTAAATATCTGTCATTTAAGCTTTTTATTTCTTCCTGAAGAGCATTTAATTCTGCTTGTTCTGTTTGCTCTTTTTCTTGTACATCCTCTTCATTAGCTGTCTCTTGAGCATCTGCATTTAACTCTTCATCAACTTTAACTTTTTGTAAATTTTCATCATCATGCTTTTTTTTACTACCCATTACTTCACTCCTTATTTTCTTCGTCAAGGCTCTGACTTATTATTTCATTAATAGCTTCAGACATGGATTTAACTGTGGAAATAACCTTGTTGTAGTCCATTCTTGTCGGTCCGATTACTCCTATTTTGCCTATGAGCTTTCCGTTAATTTTATAGGTTGCAGTTATTAAGCTGCAATCTCTTAACTGCTCAAACACATTTTCATGACCAATACTTATGGCAATATCATTTTCGCCGGAGTATTGTATTAATTTGGCCATGCTATCCTTATCTTCAACAAATGAAATAAACTCTCTTGCTTTGACTACGTCATTATATTCTGGTAAATCTAAAATATTTGTAAGCCCATCTGCGTATAAATTTAAGTCTTCCATTTTGCCTAACTGTTCCATCAAGAAGGGCAACAATTCTAATAATGATTCACTGTTACTTGCTCTTATATTGTGAAGCTCCTTTATTAAATCATCCTTAAGATTTCCTATTTCTTCTAGCTTTTTCCCATACAACCTTTCTGACAAAGCTTGTGATATTCTTTCTATTTGGTCAAGGGGAATAGGGCTGTTAAGATTTAAAACTACCTGTTTTACAATGTTCGATTGCAGCACTAAGACAAGAAGCATTTTTCTGTCTGTAATAGGAACAAGCTGAATCCTTTTTACTTCCGATTGTTTAAGCTGCGGTGACAACACAAATGATGTATATTTAGTAAATTGAGACAAGATTCTAACGGAATTTTTAAATACAGAATCAAGCTCGCTGGCTTTGTCTTCTATGACGCTTTTTAACTCGTTAATGTTAGGATTGCTAGAGCCTTGAACTCTTTTCCACAAATCGTCAACATAGTATCTGTATGCCTTGTCTGTGGGAATTCTTCCTGCTGAAGCGTGAGGCTGGATTAAGAAACCCATTTCTTCCAAATCAGACATTTCATTTCTGATTGTGGCAGGGCTTACACCAAGCTCATATCGTTTTGAAATTGTCCTTGAGCCTACAGCTTCAGCATTATCAATGTAGCTAGCGATAATAGCTTTTAGTATTTTAACTTTTCTTTTGTCCAAAGACATTTCTTTTTCACCTCTTTGTTAGCACTCTCTGTGGTTGAGTGCTAATACTATATTTATAATTTACTACTTTACAATAATTTTGTCAATAGATAATTAAAAAAAATTGTCATTCTGAGTGCTAGAAAGTATTCTACTCCCATGTTGTCATCCAGAGCGCAGCGAAGGATCTCCTGTTTGAAAATAATAGGAGATTCTTCGGGCTGCGCCCTCTGAATGACATTTGTTGCGCTCTCTGAATGACATTAGCAAGACCGCCAAATGACACGGTAGCTCTCTGAATAACATGTTACACCTAAATCATAAATTCTTCTATAACTGCATTTGACACATCCATTCCTTTTTTTGTCAAACGTATGTTATTATTCACATATTCTATTAAATCATATTTCAATAAATATTTTATTTGCAGCTTATACATTTCATTAAAATCTGCTTTAAATTTTTGGTTAAATTCATTTATACTAATGCCCACCGTAAGCCTTAGCTTAAGCATTATATATTCAAACATTAAATCATCTTCGCTTAATTCTTCTTGAATTACTCTTTCAAAGGAATCTGCATCTGATTTTTCGCAGTAAAATTTCAAGTCCGAAGGGTTACTGTACCTGATGCTGTTGAGAAACGAATGAGCAGAAGGACCAAATCCTATATATTCCTCTTGATTCCAGTATCTTAAGTTATGTCGGCATTCATAGCCTTTTACTGCAAAGTTAGATATTTCATATTGGTTAAGATTATTATCCTCCATAACGCTTCTTCCTGCATAATACATTTTTCTTTCCACTTCTTCATCAGGCATGGTAATCTTTCTATTTTTCTCCATAACAAACATGGGAGTGCCTTCTTCAAGCTTTAACGAATAAAAGGAAATATGCTTAACACCCTTCTCAACAATTTTTAAGAGTGTATCCTGTATATCATTAACAGTCTGCCCAGGTATATTAAACATAACATCAGCATTTATGTTCTCAAAGCCCATATTTTGAGCTCTGTCAATTGCTTCAAGAGCCTGACTGCTATTATGAATTCTCCCTATTTTCTTAAGAATTTCGTCATTTAAAGACTGGATACCAATGCTTAATCTGTTAATACCCATATCCTTATATGCTTTTAAATTTTCATCTGTCAATGTATTTGGATTTGCTTCCATGCTAATTTCACATTGACTGTCAACTTCTGCAATATTCTTTATGCCATCTAGTATTTTAAGCAAATTTTCAGATTTGATAATTGTAGGGGTTCCGCCTCCAAAGAAAATGGAATCCACTATGTATTCACCATTTAATTTATTTTTATAGCTTTTTATTTCATTTAATAATGCATTTATATAATTTTTTTCAGCTTCATCATTCCATTTAAT
>CAZJKK010000110.1:3172-6605 GCA_964546605.1 uncultured Clostridia bacterium
AAAAGGAGCTGATTTCTCAGCTCCGATTATATCATTATTGACTTATTTATTCAATTTATTATTATTTTGATGCTTTTGCTGTTTTTTCAAATACTGATCTGTCTAATTCGCCTTCTGTTGCAGCAACTATAACTGAACATGCTGAGTCACCTGTGATGTTAATCATTGTTCTCATCATGTCAAGGATTCTGTCAACACCAGCTATAATAGCAATACCTTCTATTGGTAAGCCTACTGATTGTAAAACCATACCTAACATTATCATACCTGCTCCTGGAACACCTGCAGTACCAATTGAAGCCAATGTAGCTGTCAATATAATAGTTAACTGAGCAGTGATTGGTAAGTCTATACCATATATCTGTGCTATGAAGAATGCACACACACCTTGATAAATTGCAGTACCGTCCATGTTAACTGTAGCACCTAATGGAAGTGTAAAGCTGCAAATTGATTTAGGAACTCCTAAGTTTTCTTCAGTTCTCTTCATATTAATAGGAAGAGTAGCAGAGCTAGAAGCAGTTGTATATGCAAATATCATAGCAGGAGCAATTCCTTTAAAGAATTGTAAAGGAGTTACTTTTGCAAGCCCCCAAACTGTCAATGAATAAGTGAATGCCGCGTGAAGTGCACATGCAGCATAAACTACTATTATTAATTTTAATAATGGTAAAAGTACTGATGGACCGTTGTGTGCAACAACCGGTGTCATAAGTGCGAATACACCTATTGGAGCATATTCCATTATAGACCCTATGATTTTGTACATTACTTCTGCACCTGCATCAGACACTTGTTGAAGTATTTTACCCTTTTCCCCAATACCTATAATTCCTATACCAATAATTATTGCAAATGCTATAACTTGAAGCATGTTGCCATCAACTAATGCTTTTAACGGATTAGCCGGAATAATATTCAGCAATGTATCAATTACGCTAGGTGCAGCTGCAATCTCAACCTTTGCGTCAGCAGGTATGGTAAATCCTCCACCCACATTTGTAATATTTGCTAAAATAAGACCGATTGTTACTGCAAATGCGGTTGTGAATAAATAGTAGGCCATAGTCTTGCCGCCGATTCTTCCAAGCTTTCTAACATCATCCATACTGCATGTTCCAACAACCAAAGAGAAAAATACAAGTGGTACAATAACAAGTTTAATAAGGTTTAAAAAGAGCGTTCCGAAAGGTTTGATATAGTTATCAGCTATTCCAGGATTTCCTTGAAGTAAAATACCTGCAAAAATACCTAATGCCAAACCAATAAAAATTTTGGTGGTTAATTGCATTTTTTTCATAATATAATTCCTCCTTCTTATATAGAATATTTGAAAACCTTTTACTATTATAACTCACTTTTTTTATTTTGTCTCTAATGGTTATTTCTTTCACAAATAAAATTTTCGACATTAATTCTTTATATAATAAATATATAACATATTTTATAATAAATACGTTATACTTATATATTTTCTAACTTTTTATTAAGCAAAAACTGAAAAAACCTTTTTTGACAAGTTCATAAAAGGTATGGGGACACACCTTCAGCGGGTAAGCCTCTGGAGTAAGCCTGAAGGAATGTCCCCAATTATTAAAAAAAGCTGCATTTAGCAGCTAATTCATTTCGTCACAGGCATACATAACTACAGATGCAGCAACTATTCCTGCAGTTTCTGTACGTAATATTCTTTTTCCCAGCGTCACTATGTGTGCACCTATTTCTTTAAGCATTTCAACTTCTCTAATGTCAAATCCGCCTTCAGGACCAATTATTATGTAATAATTTGCTTTAGGCTCCTTTAAAACATCCTTCAAAACCTTCATATCTTCAAGTTCATAAGGAACTATTATCTGTGCATCTTCTTGTTTTAGTCTTTCTACTAATTCCTTAACCGTAATAATATCTTCAACTGTGGGAATTACATTGCGCTTACTTTGTTTTGAAGATTCCTTTGCAATTTTTCTCCATCTTTCAAGCTTTTTGTTTTCTCTGTCCTTATCATTAAGCTTTACAACGGTTCTTTCAGTAATTAAAGGAATGAAATTTTTAACTCCCAGCTCAACATTTTGCTGAATAATAGTTTCCATTTTAGTTTGCTTAGGAATTCCTTGACACAATGTAATATTTACTTTTGTTTCATTGTTCCTTTCAATTTCCTCAACAATTTCACATAATATATCATCCTTATTTATTTCAACAATTTCAGCAATGTATTCCTTGCTTTCTGTTACAACTGCAATCTTTTCGCCCGTTTCAGCCCTAAGAATGGTTTTTAAATGCCTGGCATCTCCGCCATCAACTATTACAATATTCTCATTTATATTATCATCAGCACAAAAATATCTGAACATTTTTACCTCACTATTTTAATTTTGCTGTTATGCTAACCCACTCTTCACTGTCATTGATTTCTATTATTTCAAAGCCTAGAGTTTTAAAATCTTCCACCACTTCATCCATATATTTTTTAATTATGCCTGATGCCACAACAAGTCCACCGGGCTTTAAAAACTTAGGAAATGTAAAGCTCATTCCCATAATTATTTGAGCTATAATATTAACTGCAATCATATCATATTTATTGTATCCGATTTTCTTCTGCAAACTGTCATCACTGGTTACATCACCACAGTAAGTTATAAACTTGTCCTCATAAATATGATTTAATTCAGCATTTTCTTTTGCAATTCGTACTGCATATTCATCTATATCAACACCTGTTGCACTTTTAGCACCAAGAAGCAAGCAAGCTATGGACAATATTCCGCTGCCACAGCCTAAATCTAAAACTTCCATTCCGCTATCCAAATGCTTCACAATTTGCTCAATACACAGTCTAGTTGTATGGTGTTGACCTGTGCCAAAGCTCATACCCGGATCTATTTCAAGAATTATTTTCCCGTCTGTAGGCTCATCTAAAGCCTCCCATGATGGTTTTATTATAATTTTATCTGAAACAGTAAAAGGCTTAAAATATTGCTTCCAATTATTTGCCCAGTCCTCATCGTTTAACAATTTTGTTTCTATAGCTAATCTTCCTAAATCAAATCCTGCATTTTGATTTTTTATTTCTTCTATAAATTTATAGATTTCTGCTAGTGACTCCTTACCTTGATTGTTATCTGCAAGATAAACCTTTATACAGCTTTCACAGTCCTTCATTTTAACCAGCTCTTCATCATAATAATCCCAGTTCATTGTTTCATCATGTAAGAAATCTTCAAATACACTTGCATCTTCTATGACAGCATCATCAATACCAAGCTTTAAAAGACCCCCATTAATTATTTCTATTCCATCTGTTGTTGTATATATTGAAACTTCTATCCAGTTCATTGCTCAATTCCTCTCATAAATTTATTTGAATCTTCAGTTCGTTCTATTCGACTTGTTTATTATAATCCACCACACAAATTTTATCAATAAAAAA
>CAZJKK010000111.1:0-6417 GCA_964546605.1 uncultured Clostridia bacterium
TTGGTAAGTAAAACTACATTCAGGCTATATGGCGCACAAGTCTATTGGGGATAATTACTGCCAACGGCATGCTACTCAACCAACTTCATAAAGTCTGTATCTTCCCAAATAGATAATTACCTAGATTCTATTGATGACGCAAAATTATAATTAAAAAACAAAATAAAAAAAGCCTTTAGGCTTTTTTTATTTGTATTATTGTGTAACAACAAGGCTGATTAATCCTGTTGAGGAGCTTCTACTGGACATACGCTAGCGCATGCTCCACAATCTATACATGTTGCAGGATCGATTACATATTTGTCATCTCCTGCTGATATAGCACCTACTGGGCATTCTGGTTCGCATGCTCCACAGCTTATACATGCATCAGTAATTTTGTAAGCCATTGTTTCACCTCCCCCAATATCATCAATAATCATTTTATCACTATTTGTCCATTTTTAAAAGAACTTTTTTGTAGAAATTAATAAATTATTTGACAAAATGTTTGTTAAATATTAAACTAATTAAATTTGTCAATACGATCATGCTGGTAATTATTCTATCTGCTTAAAATCATTATTTTTATGGTAAACTTTTTGTTATACTTATCAAAATTTTAATAACACTTTTTTATTTTACTTTATTAAATTTAGTTTAATTGATAAAATCCTAACATAAACACTTTTGACACCGTTTTCACTTATTTGTTCAAATCTCAACGTTTTTACATTGACTTACCATTTTTATATTGTTATAATATTATCAAGCTTCAAAAACATTCAAAAGGAGATGTTATAAATGGAACTTTTAGAAATTATTGTAGGTAAGGTTAATGGAATTTTATGGGATTACGTGTTAATTTTTGGTCTTGTGGGTGTTGGCGTTCTTTGTTCAGTTATGCTTGGCTTCCCACAAATCAGAAGATTTAGCACAGCAGCAAAAAAAGTGTTTGGTGGAATATTTAAAAAAGAAGAAAACAAAGAAGGAAGTATGTCTTCATTTCAAGCCCTGGCAACATGCATTGCAGCTCAAATTGGTACAGGCAATGTTGCTGGAGCTGCAACAGCTATCTCCTTGGGCGGACCTGGAGCAGTATTTTGGATGTGGGTATCAGCATTCTTTGGTATGTCAACAATATTTGTTGAAGCTACTTTAGCTCAAAAATACAGAGAAACTACTGCTGATGGACAACTTGTAGGTGGACCTGCCTACTATATTAAAAATGGATTAGGTTCAAAAGGATTAGCATCATTCTTTGCTGTTGCTTTAATAATAGCACTAGGCTTCATTGGTAACATGGTTCAATCAAATTCAATTGCTGATGCAGTAAGCAGAGCATTTAGCATTCCTCAATTAGCAGTCGGTATTATTATTGCAATTTTAGCAGGTCTAATATTTATTGGGGGAATGAAAAGAATTGCAAACTTCGCTGAGATAGTAGTACCTGTTATGGCAGTAGTGTACTTAATAGGTTCAGCAATTGTAATGATTGTATTTAGAGAAAACATAATTCCTGCTTTTAAAATGATTATTATAGCTGCTTTTAATCCACAGGCAGTTATGGGAGGAGCAGCAGGTGTTGGTATTCAACAAGCAGTAAGATTTGGTATTGCTAGAGGATTGTTTTCAAACGAAGCAGGTATGGGTTCAACCCCTAACTCCCATGCTGTTGCGGATGTAGCTCACCCTGCAGAACAAGGTTTTTCAGCTATGATTGCAGTATTTATTGATACAATGCTAGTATGCAGTGCAACTGCATTAGTCATATTAACAACTGGGGCTAACAATCTTGGCTTAACAGGCGCAGGTATAACTCAGGAAGCATTTAACATAGCTTTTGGACCAATTGGTGAAAAATTCCTGGCTGTATGCTTAACATTCTTTGCTTTTACTACAGTAGTTGGATGGTATTACTTTGGTGAAAATAACATTCGTTTCTTGTTCAAGGGTAAAAATGCAATTAAAGTTTATCAAGTAGTGGTTTTATTATTTATTGTTCTTGGTTCATTCCAAAAGGTTGATTTTGTATGGAGCTTAGCTGATATGTTTAACGGTATTATGGTTATACCAAACCTAATTGCTTTAGTATATTTAATGAAGGAATCTAAAGCAATGCTTCAAGATTACGACGAACAAAACAAAAAAGGTGTTAGACTAAACTTTAAATATGAATATCAAAAAGAAACAAATGTATAAATAAAAGCATAAAAAAAGCAGGTACTTGACATGGGTCAGTTCAAGTTACCTGCTTTTTTCTAATCTTCTAAATCTTTAAGTTCATCTAAATTTACGTCATCATGCTTGTGCTTTATGACGCCTTCTTCAATAACTTTAAGTTTATCCCCTTCAATTTCCTCTATTTCAATCGTGTTATCAGGCTTACTTACATTTACCTTTGCTGTTTTAAACAATGGGTTTATATCTAATACTATACCCACTTTGTTTGTGCCAATGACAGATACCCTATCTCCAACGTCAGGAAGTTCTTTTATATTTTCCTCATATACTTCATGCTCATAATTTAAGCAACACATAAGTCTTGAGCAAATACCGGATATTTTAGCAGGATTTAACGAAAGCTTTTGTTCCTTAGCCATTTTAATTGACACAGGATAAAATTCTCCCAAAAATGATGAGCAACACATTGGTCTGCCGCAAGGACCTAAGCCCCCTATCATTTTAGCTTCATCTCTTACACCAATTTGTCTTAATTCAATTCTTGTTCTGAAAATGGCAGCTAAATCCTTTACCAACTCTCTAAAATCAATTCTTCCGTCAGCAGTAAAATAAAATATAACTTTGTTGTTGTCAAATGTATATTCTATATCAACTAATTTCATTTCCAGCTTATGCTCTTCAATTTTACTTAAACATAGCTCAAAAGCAGTTTTTTCTTTTTCTTTATTTTCTTGATTACATTTAATATCCTCTGCTGTTGCAAGTCTTAAAACCTTTTTAAGAGGCTGTACAATATCCTCATCCTTCACCATTTTAGGGCTTACTACAACCTGACCGAATTCAACACCTCTGATTGTCTCTACTATTACGTTGTCTCCATCATTAATCCATTTCTTATCAGGATCAAAATAGTAAATTTTACCGGCCTTTTTAAACCTTACGCCTACTACCTTTATCATTTAAAGACCTCCTGAATCTTTAAAAGCATATTATCTATTGCAAGTTTATAGTTAACATTGCTCTTTATATTATCGCTTGTATTTTGAAGCTGTTCCATTATATTTGAATTTGTTTTCATTAGTTTTGCATGATTTTTAGCAAGATCCAAAAAATCCTTGTTAATAACCATGTCTTCCATGTTGCTTTCTATAAAAATTATATCTCTTATCCAAAGCATCATTATTTCTATAATTAAATCTATATTATCTTTGTTCGTTTCAAAGTAACTTTCTAGTTCATATATTATTTCTGAATCAGAATTAACAATTTTGTCAAATAATTTTATAATTTCTGCTCTTTGATTTAAAATATCATCATTGCCTTTAATTATGTTAAGAGCCTTATTTAAAATGCCCTTTGAGTATTCAGATGCTAAATCTGCAATATCATCAGGCGTGTTGTAATTTTCTTTCAAGTAATTCTTTATTGTCAATTTACTTACATTTCTAAATTTTATAGTTTGACACCTTGATTTAATTGTAGGAATCATTAAATTTGAGTTATTAGTCAGTAAAATAATAACAGAGTCTCCCTGAGGCTCTTCTAATGTTTTTAAAAAGGTATTGGCTGCCCCTGTAGTCATTTCATGAGCACTTTTTATAATATAAACCTTTTTATTTGCCTGATATGGTTTTCTGTTTATGGACTGTATAAGCTCATCAATTTCTTCCCGCTTAATAGTTTTTTCATCATTATTTATTATATGCAAATCAGGATGATTGTTTGTATTTATTTTTATGCAGTTGGAGCATTTGTTGCATGGATCTTGTGCGAAATTTTCACAAAACAATGACTGGGCAAATATAAGCGCAAGCTCATACTTGCCCATGCCTATTGGTCCTTCAAAAATATAGCAGTGAGATACTTGATTCTTATTTATAGCCTTTATTAAAGATGTTTTAATTTCTTCCTGTCCTACTACTTGATTATAAAACATAATTAATCCACCTATATTTTTTCAAATCTTTCAACATTAGTCACATATACAACTGCTCCGCCTACTGTAACTTCTATTGTTTGAGGCAAGTATCCGCCAACTGTGCTAAAAGAACTTGGAGGCATTGCTGCCGTAATTTTCTTCTTTGTCTTGCATATTTTTCTGATTATCTCTATTTCTTCATCCACTTTATCATCCTCAACAAGAGAAATGATTGTTGTGTTTCCTGAGCTTAAAAAGCCCCCTGTCGATGACATTTTAGTTGATGAAAAACCATTCTCCCTAAGAGCAGCTATCAGTTTGTTTGCATCATCATTTTGAACTATGGCAGTAATTGATTTCATAAAAACCTCCTTAAATTGAATTAATAATTTTTTTTATATCATCAAATATTTCATCAATTTTTCTTTCAGCATTTATTACTTTAATTTCAGGGAAAAGTGGTACAAGTTTCTTATATCCTTCATACACTTCCTTGTGAAATGAAATATTTTCATTTTCAAGTCTGTCTCCCCCATTGATATTTAACTTTCTATTTAATGCCTTTTCCGGATTTACATCCAGCATTAAAACCATGTCCGGCTTTAATCCATCAATAGCAAAATCGTTTATTTTTTTTACCTCATCTACTCCTAGACCTCTGCCTATTCCCTGATACACGAGGCTTGAATAAACATATCTTTCGCTTATGACAATTTTTCCTTCATTTAACCATGGCTTAATTTTTTCGGAAACAAGCTGTGCTCTAGCCGCAGCATAGAGCAAAGCTTCTGTTCTGTAATTCATTTCAGTATTGTTGTTGTCCAGTATAAGATCTCTTACCATTTCACTTATTTTAGTTCCGCCGGGCTCACGAGTAAACTCTATTTCTCTTCCCTTATCCTTATAATAATCGCCAATTTTTTTGGCCATTGTACTTTTGCCGGAACCATCTGAACCCTCTAATACTATGAAAATTCCTTTCATATAACAACTCTCACTTTATTATTCTCATTAACACCGTTGCAGTTTATGCCATTCTCAAGCATAACCTTAACATAATCTATAGTTTCTTTAATAATTATTTCACCTGGACATACTAATGGAATTCCTGGTGGATATGGTATGATAAAGTGCGCAGCAGTCCTGCCTATTGCATCATCCAATTCAACTAATTCATTTTCTGCATAGAATGCTTTACGCATTTTTCTTTCATGTTGCAGCTGTGGGAAAGCCTCAATTTGAATTATTTCTCGTTTTTCCTTACTTTGGCTTTCTTCAAGATATATTTCCTTAACTGCATCAAACAATCTGTCTATATCTTCAGGCTCATCTGTTGCAGTAACATAACCTACAGTATATTGTAAATCAGCAAATTCCATTTGTATTTTATATTTGTATCTTAGAATGTCCTGAAGCTCAGTACCTGTTATGCCAAGCTCACTCATGCTTATTACAGCTCTTGTAGCGTCAAAGTCATAGCATCCTTCGCTTATAAGGAAGTCATCCTCTAATACATTTATACCCATGCTTCTTAATTCAAGGGTTCTTCTTTTAAAGGTTTCAATATTTCTTTTTAATCTTTCTTCGCCATGTTCATTCATCCAGTGAACTGCATTTTCAATAGAAGCCATCAAAATATATGATGGAGATGTTGTTTGCAACATTCTAAGCATTGCTTCAATATTGCTTCTGTTAGGTCTGTCTGAACAAACATGAAGTATTGATCCTTGTGTCATACAAGGAAGTGTTTTATGAGTACTTTGTGTAACTATATCTGCACCTGAGCTTTCAGCTGATGGCGGTAATAAATCCTTGCAAAAATGAAGATGTGAACCGTGAGCTTCATCTATCATAAGTATTTTATCATATTTATGAACTATTTCAGCTGCTTTTTTAACATCAAAACATATACCATAAAATGTTGGATATGTTAATACAACCATTTTTACTTCTGGGTTATCTATAAGCATCTGCTCCAATTTTTCTAAGCTGATGCTAAAGTTTAATCCATGTTTTTTATTAAATTCAGGATATAAATAGTGTAACTTTAAATCACCTAATATACTAGCATTATAAACGGATTTGTGACAGTCTCTCTGCACAATTATATGATCTCCGGGGTTAGTACACGCCATTATGGCCGAAATGATTCCACAGGATGTCCCGTTAACGACCATGTACGATTTCTTCGCACCGTAGGATTCAGCTATATAATCCATAGCATCTTTTAAAAAACCAGTTGGGTAATGCAAGTTGTCTGTTCCTAAAGTTTCAGTAATGTCATAAAAATTTAAATTATTGCCTATTTCTTCTAATATACCTTTTTTACCTTTATG
>CAZJKK010000112.1:0-2595 GCA_964546605.1 uncultured Clostridia bacterium
ATCTCCTGTTTTATTAATAGCCTTTTTTTAATTTGCTTCGCTATTATCTTCCGGTACTATTATATTTAATATGAAAGACACTAAAAATGCAAGTACTATTGGTGATTTACCAATTATATTTTGTACATCAACAGGGAAGAATTGAAGTGATGAAAATACTGTACTTACACCTACTCCAAGAGCTAATGAAATACCAACTATCATTTTATTTCTATAGTTTAATGGTTGTTCTGTAATTAACTGAATTCCAGACATAGTAATGGCTGCAAATACTGTTATAGTAGCACCTCCTAGCACAGGATATGGTATGGTAGTCATTAATGCTCCAAATTTTGGAGATAATCCTGCCAATAACATGATTACACCAACAATAGCAAAAACCTTTTTTGCTACAACCTTTGTAGTTACTATTAAACCAACATTTTGGCTGTATGGGTCTGTAGGAAGTCCACCAATAACTGCACCAAGCATACCGCATATACCTTGACCTTTAATTGCACCACCAAGCTCATCATCTGTTGCTTCTCTGTTAAATCCACCAATAGCAGTTGATGAAACGTCCCCTATTGTTTGAACTGCTTGTACAATATACATTAAAATCATAGATATAATTGCTGATGGATGGAATGTAATTCCCCATTTAAATATTTGAGGTAAAGCAAACCATGATGAACTCTGTACATTAGTAAAGTTAATCATGTTACCTGCAAATAAAGACATTACATAACCAACACCAATTCCTATTAACATACCAGATACCTTAATATATCCTTTGCCAAGAAGATTACATGCCAGTGTAACACCTAATACAATTAGGGCAATTAACCAATAAATCGGTGTACCAAATTTATCTCCTGCTCCACTTCCCCCTGCCATATAAGTAACAGCCGTACTGTATAAAGACAATCCTATACTTAGAACTACTGTACCGCTTACTACAGGTGGAAAATATTTTCTTATTTTACCCATCAACATTCCAATAAATATTGAAGCAAAAGCTCCAACTAACTGAGCACCAAAGATACCGCTTATTCCATATGATAACCCAATAGCTGTAAGTATTGGCATATAAGCAAAAGCAACACCCATTACGTTAGGTAGTCCCATACCAAAGCCAAATGCAGGATATAACTGAACCAAGGTAGTAATACCACCTATTATCATAGCTGCTTGCATTAATAATATTTTATCAGTTGCAGGTAGTCCTAAAAGTTGTGCAATTAATATAGGCGGTGTAATATTACCTACTAACATTGCGAGAACGTGTTGCATTGCTTGGGGAAAAGCTTGAGCAAAGCTTGGCTTTCCGTTTAATTCAAATAATTCCTTGCTTAGTATTTCATTATTTTTTGACATTATATAAATAACCTCCACTTTTCGATAATTAAATTTAATAACGCACATGAATATTTCAATTCATATAAAGATTATTATTTCCACTTATATTTACAATAAAGCTCGCTGCAGTGATGCCTTACTGAAATATATGTCTTCCTACAAATATATTTAAATGCTATAAGCAATTTGTAGCCATAATATCATTCTGAATTATGAAAGTTTGCATAATTCAGAATGATTATTTTACTTTTTATATGCTGTATTTTCTAAAGGCAGCTTATATCTAAATATGCCGTCTTTTTTATAATAAGCATTCTGACAGGCAGGCGCTCCCGGAATAACAACTATCTCTCCAAGACCTTTTGCTCCATATGCCACACCTTCCGGATTGTTTTTTTCTATTAAATGAACCTCCACAGGCGGCATTTGTGTTGAACGGAACAACCCTAATGTTCCAAACTTCACTTGTGGCACTCCATCCTTAAGAGGGAAATCTTCTGTTAATCCATATCCAAGGGACATTGCTGCACCACCCTCTATCTGACCTCTTGCAGCTATAGGGTTTATCGCCCTTCCAACGTCATGGGCTGCCACAACCTTTACAAGCTTTCCTTCTTTATCTATAACAACAAGCTGAGTTGCATATCCATAAGCAATATGACTGACAGGATTTGGTTTATCAGAGCCTAGCGGATCGGTTTTAAAATCGAATTCTCCCTTATATAGCTTTCCTTCCAGCTCTTCAAGGGTCTTGCCGCTGTCTAAATCTTTTTTTAACTCTAATGCTGCCAAACGTGCGGCTTCTCCTGTAAATACTGTCTGTCTTGAAGCTGTTGTTGTACCTGCATTTGGAGAATGCTTTGTATCCGGCTGTTCAACTATTACTTTTTCTGCCGGTAATCCTAATGTTTCACATACCATTTGATATATAACTGTCTGTACGCCCTGACCAATTGCTCCTGCAGATGAATAGGTATGAACTTTTCCATCAATTATCTGAAGGTTGCAACGTCCGGCATCTGGTACAGCCACACCAAGCCCTGCATTTTTCATGGCAGATGCTATACCCACATAGTAATCCCCTTCATTATCATATTTATCAAAGGATTCCTTTAATGCCTCTAATGTTTCTGCCATACCTGTACCATCATCGGCAATTTGTCCGTTAGGAAGTGACTGTCCAGGTCTTATGGCATTTTTATATCTTATTTCCCAACCTGAAATTCCTACCTTTTCAGCTAATTGATTTATTAAACA
>CAZJKK010000112.1:2695-6404 GCA_964546605.1 uncultured Clostridia bacterium
CACAGCCTAATTTGGCATATATTTTCATTGCATGGCGTTTTGGATGATAATTAATGCTTTCCTGACGGCTAAAATATACTTTAACAGGTCGTTTTAAAAGATACGCACAAAGGGCAGCCTGATGCTGTACACTCATATCTTCCTTTCCACCGAAGCCTCCGCCAACTATTGCGCTTTTGATCCTTACCCTTTCCTTAGGTATTCCAAGATATAATGCCAATTCTTCATGTTCATCGTAAATACCCTGTCCACCAGTTATGACTATTACACCATCTCCATCCGGTAGAGCAACTGCAGTTTCAGGTTCAAGAAATGCATGCTCAGTGGGAGGCATTTCAAATGTTCCTTCTACCACATATTTTGAATTTGCCAGAGCCTCTTTTGCATTACCTCTTTTAACTTCCTGATGTGAAAACACATTATTTTCCGGAACTATAAACTTACCAAACATTTTGAAGCCTTCACTGTGTACTTGATGAGCTCCTGGTTCTTTAGCCTGCTCAGGTGATGTTATTGGCTCTAACTCTTCATATTCAACCTTAACAGCTTTTACAGCCTCTTCAGCTTGTTCTCTAGTTTCAGCAACAACCAAGGCAACAGTGTCCCCAATGCATTTAGTTTGTTCTCCAATATCTATCATGCCGGGCCAATCATGTGCAAGATGACCTATATATCTTTCTCCTGGAATATCCTTAGCAGTAAATACAGCTGCAACACCAGGCATTTTTAAAGCTTCACTTGCATCTATACTTTTAACTAGGGCACGTGCATATTTGCTGAACACATTCTTTCCATAAAGCATATCTTCAAAGTAATAATCATCAGCATACTTTGAAATTCCCAGTGCCTTATCCTTAGCATCTATTCTTAATATGTCTTGACCTATTCTAACATTTGCCTCTAATGCAGGAATGACATCCTTTTCCCTAAAAATTCTTGCAGCGAGAAGTATTGCTTCCTCAATTCTGGCATATCCGGTACACCTACATATGTTTCCTCTAATAGCCTTTTTTACATCATCCTTGCTGGGATCATTGTTAGTATCTATAAGAGCTTTAGCAGAAATAATCATACCGGGAATGCAAAATCCGCATTGTACAGCTCCCACCTTGGCAAAAGCATAGCTGTACACCTCTTTTTCTCTGTCTGACAAACCTTCAACAGTTACTATATTTTTACCCACAAACTTGGATACCTTCATTACACATGATTTTACAACCTTGCCGTCCACAAGAATTGAACATGCGCCACAAGCACCTTCGTTGCAGCCATTCTTCACAGATGTAAAGTGCAAATCATCTCTTAGGTAATTCATTAAGCTTTTATCCTGATCTATTTCATAAACATTTCCATTAATATTTAAAGAATACATACTACTCTTCCTTTCCATTTATATTTTTTCTTGGAACAAATTCACCAGCACCTTTTTCAGCAATAAGTTTTCCGTTTTCAATAATAACGTTTCCTCTTTGAATAGTTGTTTCTACAACATAATTAACTTCAAAACCTTCATATGCAGTGTAATCTGAAGCTCCATGTCTACTATTTTGCCCAATTTTTTCATTTGATTCATTTATTATAATAATATCTGCATCTGCACCGACCTGTAATCCTCCCTTTTTTGGATATAACCCAAAAATTTTAGCCGGGTTAACAGACAATTTATTTATAAGCTTGTTAATGGATATTCCTCTTTTTATTCCTTCAGTAAGAATAATTTCCATTCTTTCTTCAACTCCAGGTGCTCCGCCTGGAGCTAATCTAAAATCAGTTTTGCCATCGAGCTTTTGATTTAAGAAAAACGGACAATGGTCTGTAGCAATAACATCCACATCATCATTCTGTATGCCCGCCCACAAAGCTTCAATATCCTCATGTTTTCTTAGAGGTGGAGCCATAATATATTTTAAACCGCCCTTATTTTCCTTGTTGTAACAATCATCTGTTAGTGTTAAATATTGAGTGCAGGTTTCACAATATATATTTTTTGCTCCTCTTTTTCGTGCTTGTATTATTTCATCTAATCCCTTTTTACTTGAAACATGTACAAAATAAAGATGAGGATAACTTGCAATTTCACTTAAATAAATCATTCTGTTAATTGCTTCTGCTTCTGTAGAATCCGGTCTTGTAACAGCGTGATAAATAGCATCTGTCTTGCCAAGATTACCGTAATAGTCCCTTAAATAACGGATTGCTCCGTTATTTTCTGCATGGACTGCAATAACAACTCCTGTTTCTTTAGCTCTCACTAATACTTTAATTATATCTTCGTCACTTAGCATGTTGTCATAAGTCATATAAACCTTAAAGCTTGAAATTCCTTCATTGTTAAGTTCTTGTACTTCTTTTAAAACTTTTTCATTAACATGCTGAAAAACCCCATGAAAGCTATAATCAATTACTGCCTTCTCTTTTGCAAGCTTTTGGTATTCATCAACCATGTAATGAAGGCTACAGCCCTTTGGACCAAAGGCAATATGATCAACTATGGTGGTTGTTCCTCCAAAGGCAGCAGCAACGGTTCCTGTGTAAAAATCATCAACCGCTCTGTATTTTCCAAGGTCTAAATCCATGTGTGTATGCACATCAACGCCGCCTGGAAGCAGTAATTTGCCATTTGCATCAATTTCCCTGTAGTTTTGTGTATTATTTAGCCTCTCACCAATTTGCTTTATTTTCCCGTCTTCAATGAGTATATCAGCTAAATAGCTTCCATTATGGTTATTAATCAATCCGTTCTTAATTAATAAATTCATATTGCCTCCTAAATTTGGGGACATTCTTTTCTCCAAAGACTAACCCTACATTAAGGTGTGTCCCCATACCTTGACTACACACCTTTAGTTTAGGGACAGTCTTTGCTGGCATAAGGAATGTCCCCAATATCATTTATTTTTCCATATCATCTCGTTCTCTTTGTTCTTCTACCAAAGTTTTCTTGGGTAATATTATATTTAACACAAATACAACAACTGTAGCAAGAACAACCGGTGAGCTGGCAAAAACTAAAGTAAACCAATCTGGCAAATATTGTAAGCCTTCCTTGGGAATTTGAGTAATTCCCATCCCTAAAGCAATACCCAAACCTACAATTGTAGTGTTTCTGACAGACATTTCATCTTGAACTATAAGCCTCATACCTGTCATAGTGATTTGAGCAAACACTGAGATAGTTGCTCCACCAATTACACACTGTGGTATGGATGTCATAACTGCGCCGAACTTAGGTATGAAACCTGCAAACAAAATCATAAGAGCTGTAATTCTAAAAACCTTTAAGCTCACTACCTTTGTCATGGCAACTATGCCAACATTTTGACTATATGTTGCAGTTGGCAATGCGCCAATAAATGAACCTATAATACTTACAACACCATTTGCTTTAATACCACCTGCAAGCTCTTCATCAGTAGCTTCTCTATCCATACCACCAACAGTTGTACCAGACAAGTCTCCTACTGCTTGAACTGAATTAACTACATACATTACAACCATACTTATAACTGCAGCTGTTGGGAATTCCATTTTATAAGGCATAATAGAAGGTAAATTGAACCAGCTTGCTGCATAAATAGACTTAAAGGATACAATACCGGCAGCTAAACTTGCAATGTAACCAACCACAATACCTACTAATATTGCAGCAAGCTTAATATATCCTCTACCAAACATATTACATAATAGTACAACAACTAACGTTAAAATC
>CAZJKK010000113.1:0-6271 GCA_964546605.1 uncultured Clostridia bacterium
ATTGTTAATTAAAGAAATAAAATTTCTCACTGTATTTGGAGCTATTTCAGGATAAAGCTCAGCCTTTATCACATCTCCATTTTCAAATTCAAATGTTACTATTGGTAAACTCATATTGCCTCCATAAATAAATATTGATGTTATTATTTACTACTTTACACTAATTTATGAAAAATATCAAGACGATGAGTAACAACATTTATTCATCGGAATATATTGAATTAAAGTATTAGTATTAATGAGGAGGTTTTATAAGCATGAGATGCTCAGATAGAAGAGACAATGTTGCTGGCACTGGCGGAATAGCTGAAAGATGCTGCACTGGTCAATCAGGCTGTGATTGGGATGGTACTCTACGCAATGTAGTTACTGAACCAATATATGTTAACAAAGTTTATGATGCTGTATTATTTAATTTACAAGGATTAAAAACTGCTCCTGATACTTGTTTCGAACCAAGACTTGGCTGTGGAACAAATATCATAAGAATAGCAGACATTAGATGCAGAAAATTCTTTAACCCAGACAATATTAATGATGAATGCAACATTAAGATTAACCCTAATACATCATTATCAGGTGGACAGTTTGTTAAAAAAGAAGATGGATGCGACTACAAGGTAATAGGGCCTGATGGTACATTAAGTCAAAGATTAGTATGGGCTGATACTCAGTTCTGTGATGATGAAGAATTGGGTACCCCAGTATTCGGAACTCAAAATATTGAAGTTTCCGGATGTGTAGAAATAGAATTAGATTTAGTAACAACACCATGTGATTCTAACCGTGAAAGCATTGTTACATTATCAGCAATAGTTGAAATAGCTCCAAGATGCAATCCATTGGTATTGACTAATTTCTTTGAAATTTGCTTACCTTCAGTATTTGACACAGCATTCTTACCAAGATTTACAGAATTCTGCAACCTTGACTGCGTAGTAAGACTTGCAACTAACAGCATTCAAAGAGACTTCACTCTTGACCCAAGAACAGGTGAATTATCAGTTAGCTTAATAATTTCACTTTGTATATCTTGCGAAAAGAAAATAGTTGTACCTGTACAATTATGTGTTCTAAGCACCGGTTTTGTTCAATTATCACCAGAACAAGCAAGCATTTGCCCAACATTCCCAAGATTGTTCCCAAGACAAATTGACGAAAATTCAGTTGGCGGTGCAGGCGGCGGTGGCTGCAGACCTAGAGCTCAATCAGTAGAAGACTAATTAAATAATAAAAAGTTCCGATTTCGGAACTTTTTTACTTTTTTGTTCGAAGGTTTTCTTTTTCTATGTCTCCTATTCCCTTTTCTATTAGTTTCATATCAATTGATTCTTCTGTAATTGTCTTTATGAGAACAACTATGGGCACTCCTAATATCATACCTGGAATTCCAAACAGATTACCACCTATTGTTACGGATGTTATTATCCAAAAAGGACTTACTCCCACATTGCCTCCAACAATTCGAGGATCTAAGAAATTTGCATCCAGCTGTTGTATAGCAATAATTATGATTAAGGCTGTAACAGCTTTTGAAGGGTCAACAAAAAATGAAACCACCAATACAGGTACAGAACCGATTATAGGACCAAAATAAGGTATTAAATTAAATAATCCTATAATTGTTCCCATGAGCGGTGCATAGGGCACCTTAAACAAGAAAAACACAATGACACATATTACTCCCACTATGGAGGAGTCTAGAAGCTTACCGTTTAGAAAGCTTTTAAATATTTTGTTTGCCTGGGTAACTATATGAAGTATTTTCCTTGCATTTTGCTCGCTGTAAAATGCATATATTAATCTTCTGCCTCTTGCCAGTATGTCTTCCTTTTCAACCAGCATGTAAATACTTATAATAAAGCTAGTTAGGATAGTTATTGCCGATGCTCCAATGTTTTTCACCGAAATCATAAGCACGTTGGATATTCTTGTGAGTGTGGTATTTATGAGACCTCTTACGGATTCACTTGCCTCCAGTATGTATGAGGCAGCCATTTGCACATATTCATGGTGAACTTTCAGTTTAATTTCATTTACAATCCTTACAATATCAATATTTCCTTCCATTACAAACGAAACTATGTTATTAATATTTTCCAATATTTGAGGCAGTAACTTGTAAATTAAAAATCCAACTATGCCTATTAATATTATTAAGGCCAGTAAAATTCCTTGGCATCTGCGCACCTTAAGCTTTCTCATGAAAAATGTCACCAATGAATCCATTAAATATGAAATCATCAATGCATATATAACAGGCTTAAATGATGATTTAAGCCACAAAAATGTATCTGGGCTGAATACCATCAGTAAAATTATTAGTATTAAAAACAATATGGGCAGCGACAGCCTAAATAAGCTTTTGTATTTTTCTATATTACCACCCCTATTATTTGAATAACAATTGCTGTACCCTATAAACAAGCAATGTCCCTCTGACTACATTACTTTTGCTTGGCCTCTGTAAACTACTCCTTGTTGGCCGTTTACTGTTAAAATTTCTCCGTCTTTTATTTCTTTTGTGCAGCTTTCTGCTCCCACTATCACTTCTTTGCCTAAATTTAAGCCTACAATGAATGCATGGGATGTTAAACCGCCTTCTTCTACTATTATTGCCGATGCTTTTTCCATATAATCAATAACGTCTTTGTCTGTCGCTGACATTACTATTATATCCCCATCTTCAAATTTATCTCTTAATTCTTGAGCATTTTTTGCAACTCTTGCTCTTCCTATTACTGTTTCTTTTCCTACTCCAATTCTTTTGTATAAAAGCTCGCTTACTACATGAACCTTTAATAAATTGGTGCTTCCTGATATTCCCACAGGTACTCCTGCAGTAATAACTATTAAATCTCCATTTTCAATGTAACCAAGCTCTAACGCTTTTTCAACGGATTTATCAATTAAATCATCTGTTGAACTCATTTTGGCTATTTTGATAGGATAAACTCCCCAATACAATGACATTTTGCGCATTACCTGCTCACTTTCAGTGGCAGCAATAATAGGCGCAATTGGTCTGTATTTTGATACTGCTGCAGCTGTATATCCAGTGGATGTGGCAGAAATAATTGCTGATGCTTTTAAATCAAGGCACGTTCTGCAGGTTGCATAGCTTATGGAATCTGTTATGCCGTTTGCAAATCTTACGTTTTTTGTTTTCAGCATATCATCATAATCAAGTGAGTTTTCTATCATTTCTGCAATACGGGCCATAGTTTGAACAGCCTCTAAAGGATAGCTTCCTGATGCGGTTTCCCCTGAAAGCATTATGGCATCTGAGCCTTCAAATATGGCGGTTGCAACGTCTGATACTTCTGCTCTCGTTGGTCTCGGGTTTCTCATCATGGAATCAAGCATTTGAGTTGCAGTTATAACAGGTTTCCCAGCATCATTGCATTTTTTTATAAGCTCTTTTTGTACAAGGGGAACTTCTTCAGCAGGTATTTCAACTCCCAAATCACCTCTAGCCACCATTATTCCATCAGTAACAGCAATGATTTCATCTATGTTTTCAACACCTTGTCTGTTTTCAATTTTAGAAATAATCATAATATTATCAGCATTATGATCTTCTAATATTCTTCTAATGCCTATAACATCATCTGCCTTTCTGATGAATGATGCTGCTATGTAATCAATGCCTTGTTCAATTCCAAAAACTATATCGTCAATATCTTTTTGTGTTAATGCCGGTAGATTAATATCTACATTAGGAATATTTACACCCTTTTTATTCTTTACTGTTCCGCCGTTTTTAACTATGCATTTTAAATCTGTTTCATTAATGGCTTCTACTACCTCTAAACTTATGAGCCCGTCATCTATTAATACAGTGTCTCCCGGTTTTACATCCTGTGCAAAACCTTCATATGTAACACTTGCTATGGTATTGTTTCCCAGTATATCTCTTGTGGTAATAATAAATTCCTGGTCCTTTTCCAGCTCTACCCCATTGTTTTCAAAATCTCTTGTTCTTATTTCAGGTCCTTTTGTGTCCAGCATTATCGCTGTTGATGCTCCTAAATCTTTTCTTACTTTTTTAATCGTATCAAATTTTTTCTTATGTTCCTCATGTGAACCGTGTGAAAAATTAAGTCTTGCTACATTTAGCCCGTTCAAAACCAACTCTCTGAATATTTTTTCATTTTCAGATGATGGTCCTATGGTGCATACTATTTTGGTTTTTCTCAAGTTATTCATCTCCTTAGTTATATGGATAATATTTTCGTTAATTCATATGTTGTATCGTCAAATTTCTTTTCTATGGCAAGTGCTTCTTCTATATCCATATGAAAAATTTCTGTTCCTTTTACTCCCAACACTCTGCCTGAAATAGAGTTATTTAATAATTCTACGGCCTTTGCTCCCATTTGACTGCCCACAAGCCTGTCATAGGCTGATGGTGTGCCGCCTCTTTGAGTGTAACCAAGAACAGAGTATCTTGTTGCAATTCCTGTCTTATTTTCAATAATTTCACTAATGTCCTTAGCATCTCCGGCTCCTTCTGCCAATATGATAATGCTGTGCTTCTTGCCTCTTGCTCTTCCCTGCATTATTTTATCGCAAATCTCATCTATATTATACTCTACTTCTGGAATTATAACCATTTCAGCTCCACCTGCAAGACCCGCATATAGAGCTAAATCACCGCAGTCTCTTCCCATTACCTGTATAACATTTGTTCTTGAATGAGATGAGGATGTGTCTCTTATTTTTTCCACTGATTCCAAGACTGTGGTTAATGCTGTAAAAAATCCCAATGTATACTGAGTGTAAGGTAAATCATTGTCAATGGTTCCTGGTATACCAATTACAGGTACTCCTGCTTTTGCTAATTCCAACATTCCCTTGAATGTACCATTTCCTCCAATAGCCACAATTCCATCAATTCCAAGGTACTTAATATTTTTAAGTGCCTTCTTAAATCCTTCAGGTGTTTGAAATTCAGTGCTTCTTGCACTACCGAGAACCGTGCCTCCTCTATGAATTATATCTGCCACAGATGATAAATTCATTTCCATGCTGTCTGAGTCAACTAATCCTCTAAATCCGTTTTTTATGCCTGTTACATTGACATTGTTATATATTGCATATCTTACAACTGCTCTAATTGCTGCATTCATTCCCGGCGCATCGCCGCCGCTGGTTAGTACTCCGATTTTTCTCATAATCCCCTCCTGTTATTGCTCTATTGTTTTAACAGCTATGTTATTTTCTCCCAATAATGATTCTAACTTTGCTCTTAATTCTTCATTGTTTGTATTTACCCAATTTTTCATAGGTAAAACCATATTTGCTTTTTCCTTTTCATTATAAATTACTACACAATCATTTCCGTTGTATTTACTTATTATATTTACAAGCTCTTTTTTAATTTTTTTATAATGTTCTGTATTTTCTACTTTTATATAAAGCTTGCAAGCATGCGTATCTGTAGTCTTATTTAGAGGTATTTCTTTATTAAGCTCCATTATTTTGTTGCATATTAGCTTTGGAGCATCTTCTTCTTGTGCATCTAATGTTCCCTCTACCAGAACTATACTGTCCTCATATAAAATTTCCTTGCTATTCTCGTAAATTTTAGGGAAAACTATACCTTCAATGGTTCCGTACAAATCCTCCAATGTGATAAACGCCATCATATTATTATTCTTTGTTATTTTATTTTGTTTTTTAATTATTATTCCACCTAATGTTACTTTACTTCCATCAGACAAGCGACTACTATTGTCTCCTTCTCTTATTTCAGCTATTTCACTTGTGTTTGTTGTTGCTAGTTTTTCCAATTCTTTTTCATACTCTGAAAGGGGATGTCCACTTAAATAAACTCCCACCATTTCTTTTTCCATGGCAAGAAGAATTTTTTCATTGAACTCAGGCAAATTGGGCATATCATCATCATGAGATAAGTCTAAAGAATTAGAAACTGCATCATCAAAAATGGAAAATTGTCCTTCAATATTTTTTTTCTTTTGATTAGTAATAGAATCCATAGTTTTTTCATAAATAGCCATTAGCTGTGAACGTCTCACATTTAAAAAGTCAAAGGCTCCGCATTTAATAAGGGATTCTATTTGTCTTTTATTTAATACGGTTTGGTCAACTTTTGTACAAAAGTCAACAAAACTTGTGAACTTGCCTTTTTCTTCTCTTGCCTTTATTATTTCTCCTATTACGTTTGTTCCTACATTCTTAACTGCAGCTAGACCAAAACGTATTTTTCCTTTGTCTACGGTAAATTTATCTCTGCTTTCATTTACAT
>CAZJKK010000114.1:0-6208 GCA_964546605.1 uncultured Clostridia bacterium
ATTTAAAAATACCTTCATAAATAAACCTCGTTATTATTTTATAATTCAATTATATATTAAATCTTAAGAAAAATAAATATATTTATATTTTATATATTTCCTATGTTATTGTTATTATTATCAATTATTGAAAATTTTACATATAATAAAGAAAAGTAATAGGGGTGGTGAAAAATGGTTGGAAAAGATAATGACAGGAATTCATATGAAAAAATGTATGATTTGATTGAGTTAATATATATTTTGAACCGTTTATCAAACAATTCATATATTGATGAGCGATCTAAAAAATATATGATAGGCATGTTAAATGATGTGGAGTCTATAAGGTATAATTTCGACAAATACAGAGATATAGAACCAGATTATAGAATATCATCAAGCAGATCACATAAGCGAAATGATTGGAGTTCCAACAATGATGACTCAATTATTAATAGAGTAATAAATTTTTTAAATTCTTTAAATGATGATTATTAAAGTAACGTTTTATGGAGTCATGAATAATATATAGAAAAATTACTTTTAGGAGGTTCTATATGTTTAACAATATATTAGGAGATAGTGGAGACAGCTTGTTATTCTTCTTCTTGTTATTAGTTGTATTATTCTGCTTCATGGGTGACGATGGATTGCTTGGTGGAGTTGGTGGATGTGGAGACAATGACAACTTATTATTCTTCTTCTTGTTATTGGTAGTTTTATTCTGTGCATGTGGCGACAGAATTGGCGGAATAGGCGACCGCTGCTAATTATAAATTACATCAAAAACTTCCCTGAACATTGGGAAGTTTTTTTATGTCTCAACCATTAGAAACGTTTACCTATATGTTAGGTAAATAATGCTCATAATTATTTAAAAAATGTTTTAAAACACAAACATTAAAAAATGTTTAAGCATTATGAACAACAAAAATGCAAAAACATTATAATTACAACAAAGTTGCTTTTTAATAAAAAGAATATTAAATACATTAGTTTCTTATAAAGAAACTAATAAAAGAAAAATTATATTGACAAGAAAACGAAAATGTATTAATATCATTTTTAAAATATTAAGAAAAGGACAAAGGGTATTAATATGAAAAGAAAAACAATTTTATCATTATTAGCAATTATATTGGTAATGAGCATGCTTGTAGGCTGCAGCGGCGGTAATACAAACAAGACGCAAGAAAATGCGAATGAAATTAAAATAGGAATAAACTATGAGCTAACCGGAGATGTTGCATCATATGGTCAATCAAGCGTTGACGGCATCATGATGGCATTTGATGAAATAAATGCTGCCGGCGGAATTAACGGTAAGAAAATAGTTCCTGTTCAAATTGACAACAAGTCAGATTCAGCTGAAGCTACTTCAGTAGCTACAAGACTTATGACACAGGAAAAAGTTGTTGCACAGCTTGGACCTGCTACATCAGGTGATTTCATGGCAACTATACCTGTTGCTATGCAAAATCAAGTGCCTATAATATCAGCTTCAGCAACTGCTGATAAGGGTGTAACTGTTGATGACAAGGGAAATGTAAATGAATATGTATTCCGTCTTTGCTTCAACGATTCATTTCAAGGAATTACAATGGCTAACTTTGCAGCTAACAACTTAAGCGCTAAAAAAGCAGTTATAATCAAAGACACTTCAAGTGATTACGGTAAAGGACTTGCTGAAAACTTCAGAGCAACATTTGAAGGATTAGGCGGACAAATTGTTGCTGAAGAAGGATATGTTGGTAAAGACAAAGACTTCAATGCTATTTTAACTAATGTTAAAGGAAAAGACTTTGATGTAATATTCATCCCAGGATATTATCAAGAAGCAGGCTTAATAATTAAACAAGCCCGTGATTTAGGAATTGACGCTCCTGTACTTGGAGCTGACGGATTTGATTCTCCTGTACTTTTAGAGCTTGCAGGAGCTGAAGCTTTAAATGATGTATATTATTCAAATCACTATTCATCATTGGATGAGGATCCACTAGTTAAAGAATTTATTGCTGCTTATAAAGAAAAGAAAGGTACTGAACCAAATGCATTTAATGCTCTTGGTTATGACTTAGGAAAATTCATTGCAGATGCTATTGAGCGTGCAGGTGAAGCTGATCCTGTTAAAGTAAAGGATGCTCTTGCTTCTACAAAAGGTTTCGTTGGAGTAACAGGTACTTTTGATATGGGCGAAGACCACAACCCAATTAAATCAGCAGTAGTTATAGGTTTGGAAAATGGAGCTCAAGGTACAAGTGTTAAAGTAGAGCCTAAATAAATTTTAAAACTATAAAAATAGGATAATTAAGTTAGCATGTAACATGCTAACTTAATTTATTATCATTAACATAAGGAGGTGCAGATTTGGATCAATTTTTACAACAATTAGTTAACGGCGTTTCTTTGGGCAGCATATATGCATTGGTTGCTCTTGGTTATACAATGGTTTATGGTATTATTAAATTAATAAATTTTGCTCATGGAGATGTTTATATGATAGGGGCATATGTGGGCTTTGCAGTTACCACTTACGCCGGTTTGGGATTTGTTCCTGCATTGATTATATCCATGGTTGCTTGTTCTGTTCTTGGAATGACCATTGAAAAAATCGCATACAAACCCCTTAGAAACTCTACAAGAATAGCTGTTTTAATCACAGCAATAGGAATGTCACTTTTATTGGAATATGTGATGATGTATTTTGTAGGTGCAGAAGTAAAGTCTTATCCAAAATTACTGTCAGATTCAGTGCTTACATTAGGAAATGTAATAATAAGCATGCAGCAAATATATATAATATTTACAGCACTGGCTTTAATGGTGATATTACAATATGTTGTCAACAGAACAAAGGTTGGCAAGGCAATGAGAGCTGTTTCAGCAGACCCGGATGCAGCACAGTTAATGGGAATAAAGGTAGACAACACCATATCATTTACATTTGCCATAGGTTCAGCCTTGGCAGGTGCAGGTGGAGTGCTTGTTGGAATTTATTATAATTCAATAGACCCACTCATGGGTATGATGCCTGGTCTTAAGGCATTCGTTGCAGCTGTGTTTGGAGGGATTGGAAGCATTCCCGGAGCCATGATTGGAGGACTTTCCATTGGTATGCTTGAAACATTGGTTTCCGGATATGGATTTTCTATGTACAGAGATGCTGCTGTGTTTGCATTCCTCATAGTTATACTAATATTGAAGCCTTCAGGATTGTTAGGCAAGAATACGAAAGAGAAGGTGTAGTATGAAAGTAATTAATAAAAAGAACATATTAACTTTAATCTTATTGGTTGTATTCTTCGGCATTGTACAACTTCTCATAACAAACGGAATAATAAATAGTTTTTATGAAATAACACTGGCTACTATTTGTATTAATATTATTCTTGCTGTAAGCTTGAATTTGGTTACGGGTTTTACGGGGCAATTTTCATTAGGTCATGCAGGTTTTATGTCCATCGGTGCATATGCAGCTGCATTAATCAACATGGAAATGAACTCAACAGGTGGATTTTTAATAGGAACATTAGTGGGAGCGGTTGCTGCTGCCATAGTAGGGATTTTAGTAGGTATACCTACATTAAGGCTTAAGGGTGACTATTTGGCAATTGCAACTCTTGGTATGGCCGAAATAATCCGTGTTGTGTTTTTAAATATGGAAACGACAAACGGTGCGGCTGGTTTAAATGGTATACCAAGATATACAAACTGGCTGTGGCTATTTATATTTACAGCTTTAACAATAACATTAATAAACAATTTTGTCAGATCATCTCAAGGTCGTGCATGCATCTCCATCAGGGAAGATGAAATTGCAGCAGAATCCATGGGAATAAATACAACAAAGTACAAGGTTATGGCTTTTGCCATAGGAGCATTTTTTGCCGGAATTGCGGGAGCTTTATATTCATCATATTTTTATTTTATAAAGCCAACTCTTTTTGGATTTAATAAATCCATTGACATTTTAGTAATTGTGGTGTTTGGGGGAATGGGCAGCATTTCAGGATCCATAATTGCAGCTGTGGCGCTTGCAGTAATAACTACATTTTTGCAAGCTTACTCAGAATTAAGAATGATAATTTACGCATTGTTGTTAGTGGTTATTATGCTTTTCAGACCGCAGGGATTACTTGGTACAAAGGAAGTAACTGATTTATTTAAATTCAGAAAAAAAGGTGAAAAAATTCAGTAAAGGAGGGGTCGTATGTCGCTTTTATCAGTTGATAAATTAACTAAGTCCTTTGGAGGACTTACAGCAGTATCTAATGCAAGCATGAATATTGAAAAAGGAGAGCTTGTTGGACTTATTGGCCCTAACGGAGCCGGAAAAACAACTTTTTTCAATTTAATAACCGGGGTATATGCTCCTACATCAGGAAGCATTAAGCTTGAAATTGATGGTTCTCCCAAGGAAATCGGAGGACTTAAACCATACAATATTACAAAGGTAGGGATGGCCAGAACATTCCAAAATATAAGACTTTTCAAGGATTTAACCGTTCTAGATAACATAAGGATTGCCATGCATCAAAATGTTCAATATTCAATGATGTCAGCATTCTTACGTTCAAACAAGTATTACGAGGAAGAAAAGAGGCTTTTAAAGGAAGCTGAGGATTTAATGGATATATTTAAGCTTACTCATAAAAAGAATGAATTGGCTAAAAATCTTCCATATGGTGAGCAAAGACACTTGGAAATTGTAAGAGCCATGGCCACAAAGCCAAAGCTACTATTGTTAGATGAGCCTGCAGCAGGTATGAACCCTAATGAAACTGCAGAATTAACAAAGACAATTGCTCAAATAAGAGATGAGTTTGGACTGACTGTCTTACTTATTGAGCATGATATGTCATTGGTAATGAAAATATGCGAGCGCATATACGTTCTTGATTATGGAACTATGATTGCATCAGGCGTGCCGGAAGAAATAAAAAATAATAAAAGAGTTATTGAAGCTTACTTAGGGGAGGATGTATAATGCTAGACATAAAAAATCTTAATGTTCACTATGGCGTAATTCATGCCCTTAAAGATATTTCTCTTACAGTTAATAAGGGTGAAATAGTAACCTTAATAGGTGCCAACGGTGCAGGAAAAACAACAACAATGAGGACCATATCAGGTCTTAAAAAAGCAACCACCGGACAAATCTTTCTTGAAGGCAAGGATATTACTGATGTTTCTGCTCCAAAGAGAGTTGAAATGAACTTGTGTCAGGTGCCTGAAGGGAGAAGAATATTTCCTGCCATGTCTATAGTAGAAAATCTTGAAATGGGCGCCTTCTTGAGAAAAAACAAATCAGAAATTAAAAAAGATATGGAGCATGTGTATGAGCTTTTCCCTATCCTTGGGAACCGTAAAAAGCAAACAGCAGGAACTTTGTCAGGAGGAGAGCAGCAAATGCTTGCCATGGGTCGTGCACTTATGTCAAGACCTAAAATACTCTTGCTTGATGAGCCTTCCATGGGACTTGCGCCACTCTTAGTTAAGGAAATTTTTGATATAATTAAAAATATAAATGCTGAAGGCACAACAATATTATTGGTTGAACAAAATGCTAAAATGGCTTTGTCCATAGCACATAGGGCATATGTTATTGAAACAGGTTCAATAGTAATGAGTGGTACAGGGGAAGAATTAGCCAACAGCAATGAAATTAAAAAAGCATACTTAGGAGGGGAATAATTATGTATGTTAAAAACAGGATGACGAAAAATCCAATTACCATAGCTGCAAATGCACCTATTACTGATGCAGTGGCTCTTATGAAAGAAAAAAATCTAAGAAGAGTTCCTGTAGTTGATGGGGATAAGGTGGTTGGTGTATTAACGCAAGGTGATATTCAAACAGTATCTCCTACAAAGGCAACATCATTAAGTATTTTTGAAATAAACTATTTATTATCAAAATTAACTGTTAAAGATGCAATGACTAAGACCCCTATCACCATTGAAAGTGACAGCTTGTTAGAAGAAGCAGCAGTTATTATGAGACAAAAAAGAATTGGAACGCTGCCTGTAACGGAAAAGGGAAAATTGGTAGGAATAATCACTGAAAGTGATATTTTTGATGCATTTATTGATTTACTTGGCTTTAAGGATGTGGGAAGCCGCATCACTGTCGAAGTACAGGATGTACCTGGTGTTATGGCTCACATTGCAGAAATATACAAATCCTTCAACGTAAATATTTCACACATTGCTGTTTACAGAGAAAA
>CAZJKK010000115.1:0-2311 GCA_964546605.1 uncultured Clostridia bacterium
GAGGAGCTTCTTTTAAGCATAGTTGAAAAGGTAATTAAAAAGGATCTTAAGGTAAGTGAAACAGAAAAGCTTGTTAATTCAATTGCAGATGATATTAATGAAAAGAAAATGAGGGACAAGCGTTATGTAAGAAATTTCATAAATTATAAGATTTATATAAATACCATTAAAAATGCGTACAATGAGATTCTTAATACAGGTATTGATGCTAAATTTGAACAGGACGAAACAGATGAATTTATAGAAATAAAGGTAAGAATTCCGAAAAAAAGCATGTAGAAGGTGATGGAGTGACTAAGGTAATAAGCATATTTAATCAAAAAGGCGGTGTGGGAAAAACTACAACAAATGTTAACTTGTCTGCAGGCTTAGCTATAAGAGGCAAGAAGGTATTAAGCATCGATATGGACCCACAAGGCAATTCAACCTCAGGATTTGGCTTTAATAAAAACTCTCTGGAAAGAACTGTTTATGATGTTTTAATTGAAGAATTTGATATTAATAAGGTTATATTAAAGACTGCATTAGAAAATCTGGATGTTATACCTGCAAATATTAACTTGGCAGGTGCTGAAATAGAGCTTGCAGGTTCAAAGTACAGGGAAAAAACATTAAAGGAAAAAATTGATTTAATTGAAAATCATTATGATTATATATTAATAGATTGTCCACCGTCACTTGGCTTATTGTCATTAAATGCTTTAACTGCTTCAAATTCGGTTTTAATTCCCATACAATGTGAGTATTATTCCTTGGAAGGAGTGGGACAGCTAATGGACACTGTAAAACTGGTGAAAAAAAGCTTAAATTCTCGACTTGAAATAGAAGGAGTTTTGTTAAACATGTATGATGGCAGAACAAATTTATCTATTCAGGTTGTTGAAGAGGTTAAAAAACATTTTGGAAACAAGGTATATAAAACACAGGTACCTAGAAATGTACGTCTGGCAGAAGCTCCAAGCTTTGGATTGCCAATAATGATATATGATGAAACATCAAAAGGAAGCGAAGCTTATTTTAGGGTTACAGATGAAATAATAAAAAACAATTAGGGAGGGAGTTAGTATGGCAGCAACTAAAAGAAAAGCCTTGGGCAGAGGTTTATCAGCACTGATACCTGAGAATTTAGACACGGATGATAATCAAAGAATACAAGAAATTGACATTAATTTAATATGTCCTAATCCCAATCAGCCTAGAAAAAATTTTGAACAAGACAAACTTGATGAGCTGACAGAATCAATAAAAAAATATGGAGTTATCCAACCTATAATTGTTAGAAAAGAGGCCGAATTTTATACTATTATTGCAGGGGAAAGGCGATGGAGGGCATGTAATAACGCCAATTTAAAGACTATACCAAGCATAGTAAGAGATATTGAAAACAAAAATGCATCTGAAATTGCTTTAATAGAAAATATTCAAAGAGAAGATTTAAATCCTATTGACGAAGCAACGGCATATGAGTTTATTATGGACAGATATGGAATTACACAGGAAGAAGTATCAAATATAGTTGGGAAATCAAGAGTATATGTTACTAATATCATGAGACTTTCTAACTTAGATGAATATGTTAAAAATAAAATAATATCCAATGAAATCAGTGCCGGTCACGGAAGAGCAATGCTTAGCTTAACCCTTGAAAAGCAAGCAGCTATGACAGACAAAATAATAAGGGAAAACTTAAGCGTAAGAGATGTTGAAAAGCTTGTAAGAAATTCTAAAAAACCAGGACGAAAAGCTCCCATTGAAAAAGATAAGTATATTGTATATGTGGAAGACTTGTTGGCTGAAAGACTTTCATCAAAGGTTAACATAAAAAGCAATAAAAATAAGGGAAAAATAGAAATAGAATATAAAAATAATGAAGATCTAAACAGAATTTTAAGTTTATTTAATGTTGAAGAAGAAGATTAATCACTGCAAACAGTGATTTTTTTTTGCTTAAAATTATAGCGAAGTGATGAGAACTCCTGCTTTTTAAGAAGCTTGTAACTATTAATAAATAGGTGTTGTGTAAAATAACGTTTAATATAAGGAGTTAGTCTAATTTAGAAAAATATGAATATTATATTATGATGTAATATGTTTTTGTTAAAAAATCTTTATATAATTTGAGCTAATAATTTATTACCGTAATTTAATTTATAATATGGAACGATTAATTGACATTATAATAACAAAGTTATATAATGAAGCAGAATATTTTGATAACGTTTTTAAGGAGGTTTTATTTTGGTTAAAGGACTTGATGTAAAAGCTAATGAAAAGAATTTCATAATGCTTAAGGAGTACATTGACTCTATTA
>CAZJKK010000115.1:2411-5938 GCA_964546605.1 uncultured Clostridia bacterium
GTAAAAGCTAATGAAAAGAATTTCATAATGCTTAAGGAGTACATTGACTCTATTAAGGATAATCAAGGAATTTTAATGCAGACGTTGCATGAGGCGCAAGAAATTTTTGGGTATTTGCCACTGGAAGTACAAAAGTTTATATCAAATGAACTTAATGTTCCATTGGCTGAAGTTTATGGTGTAGCTTCATTTTATACTCAATTTTCAATAGTGCCAAAGGGAAAGCACAAAATAGGTGTATGTATGGGTACTGCTTGCTATGTGAAGGGTTCCCAGCTAGTATTGGACAAGTTGGCAAAAGAATTAAAAGTTAAGGTTGGAGAAACAACAAAAGATAATTTATTTACTCTTGAAGCCACAAGATGCTTGGGATGCTGCGGCTTGGCACCTGTAATGATGATTGACGGAGATGTGTATGGCAAGCTTGAGCCTGTAAAAATTCCAGAAATATTATCAAAATATAAGGATTAGGGGGCTATTATGAAATCTTTAGAAGAGTTAAAAAATTTAAGAGAAGAAGCAATAAAAAATGTTGAAATGCGCAATACAGAAAAAGATATCAGAGTGGTAGTAGGTATGGCGACATGCGGAATATCTGCAGGTGCAAGACCTGTATTAGCAACATTTGTAGAAGAGATTGCAAAAAGAAACTTAAGTAACGTACAGGTAGTGCAAACAGGTTGCATTGGAATGTGCACTTATGAACCAATCGTTGAAGTATATGCTCAAGGAAAAGAAAAAGTTACCTATATCCATGTAGACCCTGAAAAAGCAGCGAGGATAGTTACCGAACATTTAGTAAATAACAGGATAGTTAGCGAATATACAATAGGTGCTGAATAAGCGTCCTAAGAAATGGAGGAAGATGATGAAAATTTTCAGATCTCATGTCCTGGTATGCGGCGGAACAGGATGCAGCTCTTCAAAATCTGCTTTAATTAAAGCAAGATTTGAAGAAAAAATAAAAGAAATTAATTTAGATAATGAAGTACAGGTAGTAGGAACAGGCTGTTTTGGACTTTGTGAAGAGGGCCCTATTGTAATTGTATACCCTGAGGGAACGTTTTATTCAAGAATGAGTATTGAAAGAGTGGATGAAATAGTAGAAGAGCACTTATTAAAGGGAAGGATCGTTCGAAAGTATCTATTTGATGAAAGTGCAAAGCATGAACAAATAAAGCCATTAAGTGAAGTGAATTTTTATAAAAAGCAAAAAAGAGTTGCTCTTAGAAATTGTGGGTTAATTAACCCTGAAAATATAAATGAATATATTGCAAGAGACGGATATATGGCACTGGGAAAAGTGCTTACAGAAATGACACCAGATGAAGTAATAAAGCTTGTTAAAGATTCAGGCTTAAAGGGAAGAGGAGGAGCAGGCTTTTCAACAGGAATGAAGTGGAGTTTTGCTGCACCAAATCAGGCAGATCAAAAGTATGTAATTTGTAATGCTGATGAGGGTGACCCCGGTGCATTTATGGACAGGAGTGTACTTGAAGGTGACCCACACGCTGTACTAGAGGCTATGGCTATTGCAGGCTATGCTATTGGGGCTACAAAGGGTTATATATATGTAAGAGCAGAATATCCTATAGCAGTTCATAGACTTAAAATTGCAATTAATCAAGCAAAAGAAGTGGGGTTATTAGGAAAAAATTTATTTAATTCAGGATTTGATTTTGATGTAGAAATTCGTTTAGGTGCAGGAGCCTTTGTATGTGGCGAAGAAACTGCGCTTATGCAATCCATTGAAGGCAAAAGAGGAATGTCAAGAAACAAACCTCCTTTCCCTGCAAACAAAGGACTTTGGGGAAAACCAACAATTATTAATAATGTTGAAACATTGGCCAATGTACCTCAAATAATCCTAAAAGGTCCTGAATGGTTTAAGAGCTTTGGCACTGAGAAATCTCCTGGAACTAAGGTATTTGCCCTAGGCGGAAAAATAAATAATACGGGGCTGGTTGAGGTTCCAATGGGAACAACTTTAAGAGAGGTTATTTATGACATTGGAGGAGGTTGTCCTAATGGTAAGGAATTTAAGGCTGTTCAAACAGGAGGACCTTCCGGTGGCTGTTTAACAAGGGAACACCTTGACACACCTATTGATTATGATAATTTAACCGCAGTTGGCTCCATGATGGGCTCAGGCGGAATGATTGTTATGGACGAAGATAATTGCATGGTTGATATAGCAAGATTCTTTTTAGATTTCACTGTTGATGAATCCTGTGGAAAGTGCACTCCTTGTAGGGAAGGAACTAAGAGAATGCTTGAAATTCTCAATAAGATTGCTGAAGGCAAAGGAACAATGGAGGATTTAGATAAGCTTGAAAGATTGGCTCATAACATTAAGGAAACATCTCTTTGTGGATTGGGTCAGACCGCACCAAATCCCGTATTATCAACATTAAGATACTTTAGAGATGAATATGAGGCTCATGTGCTCGAAAAAAGATGTCCTTCAGGAGTTTGCCAATCACTATTAAAATATATTATTACTATGGATTGCAAGGGCTGTACTAAATGTGCCAGAATTTGTCCTGTTGGAGCTATTGAAGGAAAAGTTAAGGAAATTCACGTAATTAATCAAGACAAATGTATTAAATGTGGTGCATGTATGGATTCTTGTACATTCCACGCCATCATTAAAAAGTAAGAAAGGCTGGTGTTAATAATGGATAAAGTAAATGTAACTATAAATGGAATACAAGTTAGTGTTCCAAAGGATTATACGGTGTTAATGGCAGCCAGAGAGGCTGGAATAGATATACCTACCCTATGCTTTTTAAAAGATATAAATGAGGTTGCTGCATGTAGAGTATGTGTGGTTGAAGTGGATATAAAAGGTGTTCCCATGAGAAATCTGCCGGCATCATGTGTATTGCAAGTGCAAGAAGGCATGAATGTGAGAACTAACACTGCAAAGGTTAGAAATGCAGTTAGGATGAATGTGGAATTAATACTTGCTAATCACAACAGAGAGTGTTTAACATGCCTTAGAAACGGCACTTGTGAGCTTCAAAAATTGTGCGATGAGCTGGGAATAAACGATATTGAATTTGAAGGGGACAAAAGAGAAGCTGTTGTTGATAATTTGTCTTATTCCATTATTAGAGATTCAAGCAAATGCATATTGTGCGGACGATGCGTAAGCACATGCAGAGAAGTACAAGGCATAGGCATATTAGACTTTACAAACAGAGGCTTTAGAACAGAAGTTGCTCCTGCATTTAATTTTAGCATGAAGGATGTACCATGTGTATATTGCGGTCAATGTATTCAAGCATGTCCAGTTGCAGCGTTACGTGAAAAAACTTATATTGATGATGTTTGGGAAGCTATAGATAACAAGGATAAATATGTTGTGGTGCAAACAGCTCCAGGTGTAAGAGCATCATTAGGTGAAGAATTCGGATATCCTGTTGGAACAGATGTAACAGGCAAAATGGTGGCAGCTTTAAGAAGACTTGGATTTGACAAGGTATTTGATACAAACTTTTCTGCAGATTTAACTATATTGGAAG
>CAZJKK010000116.1:0-5830 GCA_964546605.1 uncultured Clostridia bacterium
AAGATTTAGCTTTTCGCTGATATATTCTGCTTGCTCTTTTGCAATATAATGCTGTGGTGACATCGCTTGCACATCTAAAAGAATACCTACAAGATTATGCTTGCTCATGTCATGCTTTTCAAGTATTTTATCAATTTCTTCATGCTTCACATCTAATACTCTTTTTAACATACTTCCTCCATTTTATTATCTAAGATTTCGTTATTTTCCTAACTAAATAGTTGCAAATAGTATACCAATATTTTCATTAAAAACAAACAATTATTTTTATGCATTTTAAACAACTTATAAAATTATTTTATTATTTATATAAAACTATAAAGAAATTTCATTCGTAAGCGAGAAATATTATTCGTGATACAAAAAAGATTGCCAGAAAATAATTCTAGCAATCCAATAAAGTCCATACTTATAATTTTTGTTGATAATAGTCGAAATTTCTGGCATCTTATACGAATATATATTATAATAATTTAATATTAAGTTTTGTACATATTAGTCAGCAGGAGGATTCCTATGGTGGACAAAAAAACAAGCAAGCTTGTAAATATAAAGCAATATAAAAGTTTATTTGTGGTTTTTGCAATTTCAGCGCTACTGTTCATATTTGCAGCCCTTAATAACGATTTGTTTAATAGAATAATGTCTGTAGCAACATATTTGACTTGGCATAATATAATGGAATTTTCAAGTATTCTTATTTCCTTTTCCATCTTTATCGTTACGTATTATATATATGAAGAATCCAGAAATTTACAAGCTATTATTTTAGGCTGTTCCTTTTTGGCTATGGGTGCCTTAGACGCCTTTCATACATTGAGCTATAAGGGAATGGCTGACTTTTTTATTGCAAACACTGATGCCAACAGAGCAACAACACTATGGATACTTTCCAGGTTTATTGGGAGTATTGGTTTTCTGGCTTCTGTTTCAATACCCTATGATGCTAAAAGCAATATTAACAGGCATGTATTTGTTTTACCTACAATAGTCATTGTATCAATTATATTGATACTGGTTACATTTTATCCTGAATTTTTACCCTACATGTTTGTAGAAGGACAAGGATTGACTCGTGATAAAATATTTATGGAATATATAATTGTTTTTATAATGGGCATTACATTTATAAAAGTTTTATATGAATATAATATGACCAATTCAAAAAGGGAATATTTATTGTTGATAGCTCTTTTAATATCTGTTTTCAGCGAACTTGCCTTTATAAAATATGCGAGTGTTTATGATGCTTTTAATTACCTTGGCCATATTTATAAAATTATTGCATATCTCATTTTATTTAAAGCTATTTACGTGATAAATGTTAGTGAACCATACAGAGAAATGATAAAAGCCCAAAATGAATTAAAAGAATATTCAGATAATTTAAACATGATTGTAAAACAAAGGACTAAAGAGCTTGAAGATATAAATGAAGTATTGATGATGGATATAGAATATGCAAAGGAAATGCAGCGCTCATTGCTGCCAGCACAGCTTCCAAAGGAAGAATTTGTGTGCTTTAAAGCTGAATACATGCCTGCAGACCGTTTAAGCGGTGACTTTTACAATGTAATTAAGATTGATGATAATAACATTGCTGTTTATATTGGAGATGTTGTTGGTCACGGAGTATCTGCTGCTATGCTTACTGTATTTGCAAATCAAAACATCACACCTTTAAAAGAAGATGAGGATACAATTGAAATCATTTCTCCCGGATATGTTTTAAAAAAGCTATACAAATCATTTAATATTACTAATTTTAAAGTCGAAACATATTTAGTCATGCTTTATGGTATTTTCAATATTGAGAAAAAGACTTTTACATATTCCTCTGCGGGAATAAATGTACCTCCTATAATATTAAAAAGTTCTGGAGAAATATATGAAATAGAAGCCAAAGGATTTCCAATTTGCAAGCTTGGAGAGTATATTATGCCTTTTTACGAGGATAAAGAAATTCAATTGGACAAGGGCGATAAAATTATATTTTATACAGATGGTTTAGTTGAGTCAAAAAATTCTTCAGGTGAAACTTTTGATAAAAAAAACATGATGGAATTGTTAAAAACAAATTATGCTTTAACAGCGGATGAACTCCATGGCACAATAAAAGAGAAATTTTATAACCACATAGGAAAAAAGGGTAAAATAATGGATGATATAACTTATTTAGTATTAGAGGTAAAATAAGTAAAGTGAGAATCGTCTGACATCTATTATTCATTATAATAGATATCGGAAAACTCAATGCTGATCCTATCAATTTTACTGTCAGATGTAAATGCAACCTCGGGTTCTTCGTCTTCTATGAGGGTGGACGGCAAAATAATGATAAACTCACTGCCCTCGCCTAATACACTTTTAACATCTACACTTCCTCCGTGGAGCTCTGTAAGTGTTTTTACCAAAGATAATCCTATTCCGCTTCCTTCCTTGTTTCTTGTATATGATCTGTCTACTTGTTCAAAACGGTTAAAAATAGTACTTATTTTTTCTTTAGGAATACCTATACCGTTGTCCTTTACACTTATAGCAACTTTATCGCCCAAATCAAAAATACAAACCATGATTTCATCATCTTTTCTTGTGAATTTAACGGCATTTGATAATAAATTCATTACTATCCTTTCTATCATATCTATATCAACAGCCATTACCTTTTCTTCCACATCAGTATCAAAAATTATATTTTTGTCCTTATATTTAAAATATTGTCCAACCGAAAATGTAATATCTTCAACAATATTAACTATGTCATGATTATGCCTGTTTATCTTTAAATAACCCGTATCATATTTAGATATATCTATTAAATTATTAGTGAGTCTTATTAGTCTATATGTATTTTGTTTCATTATATCCATTACGTCATAAGTGTTTTGTCCGCAAACTTGAGAAATTTCATGGCTATTTTCGGCTAATTGAATTGAACCTAATATAATATTTAGTGGTGTTTTTAATTCGTGTGATATATTAGAAAAAAACTCTGAATGAAGCTTATTTAGCTCATATGAAGCATTCAGTTTTCTTTCACCTTCTATGATTTCATTTTCAAGTTTCTTCTTTTGGGTATTGTCTTTTGCAATTATCATTAATGCGGGTTTTCCTCTATAGTTTATATTATTTACTGAAACTTCAACATCAATAGCAGCTCCATCCAATGATATTACCTTAATTTCATCAAAAGGCATTACTTTATTTTCTGCATTAATATTCTCTAGTCTTTCATAAAATAAAGGAATATAATCTTTATGTATGAACTCAATCATGTTTTTTCCTTTTATTTCAGTATAATCTTTAGCTGCAAGAAGATTAATGTATGTATCATTAACATAAATAATTTCACAATATCTTATGATCATAATACCATTGACAGAGCTATTAATTAATAAATCATTACATTTATCATTATTTATAATTGAATGTTCCAAATATTTTCGTTGTGTTTCATGCTCTTTCAATGATTTGTCCACTTTTTCAAGATTATTAGCCATCATATCGAACGGGCTTTTTATACCGGCTGCTATTATACCTTTGTACAAAAAATAAAACGACAACACCTTAAATAAATGTCCAATTAAATTATAATTATCTATTATTGTATTGTAAACCATAATAAAAAGCTCAGAAATTATTTTAGTACCCAAAAATAATTCAAGATATATGAATAAACTATTATCAAAAAAATCCCTATATTTGTAATAAATAAACGCACATAGCGAAAATCCAACAGTAATAACATACTCAGCAATAATTTTAAATGGAGTTACTCCACTTGTTTCTGTTTTTAATACAGGTATAATAATATTAATATAAATAGCATCAATCATTAAAATAATCGAAAGAATCATAAAAATAACAAAAGTAATTGAGTAATCATATTTTTTATTTTTTTTAAATAAAGCAGTTGATGCATTTAACAATGTGCATAATTCAACAAATCTCCCAGCAACCCAAAGCTTTGTATCTAAGTCATATGCTGCATTTTGAATAATGACTAAATTACCATAATTATATGTATGAACTAAATCAAATATGGCTACAAACAAATAGCCTATTCCAAGTTTAATTAAGAAATCGTTATTATTAACACTATATGAATTCAATGAAAACATGAAAATTCCTACTGCTATAACAGAACTGATGCTTTCTAATATGCTGTGAATCATATAGGAATTCAAATAATTAAAATTATTTAAAGTAACTATTATAAAAAACATAAATATTATTATATACAAATGATTCTGCTTCATAAATGTATTTATGTTTTTAGAATGATGTTCAATCATGAAATATTACCTCTTTTCATCACTAATCACTTCTATACCTTCTAAACGAAGAAGTCTGGTTGTTATTCCTTCACCATGAATTAAAGTTTTGCTAAATGTGCCGTCATATATATAGTTACTTCCGCATGATGGGCTTTTTTCTTTTAATATTGCCTTTTTAATGCTATACTTCTTAGCTGTTTCAAGTGTTTTTATAGCACCCTCCACAAAATAATCCGTTTTATCATCAGATGCTATGTTCACTACTCTGCCTTCTTTTATTTCACATGGAAGACGAGGTACATTTAAACCGCCTAATACTTCCGGGCATACCATAATAGCTTTTCCATCATCAACTAATTTTTTAATTTTATCTGAAACTGCTACTTTACCGTCATATCTGGTTTTTTCACCACAAAGGCACGCACTTACAATATATTCAAAGTAATGTCCCTTACCCACTATTTCAATTTGATCATTTTCCTTGTTCATTAAGTCAAAATCCAAACCCAAATTTCCATCTGGTTTTACTATTCGTACAACTGGTTTTAAACAATCATCAGGATTATTGCTAATGACTACTGCAGATTTTCTATTATTTAATTTTACATATTCTCCTGGAGAGTAAACAATAATATTTTTCAAAAACACCTCTACAATATCTGAATCAAACTTGATGCCTTTGCCTTCAGAAATATATTTTACTATTTGCGACGATTCCCAGGCTTTTCTATAGCTAAAATCTGTATTTAATGCTTGGAAAACATCGCATATTGCCAATATCTTACCATATACATGAACTTCATCTCCCTTAAGCTTGTATGGATATCCGGTTCCATCCACATGTTCATGATGACTGACTATCCCCCTTAATACATCATTTGAAACAAACGATTTTAATGCTTTCACTGCATTAACAGGGTGTGCTTTTATTTCTATAGCCTCTTCTTCAGTTAAATCATCCTGCTTATACATAGTTTCATGAGATACATGCTGCATGCCTATATCATGAAGCAAAGCAGTTATAGCTAATTCATGCAGCTTTTGATGATTTAATTCTAGAGAATTTCCCAATGATATGCTTAAAATGGCAACATTAATGCAATGCTGAAATACATAGTCTTCACTATTATCATATTTTAATGTTTTATATAGCAACAATTTAGTATAAACTATTTCATCAATTAAATCATATGCCAAATCCGAAATTTGCCAAATTAATCTATTGCTGAAACGATAATTTTCCAACTTATACTTATAAAAAATATCTTTAATTCTAGTTAAAATATCAGCTTCAAATTCCTCACTAATATTATTTTTTTGAAAATTATTAATTTTATCTTCATTTTTTATATAAGCGCCCGAAATATTATTAGAACTAATTTTTCTAATATATGTGCTGGTTAGTGGCTGACCTTTGCTTAAAAGCAACGTTTTAAAATTATATTTATTATATATTGTTATATCCATAGCCAAAACCATGCCAGGCTTTAAATTATCCGAAGAAACAAACAACATTTTAAGCTCCGTACTTTTTTTTAATTTTATCATAAACA
>CAZJKK010000117.1:0-3343 GCA_964546605.1 uncultured Clostridia bacterium
TATTGCCTTGTCTTGATATCATAATTCTTTGAGCTTGTGGTGAACCTGCGCCATGCATTGATTCTGTTCTATATCCCACTGCTGCAGTGCCTAATGTGATATTTTCAATAAGTCTTAATACCTTAAGCCTATTTTCTATTGACACACCATTTACGCCTTGCAAATATTTTTCTATATATTTTCCTATGAAAGGATCTCTTAAATCTTTTTCTGATGGAGCTGTAACCATTAATCCACCAGCTATATCTTCAGCTAATCTGGCTATTTCATAAGGAAATCTTGTTATATTTTGTTTACATACATTTGCCAACAATAAATCTATTATGTAGTTTCCTGATTCTGTCTTGTGTCCTTCTGCTGAACATGCTATTCCGCAGCTGTACAATGTTTCATTTAAATGAGTCATTTCAATTAGCTTATCTTTAACATGGGATGCTTTTTGTGCTCCGTTGTAGTCGGCTATCAATGCTGCAGCTCCAATTAGCACATCACCTACTCCTACCTTACATCCGCCGTAGCTTTGTCTGTGATAGCCTGCAAATCTTTCAACCAACATTCCGGCAAATTCTGTTTCACCGTTTAAAAATAATCTTTCGTTAGGAACAAATACATCTTCGAATATTAAAAGTGCTTCCATTCCGCCAAACTCACTATTTCCTACATCTATACTAGAGCCTTCAAGCTTTCTTGTATCGCATGATTGTCTGCCTATAATCATCAGCACACCCTCTGCATCAACAGGTACTGAAAATGCAATTGCATAGTCCTTATCATCAGGTCCCATTGCTATAGTAGGCATTACTAAAACTTCATGAGAGTTGCTAATTCCTGTTTGGTGAGCTTTGGCGCCTCTTACAACTACCCCGTCTTCTCTTCTTTCAACAACACGCAAATATAAATCAGGATCCGCTTGCTTGCTTGGTGATAGTGAGCGATCCCCTTTAGGGTCAGTCATAGCTCCGTCAACAGTTAAATCATTTTCTTGCACATACTTTAAATACTCCATAAAGTTATTAAAATAATTTGTGCCATATGCTTTATCTACTTCATATGCTGTGCTATATACTGCATTAAGTCCATCCATTCCCACACATCTTTGAAAACATGAAGCAGTTTTTTGACCCAATAATCTTTGCATTTTTACCTTTTTCACAAGGTCTTCCGTACTTTGATGAATATGTGTAAATCTGTTTATTTTTTGTCCTGTAACAGATGAAGTTGCTGTCATTAAATCTTCATATTCAGGTAACTGAGCTAAATCATATGTTGCTCTTACAGAGTTTAACGAAGGTCTAAGTATAGGATTATCAACAGGATTTTCAACCTTTTCGCCAAACATATATATCTGCATATTCATTTTTCTAATACTTTCAATATATTGTTCTCCAGTCATTAAAGCCATTTCATTACTTCCTTTCTTTTTAATTCACCTTAATAGTAAGCAATTACTGTGCCAATTATGTTTATAAAAAAATAGCTAAAAAAAACATTGAGTTTTAGCTATTTTCCTATGATAATAATTTTATTGGTCAAAAATACCTTTGTTGCATTATTGCAACAGTTTGAAAAAATATAATATTCATTTTCTGACACTTTTCGAAAAATGCTTTCTGTTGAAAAAACTCAACACTTGTTGCATTACTGCAACTTAGGGTTTAAAATACTTTTTTCTCTTTCTTACAAAAGTAGCTGGGTCTATTCCCAACTCCTTTGCGGCACCCCTTACATTCCCGTGTTTTTCAAATGATTTTACAATCAATTCTTTTTCAACCTCTGTTACCGCTTCTTCTAATTTTGGTATTTTGTCAATGGGAACATCTTCAATAATTATATTTTTTCCCTTTATGTTGTTTGGCACGTGATTTACATTTATTGTTCCTTCCATTGTTGTCACTACTAACATTTCAACAAGGTTTCTAAGTTCTCTTACATTACCTGGCCAGTCATATTCATAAAAATATTTTAAAGCATCTTTAGAAATTGATTTGTCCATACCGTATTTTTTATTATAGACATTTAAAAAATATTCAACCAGTGGTATTATGCTAGGTTTTCTATTACTTAAAGGTATAATCTTGAGCTGTACTACATTTAATCGGTAAAATAAATCCTCTCTGAATAATCCTTTAGCAACCATATTCTCTAAATTTCTATTTGTTGATGCAATTATTCGCACATCGACTTTTATTGTTGTATTGCTGCCAACTCTTTCAATTTCACCCTCTTGCAATACCCTCAAGAGCTTTACCTGCATTTGCAATGGTAGTTCACCAACTTCATCAAGCAATAACGTTCCATTATTGGCAGCTTCAAATATACCCATCTTTCCACCTTTTGCTGCACCAGTAAATGCACCATCTATATATCCAAAAAATTCAGACTCTATAAGGTTCTCTGGAATAGCACCACAATTAATCTTAATAAATGGTTTATCTTTTCTAAGGCTGTTATTGTATATATATTTAGCAAGCACTTCCTTGCCGGAGCCTGTATCACCATTTATCAAAATTGTAGTGTCTACACGTGCTACTCGTTTAGCCAACAGCAATAAATTAAGCATTTCTTCATCTTCTGCTATTATGTATTCATTGCTTGCTATCTGCAATTTTAATTCTTCGATTATACCTTTATATTTGGTATTCTCGTTTTTTCTTTGTTTATCTTTTTCCTGTAATTCCTTTAATTCTGTTATATCCCTAACGTTTGTAACTATCATTTTAATTTCATTGTTTTCATCAAAAAATGGGGTACTTGTTACTAATGCGCTTTTACCGGTATTAAAGCTTTGATGAACAGTTATAGGCGCTTTATTTTTTATTACCCAAAACGATGTGGCTTCTGACATAATGCCCTTTTTAACAATATCAGCCATATTTTGACCCAAAAGCTCTTCCCTATTTAAACCTGTTACTCTTTCGTAGCCTTTATTAATATAAATGGTATTAGCATCACCGTCCGTAATATAAATTCCATCATAAGAGGTTTCAATAATTGCTTCCAAAATTTTAACATTTTCTTTTTCACTTAAAATATTTTTTAACATCCTTCTCTGATCATCTCCAATAATATTTAGAAAACGTTTATAATAATTATAATATTTATTCTAACATGTTATATATGTTTTGTCTAATTCAATATCAAATGATAAAAGCCCACAGAATTTTCTTCCTGAGAGCTTTTCATCTTATATATTAGGTTAAAATCCACATAATCCCGAATCTGAATTACATGGCTGCTTCTAAAAAAATCCGTTGCCTACAGGAGAAACCTCTAATCTCAGGAAGTTTTATAAATTTTTCAACTGGTTTTGCATCAATACTCCCACTATATCCGCAAATCTGTC
>CAZJKK010000117.1:3353-5618 GCA_964546605.1 uncultured Clostridia bacterium
ATCCTTACAAAATTATGCCCATAAATTCTTTTAGCTGATGGGACATCTTCATCTTCTCCTGTAAATACACAAAGAATTGAATTGCCCTTCATTATTCCTCTCTTTACTTCATAGGCAGTGTCGTTTACTCCCTTGGCTCCTGAATACTCGGTTCGAAGAGGTATTATGCCTGTGCCGGGGTTCATTTCCATGTCAAAGGGCTTGCAGTCAGAAAGAATGATAAGTATTTTGTTTTCGCTTTGTGTATTACCCATCATGTGGACAGCAGTCCTTATAGCTAACCCATCACGGTTAGAGCCTGATGACCTGTATTTAAATATTCTGTCGTTTTTATTCCCTTCATCATAATCTCTGAAAAGATTAAATATAGTATATCCTCTCAAACTGCAAAAGGAATATACTTTAACAGGTATTTGACACCTGGTAAGACTTTCAGCTATAATATATCCTTGTGTTGCTATTATTTCCTGTCTTTCATGCTGTGAAGCTGAGCTATCTAGCAAAATATCCACGGTTATATTGCCAATGTCATTTTTAAAACCCTTGTTAAAAACCTTGTTGTCATTAACATGTATACTTCTCCAAATCCTCCTGGCATCTATTGTCCCATGCTTTGAGCTTACAACAGAAGACTCAAAATTAACAAGCAGAGTGTTTCTTATTTTGTTTGTAAGTCTTATAATGCTATTGTTATTTTTGGAATAGTTGTCATAATAATATTCCAAGTTAGATTCTCTTTGTTTTTCAGCTTGTTTTTTATTGTACACGGCATCTGCATCAAGGGCATGGTCTATCTCTCCCCTTGTAAAATGCAAGTTTGCTTTTTTATGATTATCAGTACATAAAAGCTGTTCAAGCTTTTGTACTTTGTGCTCTTGATACATTGATAGACCGTAATATTTTTGTATATAAGCCCTGTCTGCTTTAACCTTTTCTCCTTTAAACTTATGAAGATTAAAATTTTTAATTTTCAATTCTTCATCCATTTCAAAGTAAAAGTCTCTAGTAGTTTCTGCGGATTCAATCACTAAATTCTTCATTAGCTCATAGCCTGAATCTTCTTTTTCCTCTTTTTCATGCCTTTTTTCTTTTGAAGCTTCAAAAAATGAGGGTTTTTTCTTTTCCTTGGAATCTCGTGTTTTAGTTTCATAACTTCCCGCTCTGAACCTGAAGTATTTCTTAATTATTTCGTTCATGGCAGAAATTATTTCTGCAGTATTCATATGTTCACTGAATTCTAGTTCATTTAATATATCAATAACTCGTTCCTCTGCAACAGGATTTATACTTAAAACTCTCTGGTAGTGTGCCTTTTTTATTTCATTTAATATGGCCCTTTCATGAAGAAGAAATTCTCCCTTTAATACTTTTTTAGCATAGTATCGCCTTAATCTTTTAAGAACCGGACGGTCTTTCTTTGCTTTATGATAAGTGCTGTTCTCAAGTCCTATCCAAAAAAGATTTTCTAAGAATTCATGGTCTGAGTCTGTTCTTAAAAAGTTAAAGAAGCTTTTTAAAAGGTTATGATCATAATATTTATAAACAGCTCCAATTATATAGTTTCGATACAAATCAGCCTTGCCGTTTTCATCATAAACCTTGAATTCTGGATTAATGGAGTAATCATTTGATGCATTCCAAATTATATTAAGAGCTCTCTTTTTCTCATCCCTTAAGTTTATCATATCAGCTAGTAAATATTTCATTCCTTTCCAGATTTCCAGGTATTCTTAAGTGTATAACATCTTCAACCAATTTCTTTTCAAATTCATCGAAGGATTTATTTGTAATGCCCATTTCAAGAGCTTTATTAGCTTCAAGCCCCTTATCCATCAAATGAATTGATGAAATAAGACCTCTTAGATCCACTGATTTAGTTGAAATTTCTGAATTTTCGCTTTTAAGCTTCAAATCTTGAAATAATCCGATAAACTGCTCTAGACACTCTTCACTTAAATTTTTGAATTCTGTTAATAAAAGTTTTCTTAAATTTTCTGATGAAATTGCAGGCATATCAATTACCATGAAGCGTGATGTTAATGCTTCATTTAATTCTCTTGTCCCAGCATATCCATAGTTCATGGTTGCAATAAATCTCACCGCATCATGAAGCTGTATTTTGTCGTAGCCCGGCACATCAATTATTCTTCTGTAATCAAGGGTGGCATGAAGTACAGCCATAGAATCATTTTTAGCCATATTAATTTCATCTAATACTCCAAATCCTCCCCATTTTGCACATTCATAAACAGGTCCGTGTCTAAA
>CAZJKK010000118.1:0-5587 GCA_964546605.1 uncultured Clostridia bacterium
TTGTATACTTTAAAATTCACAAAAAAAATACCTCCAAGTAGAATCTAATTTTAGTTAATTAGACTGTCTACTTTGGAAGTATCATATCATTATAAAGAAAAATGGCTTTTTACTTTTTAATATCCTTAAATACTTTAATAAATAGATGTGCGAACACATCTACACACTCAATGTCCAACACAATGGAGACCCAATTTTATTTCTAAAAACCTTATTTCTGAAATCATCACCATCCGTTGTAAAAGTAGTGAATTTTACAAAGTGTTTAAAACAGGATTTCCACGTAAAGTCCTAAACTGGTAAGATACCCTGCTCCTATTTTAATACCTACTTAACAAATATAGCATTAATATTTATTCATCTTCTGGATTGCTCAATTATTATTATTTTGACCCATGTCTTTCTTATATTTCCCAAGTCTTGATTTTCCCAATGAAAAGTTGTACAATAAAACATCTAGATTATACTGATTATCAAATTTAATTTTATGATTGGAGTAGGCTATAAAAATTATGAAAATTGGAAGAAATGATTTATGTCCATGCGGAAGCGGTAAAAAATATAAGAAATGCTGTTTTCACCAAAATAACATTCTCAAATCTGAAATCAATTCAAAAGAATCTTATGCGAATGATATTGTAAATGATTGTGAAGATGGTTTTGCGTATGATTTTGAAGATGATACTTTTAATGAATCCACATTTTTGCTACAAACTTTAAATAGCTTTCGTAGCTTTTTATTAGATAAAAAATCTCACATAAAACAATATTATAAAATTAGAAAATTGCACAGCGAAATCATGAGCAGTATGGCTAGTTACCATGAAGCTGGCAAATTTGAGCTAAAGGTAGATAACAATTATATTTGCAATGATGAACAGCAAATCAATAATGAGACATTTCAATTTATTGAAGCTAGTTTTGATACGGAAACAAGAGAAGGTGCACAAGCACTTTACGATTTTCTAATATACAAAGCGTCTCCTAGTATGAATTGTATAACAGAGGATTTTATAAAATCTCATCGTTATAGAAAACCTGAAAAAGTAGAGTTCTTACAAAGTATGTTAGATTCTACTATAGGCCTGTTTGAAATTATAAAAACTGATATAGATGAAGCATATGTGTATCTTAAAGATATATTTACAGGTACTGAATATAAAATAGTTGATATAGCCCTAAGCGGAAGCCGAGCATATGATGAAATTTATATGTATACAAGACTTATTAAATATCATGATATAATATTTAATACAGGTTTAAGCTTAACTTTTAATAAAAAAGATAGCTTCATAAAAAATCATATACATAACCATAAAAAAAATTACACATCAGAAGGAGAATTTCTTAGATTCACACAACTATATAACTATTATTCTAAAGATCCTAACAAGATGAAAATACTTACTAATACAATAAAATAAAACTTTAATAATATATAATTTAAACTCTGCTGAAATCAAGGAAGCAAATTCAAACGCAATATCTGAGTGTGAGAATGTTCCACCATTGCGGCCTGATTTAGACGTTATTGTATTATTAATCCATTTTTGTGGTGACAGCGTAAAAGCATTATATCCAGCTTCCTTTCTAAACCTATCGAATTCGATAGGTTTAGAATCAGGATTATGTAGTTGTTCCCACAATCCCAAGAATTTCTCATTCCCATCTGAACTATTTGCTTGTTCTTCTAGTTCAATTAGATACTTGTCATAATCGGACATAAAGATTCTATCTTGAATTATTCGATACTTTTCAAATTTACTTTCAGCGTGTAATTTTGCTATTGCTGCTGTATCTTCGTAGAAATGATATCATCCAATATGGTATTGTCCAACCATAGCCTATCTCTGAAACACGGTTTCTCCAACCTTTTATGATGGACATATCTGCTTCGGAAAATTGGAAATTGCGGCCTCGACCATTACACTTGAGCCGGTGCTAACTTCCTTATTTAGACTTGCCATAAAATCCGAATCATAAATCATACGTGTACTTATTCCGTAAAACATAGTGGCAAATCTAAATTAATATGTTTTGGCACTATATTATCTACACCTGTTGTGATGTCTAATTTTTGTGGTACAGACATGGGCGGATAATTTGCTGTGAAAGCCACTCTATACCCACCATATATTCATCACCTTCACGAATTTCACCAATACCTGAGGTTTTGGATTTTTGGAATTAAGACAAGTACGCTTGAAAAAATACGGAGTGCAGCATGTAACTTGTGTCTTATAAACTATATTAGAAATCAAACATATTTGATGCATCAAATAGTATGTCATTTGGCATACACACTTTATGTTTTTTACAAAATTCATTTATAAATTCTTTTGTTGGTTCCTTTTGATTCTGATATTCATGTGCAAGCTCGTTTTTTACTTCTTCACGTTTTGAATTAGCATTTTCCGCATCCACATAAATAATTCCATATAATATGCCATATGAAAAGTATATTTCATATAATCCATCTTTTGATGAAAATAAACTCACCTCGATTTTTTCATCATATACTTCATTTATTTCCAAATAGGTATTCTTATAATGCCTTTCATCTTCTGAAAAAAATCCGGTCACATTTTCCCAATTATACAAATTTACACACCTCACTTTCAACTTCATTCTGTACTTGTTGCATAAAAACGTTTTATGAATTTTGCGTTTTTATCATAATCTATGGTGTTGTAGTTTTTGCCATCATGAGCAGTTATACTTTTGACATCAATACAACGCACTCTACATGGAACAACTTAACCTTATGCACTACCCAAAACATCGCACTGAGGTTTTAGATGATGTTTTAGTTATATCATTCATGGATTTCCCAATAACCAAATCTTTTACCGCCTTTTCTTTCAATTTTGCCTTGTTCTACCAGTCGCTTCATTATTCTCTGCACTGTTGCGACTGAAATTCCCAGTTCTTCTGCAATTATCTTTTGCTTTTTATTGCTATCTGATTTCAAAATGCCAACCATGTTTATTTCCAAAACATCTTCCAAAACATCACGCTGAGGTTTTGGATTTTTGGAAGTTCTAAGAGCAGTAAATTTTACAGTTATGTCACCACCCAGCACCTCATACTCCGGTTCGGGTATACCATGCTGTATACAGGCTTCACAAATTTTTTGAATACCACGCCCCCAAGTTTCAACATATCCTGCACGGAAAAATACATTTGCAATATCGGGATTATGGGGCCTGGATTTATGTCTTCGCATCAGAGTTTCTGTAGTCCAATCACTAGGTAAAATACAGCTATTGCTGATATACATAGCCTCATCCTCTATGCGAATTTGAATCGGTATACTGTCAGCCCAATTACAATGAATCAGTGCATTAAAGACAGCCTCACGAATTCCATCACTAGGGAATGGGTATGTTTCAATTCGGGTTTCCTTATCATAGGTAATGACTGCTTTTAAATATTTCAGATAAATTAGTTCAATCACTCTATCTGCAATAATAAACAGAGAGCCATGTACTTCATCTTGATATTGTAGGTCCGCACCTTCACCGAATTTTCCAATTTTCACAAAGCACCCAGAAATAAGTCGTTCTGGTTTTCTATAAAACAGCATAACCGCTGCACGTTTTAGTTTCTCGTCCATTATTAATCCAAGGCTATCCAAAAGATCCTCATTGTCCATATCCAGATCTTCCTTAGACATTCGCCCGCTACGAATGGCATCTCTACGGAAAATATCAAAGCTTTCCTTGTCAAGGTCGTTCACTCCAATATCATCTACAGGAACTGCATCCCATTTAAACCCAGTCTTGGAAACCAGAAATTCAGTCAAAGCAGCTCCCCTTAATTGTTGCTTGGTACTACCACTGCGATAATGATATTCTCCTTTATAGCTGACTGGATAGGAGCTTGGGCTAACGACAATCTCAATATAATCCTTGCCACCATCCGAATGCAGATTCACATCTGCAATGATTCCCATAGTTGTCTGTATTTTATTAGGAATATCTTCTAACAGTTTTTTACTGTCTTTTACACCAATAATATTTCCATAATCATTTGTTCCTATATAGATTCCCACCCTGAGCATTAGCAAATCCGCATATCCATTTTAGATATTCGTCACGCAATGACTCTTTCCATTCAACATTCTGGCTCTCTGCCATTCTGCCGCCTCCTTTTTGCAGATTTTTATCAAACATTTTCTACTTAATTTTATTTAATAATATAAAACTATTTTACTAGAAAATACCTCAATAAAATTAAATAATCTATAGCTCCATATAAAGACTGATGGTTGCTTACCTCAAAATATACATCCCTATACTCATTTGAAACTTCAAGAGGTAAATATAACTGTACCTATTAGTTCATTTGCAATGTTACCAAACAATTCTCTGATCAATTACTGCATCCTTGTAATATAATATATCCTATATATCAATATTTATAGAAATTGTCAACTACGTTCTTATTTATAAGATACCACAAACTCAATTATTTAGGAATAATTTTTTCTCTTTCAATTCATGCTTATATAAAATCACAATGAAATTGTCAAAAACCTGAATTTTATCAATTTCATTCCTTATTATATTTTCATCATAAATTCCGTTAAAACAAACAGACTTAGCCAGAATACCTTGTACACAACCTTCATCCAAAGTAGGGGAATTAGTACAAGCCTGCCGCCCTTTTTCAATCCTTGTTGCACATCTCCATACTATCTTACCTCTTTCCGTCCTTCTTCGATAAGGATCACCACAATCGCCACAAACGAGTAAATTACCAAGCAAATATTTACTGTTATACCTGCTCTCTTTAGTTTCTAATGTACCATCCTCATTACTCACAAACCTTGCACGTTTTGCCATTTCTTCCTGAACCTTATCAAACACTTCAGCAGAAACAATAGCCGGATGGCTGTCTTTTATATAATATCTATTTCGCTGCCCTGTATTTTTAATTTTCTTTCCAGTCATAAAATCCTCTGTAACAGTCTTTTGCAGCATTGTATCACCTTTGTATTTTTCGTTTTTCAGCATTTTATGGATTGTTTTTGTATCCCAAGTATCTTTTCCCATTGCGGTTTTAATGCCTTGAGATTCCAAGTATAACTTTATTTGCCCTAATGAAAGGCCTTGCAAATATAATTCAAATATCTTTCTGACAACTTCTGCCTGCTCCGGAACAATGGTAAGATTATCATCTACACACGTATATCCCATGAAACTCTTATATTTTGTAAAGATATCACCTTTTTCAAATTTACGCTGAAATCCCCACTGAATGTTTTCGCTGGTATTTCTACTTTCGTCCTGTGCCAACATACCTCTTAATGTGATTTCAAATTCCTTATCTACATTGATAGAATCTAAGTTTTCATTTTCAAAATGCATATTAATCCCTCGTTCTCTTAAGTATCTTATAATTTTCAAACCTTCTAAAGTGTCTCTGGATATTCTACTGATTGACTTTGTAATAATATAATCTATTTTGCCTTTTTCAGCTTTCTTGAGCATTTTATCCAGTCCGGTTCTTCCTTTTCTACGCAGTCCACTTTCGACATCATAAAACACACCGGCAAATCTCCAATCTTTATTATTTTTTATCA
>CAZJKK010000119.1:0-5559 GCA_964546605.1 uncultured Clostridia bacterium
TTTGCTTTTTCTTTTCTTATTGCTGCCATATTTAATTACAAATTGGTTATTTCTTTGTCCCTGACATATATTATATCTGTGTTAACTGTAAGCTTGTTAGATGAAAAGATTAAGGTACTTCCAAGCTCCACAGAGGGTTTTTTAGTTGAAATAACACAGGTGTTGTTTTTAGTAATTACATATTTAATGAAACTATAGTCCTATGAACAGCTAGGGACTTTTGTTTTATAAAATTTTGACAAATAAAATTGGTTGTAGTATAATCTAAGCTAGACTTTTACGGGCTTTCGAAAGGTTAGAAAGTTCTTTTTATTATATATGGAGGATACAATGGAAAATAAGAAAGTAATATTCAGCGGTATGCAGCCTTCTGGTGGTTCACTGACTCTTGGAAATTATCTAGGTGCTTTAAAAAACTGGGTAGAGCTTCAAAGTGAATATGATTGTTATTATTGTGTAGTTGATATGCATGCTATAACTGTTCCAAAAGAGCCTAAGGATTTGAGAAAAAACACCTTAGAGCTTCTAGCAAATTACATAGCTGCTGGAATAGACCCAGAACAGTCAACGTTATTTATACAGTCTCATGTACCAGCTCATGCTGAATTAGGATGGCTACTAAATTGTTTTGCATATTTCGGTGAGTTAAGTAGAATGACACAGTTTAAAGATAAATCCAAAAAACTTGATAATAATTCTATAACAGCTGGTTTATTTACTTATCCTGTATTAATGGCAGCAGACATACTTTTATACCAAGCAGACTTAGTGCCGGTGGGAGAGGACCAAAGACAGCATTTAGAAATAACAAGGGATATTGCGCAAAGATTTAACAACCGTTTCAGCGAAACATTTAAAATTCCTGATCCTTATATTTCAAAAGAAGGTGCAAAAATTATGAGCCTTCAGGATCCTACCAGCAAAATGTCAAAATCAGATGAAAATGATAATTCATATATAATGCTTTTGGATAATTCTGATACAATAAGAAGAAAATTAAAAAGAGCAGTTACTGACTCTGAAGGTATTGTAAGATATAGTGATGAACAGCCGGGAATCAAGAATTTACTAAACATTTATTCTAAAATAACTAACAAACCAACTGATGAAATTGTTGCTATGTATGAAGGAAAAGGCTATGCTCAGTTTAAAGATGATGTAGCGGAAGTAATTATAGAAGAATTTAAACCAGTTCAGGAAAAAATTGATTATTTATTAAAGAACAAAGACTATTTAGAGAAAATTTATATACATGGTGCTGAAAAAGCTGAAATAGTAGCAAGAAAAACTCTTAGAAAAGCTTATAAAAAGATTGGTTTCATACCAAGATAGGAATTTAAATTATTTGGAGGATCTATGTTAGTTATTAAAAATGGTTATATAAAAACCATGGCAGGGGAAGATATTGAAAACGGACAAATAATTATTGAAGAAGGAAAAATTAAAGCTGTAGGTACGGATTTAGAGTTGCCAGAGGATGCAGAAATAATTGATGCAAAGGGAATGCTTGTAACACCTGGCTTTGTTGATGGTCATTGCCATATAGGCATGTGGGAAGAGGGCATTGGATTTGAAGGTGAAGATGGCAATGAAGATACAGAGCCAATAACACCTCAGTTAAGAGCAATTGATGCTATAAATCCATTAGATCAAGGCTTTATAGATGCCATAGAAGGCGGAGTTACAACAGCAGTAACAGGTCCCGGAAGCGCTAATGTTATTGGAGGAACTTTCCTGGCAATGAAGACATATGGAAGACGTGTTGATGACATGGTTATAAAGGACCCAGTTGCAATGAAAATTGCCTTTGGTGAAAATCCAAAGAGGGTTTATAATGAACAGCACAAATCTCCTGTTACTAGAATGGCAATTGCAGCTCTTTTAAGAGAAACATTGTATGAAGCAAAACAATACATGGAGGATTTGGAAGCATCCAAGGAAGATGAAGACAAAAAACCTGATTTTGACTTAAAGCTTGAAGCGTTACTTCCAGTAATGAGAAAAGAAATTCCTTTAAAGGCACATGCACACAGAACGGATGATATTTTTACAGCACTTAGAATTGCAAAAGAATTTGATTTAGACATTACATTGGACCACTGTACAGAAGGTCATTTAATTACTGAAGAATTAAAAGAAGAAGGTAAGGCATGCTTAGTGGGACCAACATTCGGCTCAAGAGTTAAATATGAGCTTAAGAACAAAAGCTTTGAAACACCAAAAATATTATTTGATGCAGGTATAAAAATAGCAATAATTACGGATTCTAATGTTATACCAATTCAGCATATTCCTATGTGTGCAGGCATGGCTGTTAAAGCAGGACTTCCTGAAGAAGAAGCATGGAAATCAATAACTATTAATCCTGCTGAAATAACAGGCATACAGGATAGAGTGGGAAGCTTAAAATCAGGCAAGGATGCTGACATTGCCATATTTAAAGGAAACCCATTATTAGATGTGGATTACGAAGTGGCAATGACAATTATTAACGGCAAGGTGGTTTATAAAAACAATAAAGTGAATTTATAACAATAATGTTTAAATGGGGACGGCGCGTCCCCTTTTTAATTTCTCGTGCAAACGAAAACAAATGAAAATCATAAAAAAAACTAAAAATAATTAGGGTTTTAATAAAAAAAACTTGCAAAATGTCCATAGAAAGAATAAACTAGTCAATGGAAATAAAGAGGATGGTATATATGAAAAATAAAATTATAAATATTGCAGTAATAGCACACGTTGATGCAGGAAAATCTACATTGGTAGATGCTTTTTTGCAGCAAAGCAAAGTTTTTAGAGACAATCAAGAACACGTAGATCAAGTAATGGACTCAAATGCCATAGAGCGTGAAAGAGGAATAACAATTTATTCTAAGAATTGCTCTGTAATGCATAATGATTATAAAATTAATATAGTTGACACACCTGGACACGCTGACTTCTCATCAGAAGTTGAGCGTATTATGAAGACTGTTGATACAGTAATTTTGCTTGTAGATTCTATAGAAGGTCCAATGCCTCAAACTAGATTTGTTTTACAAAAATCATTGGCAATAGGACTTAGACCAATATTGTTAATAAACAAGATAGATAAGAAAAACCATAGGGCAGAAGAAGTTGTTGATATGGTATTTGATTTATTCGTTGAATTAAATGCTACTGACGAACAATTAGATTTCCCAATATTATATGGAGTGGCAAAGCAAGGTATTGTACAATATGAGTTAGACCAACCAAGCGAAAATATTGAGCCATTGTTTGAAACTATTATAAAGCATGTTGAACCTTACCCAGATAAAGATAATGATGATTTGCAAATGCAAATCTCAGCTCTTGCTTATGATGAATATATAGGAAGACTTGGAATAGGAAGAGTAACAGCCGGCACAATCAAGGAAGGTCAAACAGTATCTGTTGCAAAGCATGATGGAACTGTTGAAAAACAAAAAATTTCTAATATATTTATTTATCAGGGACTTAACAGAATTAGTGTCAAAGAAGCATACAGCGGAGACATTGTTGTTGTATCAGGTATTTCAAATATTTCTATAGGAGATACAATTTGTACCGAAAACAAACCAAATCCTATGGAAACCATTAAAATAGAAGAACCTACACTGTCCATGAACTTTTTAATAAATACTTCACCTTTTGTAGGTATGTCTGGAAAATATGTAACCACAAGACATCTTAAGGCTAGACTTGAAAAAGAACTTGAGGTGAATGTTGGACTTAAGGTTGAAGCCTTAGAGGATGCTGTTGATGGCTACAAGGTATCAGGAAGAGGAGAACTTCATCTTTCAATACTTTTGGAAAATATGAGAAGAGAAGGCTATGAGGTCGCTGTTTCAAGACCTGAAGTAATTTTGAAAAAAGTAGACGGCGTAGTAATGGAGCCAGTTGAAAGAGTATTTGTGAACGTGCCTGAAATATATTCAGGATCAGTAATTTCCAAGCTTAATGTAAGAAAGGGAATGATGGTATCCATGGTACCTGATGGAAACTATGTAAGAATAGAATACATGGTACCAACAAGAGGACTTTTGGGATATCGTACTGAGCTTATAAACGACTCTAGAGGCGAAGGCACAATAGTAAGAAGCTTTGACCACTATGAAAAATATAAGGGAGAAATACCTCAAAGAATTAATGGTGTTTTAATTTCCAATGAGCAGGGTGAAGCAATTGCATATTCATTAAACAATTTAGAGGAAAGAGGAACTTTGTTCATCTCTCCAGGAGAAAAAGTTTATGAAGGAATGATTATAGGTCAGTGTGCTAGAGGTGAGGATATAGTTGTTAATCCTAGTAAGGCAAAAAAACAATCAAATACCAGATCCTCAGCAGCAGACGATGCAATTAAATTAACACCCCCTAGAATCATGACATTGGAAACAGCTTTGGAATTTATTAATGACGATGAGCTGGTAGAGGTAACACCAGACAGCATTAGATTAAGAAAAAGATATTTGACAGAAATGGAAAGAAGAAAAAACGCAAATAAATTAAAAACAAATAACTAAAATATAAGGCGTGGGAAATAAATAATTCCTTCGCCTTTTTTTGTATAATAAAGGCAATAAAAAAGGCGATTATTTCTAATCACCTTTTACTGGACACTAATTGCCATGGTTATCATTAATTTGGATAGTTTAAATTTTCTTCCTTTAAATTCAAAAGTACTTCTTTATAAAAATTAGCTGCTTCATATTTTGCCATGGGTAAATTCATATCAAGATAATTACCGCAGGAGCGTGCATCTGCACCTGGTACTTCACCTTCATAATTTTGTACGAAATCAAACATTTCTTTTATTATATCAATAACATCCTTTGATTTTAAATCACCTTTAAAAATTACATAAAAGCCTGTTCTGCAACCCATTGGTCCAAAATATACCGTCAGATTGTCATATACTGGATGATTTCTAAGAAACGTTGCTCCTAAGTGTTCTATGGTGTGTAGCTCTGCAGTATTAATTACCGGCTCATTATTTGGCTCTTTCATTCTTATATCAAATGTAGTAACAGTGTTCTCTCCAACAACATCTTTTCTGGATACGTATATACCTCTTTTTAAAACTAAGTGATTTACTTGAAAGCTTTCAATTTTTCTCATATTTTCTCCTATTGTAATGAGACAGCGGAGACGGTTCTTTTGTCCCTAGTCATCTTTTTGTTCAATTATTAATACAATAATACATCATATAAATTAAAAAGTAAACTTAAAGTTCGTTAAATAACGCCAAAGCCCTTATTAAAGATTGTAAAAAGTGCATGATTATGATAAAATAAAAGGACAAAAAATGAAGATTTCACAAAAGAACATACTTTTAGCATTATATGGACCTTAAGTCAGGAGTGTATTATGAAAGCAAAAGAATATTTATCTATACTGCAAAATATTTTGCACTATATAGATGAGGGAGTTCATGTTTTAGATAAAAATGGCAATACCATAATTTATAATGAATCTATGTCTAAGTTGGAAAAAATGGAGATGGCAAGCATTTACCCTTGATGTATAAGAAGTTTCCTTCAACCATCATATTTCTCC
>CAZJKK010000120.1:0-5550 GCA_964546605.1 uncultured Clostridia bacterium
TATCTGTGGATAACTTTTTTTGTGTGCACAATTCTTTGCACAAAATTGTATAAATTTTTAAAAATATTGGTTATTTAACTTTTTCAACTGTTTATATCTATTATAAACAATTGTTTATATCATATATTTTAACTAATTTTATAATGATTTATTAACAAATTGTTAATTCTTTTAATAACAACAGGAAAGTTCTGCAACTGATTTATAATAAAGAACTTTTCTTTGATGAGTTTCAATAAAGCTTCATTAATTTAACATTAACATAAGCTTTTCTTATTAACAACGGAGGATACTATGAATTTTGAAGAATTATGGAATGAGGTCCTGGAAATTGTGAAAGAGGACACCAATCAAGTAAGTTTTAACACTTGGTTCAAACCCCTTAAGATAGTTGCTTATAAAAATAACACAATTTATTTAGAAACAGCTGATGAATTCTTAAAAAATACCCTTAAAAAACGTCATTATAATTTCTTGAAAAATGCCTTTAATTATGTTTTAAAAAAGGATATCGAGCTTGTTTTTACAGTTCCGGGAGAAAACCTAGACAAGGACGATTCTAAAAAGACTTTTACCACTACTGCAGAAGAAAATGACTTAAGCAACGGACGAAAATTAAACCCTAAATATAGGTTTGATAATTTTATAATAGGAAACAGCAACAGATTTGCACATGCAGCATCCTTGGCAGTTGCAGAAGCACCATCAACTGCATACAATCCTTTATTTTTATATGGAGGCGTTGGTCTTGGAAAAACTCACTTAATGCATGCCATAGGACATTATGTCTTGGACAACAACCCTGATGCCTATGTACTATATGTAACAAGTGAAAAATTTACAAATGACCTGATAAACTCCATTAAAGACGGTACAAATGAAGAATTCAGGAACACCTATAGAAGGGCTGATGTACTTTTAGTGGACGATATTCAGTTTATTGCAGGAAAAGAAAGTACACAGGAGGAATTTTTCCATACATTTAATGCTCTTCATGAAGCAAATAAACAAATAATCGTTTCCAGCGATAATCCGCCAAGTGAAATTCCTACACTTGAGGACAGGCTTCGTTCACGTTTTGAATGGGGGCTCATTGCTGACATCCAGCCGCCTGATTTTGAAACAAGAATTGCAATATTAAGAAAAAAAGCAGAAGCTGAAAATTACAATGTACCGGATGATGTAATTACATACATTGCACAAAACATCCAGTCAAATATAAGAAAGCTAGAAGGTGCGCTTATTAGAATATATGCTTATGCTTCACTTACTAATAAAAAGGAAGTAAATCTAGAGCTGGCTCAGGAAGCATTAAAGCATTTAATATCAAGCAACAAAAAAATTACAATTAATGATATAAAGGAAGTAACAGCAAATTATTACAACATATCATTAGAAGATTTGACATCAAAAAAGAAAACAAAAAACATTGCATTTCCAAGACAAATTGCTATGTATATCGGAAGAAAACTCACAGATTTGTCTTTACCGAAATTAGGCGAGGAATTTGGAGGCAGGGATCATTCAACAGTGCTCCATGCATGTAATAAAATTGAAGAGGATATGGAAAACATTCAAGAAGTGAAAAAAAGCGTAGATGATTTAATATCAATGTTGAACAGCTAGTGGACAAAAAGTGGATACTTGTTAATAAAAATTTTTTAATTTTGGATAACTTTTATAATTTTTTCATTTTATCAACAGCATACATCTTTACCAACTAATTAATAAACTAATGGTTAAAGGGGTTTTCAACAAATTAACATTGTCTACTACAATTACTATTTATTATTTTATATTTCTAATAGCAATTTTTAAAGCTTCACACTTATTCACAAAACAAAGGAGTAAACTATGAAAATAAGAATAAACCAAAACGAACTTAATAAAAGCATAAACATTGTACAAAAAGCAGTTTCATCAAGAACACCACTTCCTATTTTATCCGGTATATTAATAGAAGCTAAGGATAATACTCTTATATTAACTGCAACGGATTTGGATTTAGGTATTAAAACATATTCTCCATGTGAAATTGAAGAAGAAGGTTCAGTTGTTGTTCAAGCTAAATTAATTGGTGATTTTGTCAGAAAGCTCCCTTCTAATTCCTATGTTAATATTGAAACTAAGGAAAATAATAACATGGAAATTAAATGTTTAAATTCAGAAATAAACATATTAGGTAATTCAGCGGATGAATATCCGGACAATACATTTGATAATGATGGAAATTCATTTAACATGAAATCTGAATCTTTAAAAAATCTTATTAAATATACTTATTTTGCAGCAGCTCAAGAAAATATAAAGCCTATATTTACAGGTTGTTTAATTGAAATAAAAAATAATTTATGTACATTTGTTGCTCTTGATGGATACAGAATGGCTGTTAAAAAGGAGCCGATTGAATTTGATGGAGAAGTAAGTGTTGTTGTTCCTTCTAAAACATTGCTGGAAATTTTAAGAATAATTGAAGAAAATGATGAAAATACTGTTATAACTGTATCTGATAGCCATATTTCGTTTAAAATAGATAACACAATAATAATTTCTAACCTTTTAGAAGGAAAGTTTATTGATTATGAGGGAATAATAAAAGACAATTATGTAACAGTAATTAAAACCGGAACAAATGACTTAAGAGACAGTGTTGAAAGAGCTTCTCTTTTAGCTAAAGATGACAAAAATAATTTAATTATTTTGGATGTTAAAGACAGACACATGCAAATTAATTCTCAATCTGAATATGGAAATGTGGAAGAAAATGTATCCATAGATAAAAAAGGCGAGGATTTAAGAATAGGATTTAATTCAAAATATTTATTGGACTTTTTAAAGGTAATTGAAGAAGAAACAATTATATTAAACATGATTGGTAAAAATAATCCATGCTTCTTAAATGAAGATGGAAAAACAGACTATGTATATATGGTGTTGCCTGTAAGAATAAGTTAAGCAGATGACCCAAATCTCTGATTTGGTGTCAGTCGCTTATCCTGAACGATAGTGAAGGATCTCCGTAAAAAGAGGAGATTCTTCACCTGCGGTTCAGAATGACATATATCAGCAATAGTGGAGGTTATTATGGAAAAAATATACATTAATACCGAATATATTAAGCTTGATCAGCTGTTAAAGTATGCAAATGCAGTTGAAGGAGGGGGTATGGCTAAAAATGTCATACTGGATGGCCATGTTAAAGTGAACGGAAATGTTGAGCTTCAAAGAGGCAAGAAGCTTAGACAAGGAGATATTGTAGAATTTGACAATAACAAGTACATCATTTCAATAGAGGAAAAATGATAGTAAAAAAGCTTAAAATTGAAAATTACAGAAACTTCAAAAAAGAAGAATTTGAATTAAATGAACATTTAAATATTTTTATAGGAGATAATGGTCAAGGCAAGACTAATCTCATGGAATCTATTTATTTGACCTCCATAGGAAGGACATTTAGGCTAAACAGTGAGAATGAGCTTATAAATTTTAATGAAAATCACAGTATTATAGAAGTTGATCTACAAAAGAACAACTATAATATGAAAATAAAACTGCAGCTTGAAAAAAACAAAAAGAAGCAAGTGCTTGTAAATGGTGTTAAACTGGATAAAACTTCTGAAATGATTGGAATACTTAATAATGTTATATTTACTCCTGATGACATGAAAATCATTAAGGGAAGTCCCAGCGAAAGAAGAAAATTTGTAAATATAGATATATCTCAAATTAAACCAAAATATAAATATTTGCTTAGTAAATACAAAAAAGTTTGCACTGAAAGAAATGCTATTTTAAAAAATTACTATACAAAAAGTGAAAATAAGGATATTATTAATATTTGGAATGATTATTTGGTAAATATAGGTGCAGAAATTATATTATACAGACATGATTATATTAATAAGCTCAAAAACTATGCAACGAATATTTATGCAGATATATCAGGTAACAAGGAAAAGTTTGAATTAAATTATTTATGTAATGCAGGCAATGTTAATAATATGGACAAAGAAGAAATTAAAAAATACTTCTATCAAAAAATAAATTCAAACTTTAATCATGAAATACAAAATAAAATTACGATGTACGGTCCTCATAAAGATGATATATCAATAAAAATTAATGATAAAGAATGCAAGTATTTCGGTTCTCAGGGACAGCAAAGATCTGCAATTCTTTCCATAAAGCTAGCTGAAATTGAAATTATTAAAGAGGAAATAGGTGAATATCCTGTTTTATTATTAGATGACGTCTTATCTGAACTTGATAATAAAAGAAAAGGGTATTTAATAAATCATATTCAAGGTGTACAAACATTTATAACTACTACAGATGATCATGATTTAAATATACTTACAAAAAATTATAACAAGAAAAAGTTTCATATATACGAAGGAAAAATTGGGAACATTACAGATTAGAGGAGATATAAATGGCAGATAAAAAAGATAAACATTATGGGGCAGAGCAAATACAAGTTCTGGAAGGTCTTGAGCCTGTAAGAAAAAGACCCGGAATGTATATTGGCTCTACCGGAGAAAGAGGATTGCATCAGTTAGTTTATGAAGTGGTAGACAACAGTATAGATGAGGCTTTGGCCGGATTCTGTGATACTATTAATGTAACCATAAATGAAGACAATTCAATTGTAGTAGTAGACAACGGAAGAGGCATACCTATAGAAAAGAATAATAAAACCGGAAAATCTACTTTAGAAACAGTTTTGACAGTGCTCCATGCAGGGGGAAAATTTGACAATGATGCATACAAGGTTTCAGGAGGATTACACGGAGTAGGTGTTTCCTGTGTTAATGCTTTGTCTGATTATTTAACAGCTGAGGTAAATTGGAACGGCAAGAAATACAAGCAAACCTTTGAGAGAGGTATTCCAAAGACTGAGGTTGAATTAATTGGCGACACTGAAGATTCAGGTACAACTATAACATTTTTGCCTGATTCAACAATATTTGATGCAATTGTATTTAATTATACAACTATTAAACATCGTATGAGAGAGCTTGCTTTTTTAAATAAAGGTATACGGATTACTTTAGAAGATAAAAGAAACAATATAAAAGATGAATTTCATTATGAAGGCGGAATAAAGGAATTTATTCATTATTTAAACAGCAAAAAAGATATTCTTCATGACGACATTGTATATGCTGAAGGAAAAAAGGATAAGATCATAGTGGAATTAGCAATGCAATATACAGATACTTATCAGGAAAATATATTTTCCTTCGTAAATAACATTAACACAATAGAGGGTGGAACACACTTAGTAGGATTTAAAACTTCTCTTACACGTGTTATGAATGATTATGCAAAAAAATACAATTTAATTAAAGAAAATGATGTTGCAATAACAGGTGAAGATATTAGAGAAGGGATTACAGCAATTCTCTCTATTAAAATTCCTAATCCTCAATTTGAAGGTCAAACAAAGACAAAACTTGGAAACAGTGAAGTAAGAGGAATTGTTGACAGCATAACAGGTGAAGCCTTAAATATATATTGCGAAGAAAATCCAAAGACAGCAAAATTAAT
>CAZJKK010000121.1:0-5461 GCA_964546605.1 uncultured Clostridia bacterium
ATGATATGTTCATGAAAAGTCAGGTTAAAAATATAATAAGAGAAAATGTGGAAGAAAAACTTAATATAAATATTGAGGAAATATCTGAAAAAGTATTTAAAGATAATGATGTTAAACAAGTCTACAATGAAGAAATCAAAATGAAGGGCATTAAGGAGCCAGAGGTTAAGGTAAACTTCAATTATGCTAACAAAATAAAAACAAAGCAAAAATTTATAACTGACGAAGGAATTGAAATAAACATTCCTTATGAAATGTTAAGCAACAAAGAAAAGGTGGAATTTATTACGAACACTGATGGAACAATTTCCATAATGCTAAAAAATATTGATAATATAGTAGATAAGTAAAAACTAACGCCAGGCGAACCATGGCGTTAGTTTTTACATATAGGTATTTAATTTTAACATTTCTCAAAAAATAATGTTTTCATATGATATAATGGAAACAATAAATACAAGGACGTGGGTCAAAATAATATGACAATAGTACGTCCCCTTGTCAAATGTATGGGGGTTAATATGGCAGAAGTTTTAAAACTTGAGCATGTAAGTAAAAGGTTTGGAAGCAAAGAAGTATTAAAGGATATTCATTTTTCTGTAAACAGCGGTGAAATTATTGGTTACATTGGCTCTAACGGTGCAGGGAAAAGCACCACTATTAAAATCATTCTTGGTTTAATTGACGATTATGATGGAGATATATATGTATTTGGAGAAAATATAAGGGGTAACACAAATTACAAAAGAAAAATTGGATATGTGCCTGAAATTTCAGACATGTACGATAATTTAACAGCTTATGAATACATAGTTTTTATTGGCATGCTTTATGGAATTGGTTCTCATAAAGCTGTTTCTAAGGCAAAGGAAATGATGAGTGTCTTTGGAATAGAAGAGGCTATTGATGGCAGAATTCATACATTTTCCAAGGGAATGAGACAAAAGCTTTCTCTTATAACAGGAATGCTTCATAATCCAGATATTTTATTTTTAGATGAACCATTAGGTGGTATTGACGCCAATAGTATATTAGTGTTTAAAGAAATTATTCAGAGCCTTAAAAATGAAGGTAAAACTATATTTTATTCTTCACATATTTTAGAAGTTGTAGAAAAGCTTAGCAATAGGATACTTCTTTTAAACGAAGGCAACATTGTTTTAGATGGCACAATGGAAGAGGTTAGAGTAAGACAATCCGATTCTTCACTTGAATCTATTTTTAATGATGTAACAGGCTTTCATGACCATGATAAGCTGGTAAATAAATTTATAGATGCATTCTTAAGCTAGGGGTGAAAATATGGATTTCTTATCTTTGAAAATTCTTGATCATTTTCAAAAGCTGTTTGAAAAGCTTGGAATTGATTATGAAATAATGAGAAATATAGTAAAAACTAAGTTTATTTTAGACACCAGAACAGCTCCGGTAATTGCTGATAAAAATACCAAGAATGACACGGAAAGCATATCTTTTATCAGGAGATACCTTCTTCATATGATTTTCGGTGTATTTCTTGCATTTTTCATTTATTTTATACAGGATGAAATGATTCGCATGATTTATTTTTCCGGTGCCTTTTTCTTTATGACAACCATGTACTTAATATCTGATTTTTCATTTGTATTATTAGACACTAAGGATAAAAATATTCTTATGACAAAGCCTATAGATAGCAGGGTTGTATCATTATCAAAGGTGCTGCACATTTTAATATATATGTTTCGCTTAAATGCTTTCATAGCAGGTCCATCCCTGGTAGCAATAGTTATGTTAAACGGTGTTTTTGCAATTCCCATTTTATTAATTGAAATACTTCTAATGGATTTGCTGATATTTTTATTGACAGCATTTATATATTTATTGATTCTTAGATTTTTCGATGGAGAGCTTTTAAGAAACATAATAAATTTCATTCAAATTATGCTTACAATTTTAGTAACAGTAGGCTATCAAATTGCAGTACGTATGATTGATTTTTCAGATCTTCAAAATTTAACCTACAGCTTTAAATTTCATAATTATTTTAATCCCATACTGTGGTTTGGAGCTCCCTTTGAAATATTATTTAATGAGGCAAAAGAAAGCTATTTATACATATTTACTGTTTTATTAATTGCAGTGCCTATTGTTTGCTTTATAATATATTTAAGATTAAGCAAAAAAATGGAATCATTGTTGTTAAAATTAGAAGGCCAAGGCAAGGAAAAACCTTCAAAACACGCATTAGAATTATTGATGGGTAAATTCCTTACAGGAAATGAAACGATTAGAGCTTCCTTTCATTTTGTCAATGCAATGCTTAGAAGTGACAGAAGCTTGAAGCTGAAAATATATCCTGCCCTGTCCACGGGAATTTTAATTCCTGTATTAATGATATTTAATATGGGTGTAAGGGGGCAGAATTTTGAACCCACAGGCTATGAGTATTTGTTTTTATATTTTAATATGCTCATACTTCCTACTGTCTTGGAGCTTACTTTGTATTCATCAGCTTGGAAAGGAGCATATGTATATGTAATTTCCGGTTTTAGCAGCATAAAGGACTTATACAAAGGCATTATGCTTACCATTGCAACTCGTTTGTTTTTACCCTTACTCCTGTTAAATGCCATAATATATATTTCAATTTTTAAAGACAGATTTGTTGCTGATTTGATAATAATGGGAATAGCAAGTATAGCTGCTTTGCCCATCTTTGGAAGAATATACTTTACCAAGTTGCCTTTTTCTGCACCTGTTGATGAATCTAATCAAAATAAAAGTATTGGCAAATATTTTTTTTCAATAACAGTTGCAGCATGCTTTCTAGGTATGCATTTTATATTTAGAAAGCTTCCTATGGGTATATATCTTAATATAGTATTATTGATTGTATTAATACCCATCACTTGGAATTTTATTGTACCCAGTGTGAAGAATTCAGTAAATTAATGTAATTACTACAAATAATTATTTATTTTATGATAGTTTTAGTATAAAATATAACTAGCTTATAGTTTAGAATTTTCAATAATAATTGAAGAGGAGTTTATTTATTACATGATTGATGATGGTAAAAAGTTAAAATCCATTTTTAAAATAATAATTTTTATTGGATTAATTTTATTAATAGTTTTGAATTTTAATGACGTTTTAATAATGGTCAGAAGCATATACACCGTTGTGGCACCGCTATTACTAGGGGCTGTTATGGCATTTGTGCTTAACATTTTAGTTGTAGCATATGAAAAAATATATTTTCCACAAAGCAAAAAAAGCATAGTCATAAAATCAAGAAGAGGGGTCAGCATTCTTCTATCCATATTGACTATTATTTTGGTTATATTATTTTTCCTTAATATTGTTATTCCTCAAATAGCCCAATTTATTTCTTTGTTAATAAAGGGATTTCCAAGTGTTTATGACAGGGTAATGGAATATGCCCTTGACCACTCAGACGATGTGCCTTTAATTCAGGAAAAAGTTAAAGAGTGGAATATGAACGGTGAGGACGTTTTAAAGAAAAGCTTGGAGATTTTAGGAAACTGGACTTTTGGTACTGTGACATTCATAGGCTCAGCGTTTGGTGTGGTTGTTCAAATAGTTTTGGCTCTTACATTCAGTATTTATATATTAGCAAGCAAGGAAGAGTTAAAATATAAATTCAACAAAATATTTAGAGCATATTTAAAAGAAGACAAAAGAAAAAGATTATATGAAATTTTAAATACTGCCGATGAAACATTTGGAAGCTATATAATAGGTCAATGTAAGGAAGCAGTTATTTTAGGAGTTCTTTGTACATTAGGCATGGTTATTTTAGGATTTCCATATGCCAAGGTAGTGGGTCCTGTTATTGGACTTACTGCACTTATTCCAATGATTGGTGCATATATTGGAGCTGCCCTTGGGTTTTTGCTAATTGTAACTGTTGATTGGTTGCAGGCTTTGTTGTTTTTGGTATTTATTGTAATATTACAGCAATTGGAAGGAAATTTAATTTATCCAAAGGTTGTGGGAAGTAGCATAGGACTTCCGGGAATATGGGTATTTGCGGCGGTTATAGTTGGAGGAGGGCTTATGGGAATAACAGGCATATTGTTTGGAGTTCCGTTAATAGCTACGATTTATAAATTGTTTAGTAAGTCAGTCAATAAAAAATTAAGCAGCATAAAAAAGTAAAGCGAGGTTACTATGGAAGATAAGAAAATACCAAAGTCAATAGATGAATATATAGCAAATTATTCACCAGAGCTGCAGAAGGTTTTGCAAGATTTAAGACAGTTCATAAAAAATCAGGCACCGGAAGCAACAGAAAGAATAAGCTGGGGCATGCCAACATTTTATCTTCAGGGCAATTTGGTTCATTTTGCTGTAAATAAAGGGTACATAGGACTTTATCCCGGAGAATCACCGGGAGTTGTTTTTAAAGACGAATTAAAGGATTATAAAACCACTAAAGGGTCAATTCACTTGCCGTTAAATAAGCCAATGCCATATGATTTAATAAAGAAAATTGTGGAATACAGAATAATAGAAAATAAACAAATAGCAGAAGAAAGAAAGAATAAAAAAAATAAATAAAAACAACACTATGGAGGAAAAATGAAATTTTTGTGGACTACAATTTTAGTTAAAGATATGGAAGAAACATTGAAATTTTATCAGGAAGTAGTTGGATTAAAAATGGACAGACGTTTTAATGCAGGTCCAGATATGGAAATATGCTTTTTAGGTGAGGATAGTACTAAACTAGAGGTAATTTGTAATAAAAAGTTTAAGAATATTGATCCTGGAAATGCTGTGACATTGGGGTTTAGCGTAAATTCATTGGATGAAATGATTAAGTTTGTAGGTGAAAAAGGTATTGAAATTAAAACTGGACCAGTTCAGCCAAATCCGCACATAAAATATTTTATTGTTCAGGACCCAAATGGAATTAAAATACAATTTGCTGAACAAATGAATTAAAACAAAAAAGATTCTGGGAAGACTCAGAATCTTTTATATTCATATTTCAAAATTCTTTAAAATATTCAATGCGTTATCATGTGATATGGGTTTGCTGAATAAATAGCCTTGCATAATATCACAGTCATGTTTTTCTAAATATTCTCTTTGTTCCTGCAATTCAACACCTTCTGCTACAGTGTTTAATCTAGGTTTATGCTCAAGGTACAATTAAGTTCCCTTTTTCCGCAATATTTATAAACTCAAACGGTGATATTTGTCCCAGATTTTAAGTCTTCATATATTTGTATTATTTCATGTAAAATTTATGCGAATTAATTATATATTAATGATAAAATATAATAACAATGTTATAATAATTTGAATTGTTGATACAGAAAGGGTTAATAAGGATTAATGAATATTATTAATAAGCATTTAAACAGGTTGGAGAAAAAAGAACAAAAAATTTTAAATAAAAAACAAAATGTAATAGAAGAAAAATTAGAGCCGTTAGTAGATAAGGTTG
>CAZJKK010000122.1:0-5244 GCA_964546605.1 uncultured Clostridia bacterium
TTTGTAAAACCGGCCAGCTCATTAAATTTATATTCATTTCTAATGGCTTCTTCTGCCATGTCGTTTAACCAGTTTAAATCTATGTTAAAGCCATGTATAGCGTTTACTAACTCTACAAATATGTGTAAATCGTCTAATATTGCATTTCTTGCAAACATGCATACCCCTAAACAGTCAAGCATTGCCATAAGCTTTTGTGCATCATGCGAAGCTTCAGCCCAACCTTTGTTGGTTTTAACTACAGGACCATATGTATGATCTGCTCCCATAGGTGATGTTGCAAATGTAACTCCCATACCTTTAATAGCTCTTGGGTCATATGCAGGCATTGCCTGGCCATTTACAGCAGGTACATGCTCTACACCAAGCGATTTACCGGCAACAGTTGCTCCAGAGGCTAATAGCTTTCCTGTCTCAGTATCATTTTTTATTTCATTCATAAATTTAAAAGCTGCATCACCATCTCCAAAACTGGCCAAATTTGCTTCCATGGCAACTCCTATTGCTGCTCCCGTCTCTATGGTATCAATGCCAAAATCATTGCAAAATGCATTTAACCTTGCTATGGTTTCTAAGTCGCCAATACCCAAATTAGAGCCTAAAAGACCAATTGTTTCATATTCTAATGGAGAAACAATTGTATTCCCTTCCTCATCAGGCACAACATTTGAACACTGTATAATACATCCAGGCATACAGGCATGAGTTGTCATTCCTTCGCCGCCTCTTTGATTTATAAAATCATAAAGATATTCACCGGAAATGTTATCAGCATATTCAAACTTTTCACCTTTAAAGTTTCTTGTAGGTAGCCCTGTCAAATCATTCGTAACTCTTACTGTTGCTGCTGTTCCTAATTTCCTGTAGCTTAATGTGCTTGGACTTTCATTTAATATGGCAGTATATTCTTTTAATGCCTTAGAGAATTTTTCTTTATCGCTTATTTTAATACTATCCTTATCAACAACAACTATTCCTTTAATGTGCTTAGATCCCATAACAGCTCCTAGTCCCCCTCTACCGGAATATCTGTTTGGCTTCTTTTCTTTATCCATGGTAGCAATACCTGCAACATTGTACATTCTTTCTCCTGCAGGCCCAATGCACGTTACAGCACAATCAGGATACTCATGGAGCATAGACTCACAAAATTCAAAGGTTCCCATTCCTACATACTTATCTGCAGGTTCCAGACTGCTTCCATCCTTTGTAATCTTAACATAGTACCAGCTATTGTCACTAGGTGTTTCTTCAATAATAAGGGCTTTTATGCCAAGCTGAGCAAGTCTCATGGCTGTTATACCGCCTCCGTTGCTTTCCTTGATTCCACCTGTAAGTGGGCTTTTAGCACCTATGCTTATTCTGTTTGCACTGGAAACGGTTGTACCGGTAAAAAAACCATTTGCTATAATTATTTTATTTTCTGTCCCAAGAGGCTCACAAAGAGGATTCACTTCTTTTAGCATGATCTTTGCTATTAGACCTCTGCCTCCTGTTTTTAAATATTCATCAGATGCTTTTTCATATGTAATTTTTTTATTTTTCGTGTTTACTCTTAAAATAGTATCCATTTTCACCTCTATAAAAAAATGATAGTTTTTTGCATACTATCATTTTTTACTATATTATTCAAGATTATTATAAATTTAACGGAAAAATAACCGTTATTTCTGTTCCTTTGTTTTTTTCACTGCTTAATTCAATTGTACCGTCATACAGTTCAGCAATATGCTTGACTATAGAAAGGCCAAGACCAGTTCCGCCAGTTTCCTTGGAACGGCTTTTATCAACCCTGTAGAAGCGCTCAAATATTCTTCCCTGATCGTCTTCAGAAATTCCTACACCTGTATCTTTTACTGTTAAATACAGATTATCTTTATCTGAATATATATTTATATCAACTAATCCGTTTTGTTTGTTGTATTTTATTGCATTATCTATTAAATTATACAATAGCTCACTAATATAATTCTTATTGGCATTAATTGAAACATCTTCAGATTTTAAGCTTAATTTTACATTTAATTTTTCTGCTTTAGGCTTAAGTAAATTCATTGCTTCTTGAGATACTACCTTGACATTAACAAGTGTTTCATTGGGATCTAATCCGGCTTCTATTTTTGAAAGTCTCATAATATCTTCTATTAATGATATTAGCCTAAGCCCCTCTTTGTTAATCATGGTACAATATCTTTGTATGCTTTCTAAATCAGTTACCAAGCCTTCCTTTATAATCTCTGCAAAACCAATCATGGTTGTAAGAGGAGTTTTTAACTCATGACTTACATTAGCAGAGAATTCACTTCTCATAATTTCAGCATTTTTTTGAACCGTCACATCTTCTATTAAAACAAGCAGGCCTGCTACTGATGAACTATAACGCTCTTTTACAGGGCTGAAATAATACCTGTAATGCCTTTGCTTAATAGACATGTCATAAACAAGGTGCATATTTTCATTTAGGGATTTTTCAACTCTGTCAAGAATTTCTGGATTACGTGTAAGCTCTATAATATATCTGTTCTGGCTAAAATCAAATTTTTCATTGCCAATCATTCTTTTGCCACTTGAATTTATAGAAAGAATATGCTTATCTTTGTTTACAAGTATAAAACCTTCCTTCATATTTTCAGTTATTATGCCAATGGTATCTCTTTCATATTTCAGCTTATCAACATATTGATTAATATTTGACTTTTGTTCTCTTATTTTTAATGCAAGAGGTTCAAATTCATCATATATTTCATATTTAACATTTTCATTGCCTTCAAGCATGTCATCCAAAGACATTATCATACCATCAATGGGGTTCAAAAGCTTCTTAGTAAATATGTTTGAGACAATATAATTAAATACCAAAAAACCTAAAAATAAAACAACTAATATTGGAACAATTTCTATAAATACGCCATTAATGCTTTTAATTTCTCTTGATAATCTAAGCACTTTATCGTCAGCGGTTCTCAAGGCATAATAATACATGTTAGAAGATATGGTTTCAGAATATCTGGTGTATTCACCGCTTCCATTTTTGAAAGCCTGCATAATTTCAGGCCTGTATAAATGATTTTCAAGTTCCTTATTGCCGGCCCAACTGTCATAAATAACATTTCCGTCTAAGTCAATTAAGGTAAAACGAATATTATAATCTACAGCACTTAAAATTTTATTTATAGAAGAATTAATTTTATCGTTATTTTCCCAGTTTACAGAATCACTTGATAACTCAGCTATTGTCTTAATTTGATTTTCTGCATCCTTTACATAAAAGTCATGATAAATAACTGTAGTAAAAATAAATGCCAAAGAAGAAGCTACAACAGAAATAATCATTATAACCAAAAAGAGTTTCTTTTTCATTGCTAGTCTGCTTGCTCCTCTAATTTATACCCTGCGCTTCTAACTGTGACAATGTAATTAGGGCATCCCACAGCATCAAGCTTTTGCCTTATAGTTTTAATATGCATGTCCACGGTACGTGTTTCACCTTCATAATCATATCCCCATATTTCATGAAGAATCTTATCCCTAGTCAAAACAATTCCGCTGTTTAACATTAAGTAATGAAGAAGCTCAAACTCCTTAAATGTAAGTATTATAGGATTGTTATCATAATAAACAGTTCTTTTGTTGTTATCTAACACAAGACCTTTATATTCCAACACTTCATCTTCAATATCTCTTTTACTTGAACGCCTTAATACAGCCTTTACTCTAGCAAGAAGCTCAAGCACTCCAAAGGGCTTTGTTATAAAATCATCTGCGCCTGATTCTAAGCCTTTTACCTTATCTAATTCCATTGATTTTGCTGTTAGAATAATAACCGGTATATCCATGTAGCTTTTGTCTTTCTTGAGCTCCTTTAATATAGTCATGCCATCTATTTTAGGCAACATCAAATCAAGGAGTATTAAATCGGGTACTCTTTTTTTTAATTGGGCAAAAAATCTTTCGCTTTCTTCAAATCCAATAACTTCAAAATCCGCAGTACTTAAGGCAAGAGTAATTAATTCTCTTATACTTGCATCATCCTCTACACAATAAATCAGCTTCATCCCTTCACCTACTTTACATGTTCGCCTGTTATTGAAAATATAACCCACTCGGCAATATTCTCTGCATGATCCCCTATTCTTTCAAAATACTTAGCAATCATTAGAAGGTCAATGGCTTGTTCGCCGTTATCTTCTTTTTCATGAATTTTTTGAATTAATTCTTTCTTTACAACCTGGAACAAATCATCTACTATATCATCGTCCATGCAAACCTGCTTTGCAAGTTCTTGATCCTTGTTTACAAAGGCATCTATGCTCCTTTTAACCATACTGATTGTTGCTTCTGCCATTTGAGGTATATGCACTAAGTCCTTTATGAACTTTTGATTAACTAAAAACCTTGCAATTTCAGCTATATCCTCAGCATTGTCACCTATTCTTTCCATGTCAGTAATCATTTTAAGAGCAGTGGAAATAATTCTTAAATCTGATGCTACAGGCTGCTGCTGAAGCAATAACTTCAGGCAGTGTGATTCAATGGTCTTTTCCATTTCATCTATTTCTATTTCCAGCTCATTAACCTTTTTAATCAAATCCAAATCTTGATTAATTAAAGCCTTTGCGCTTGTTTCAATTGAAGTTTCAATCAAGCTTCCCATTTTAATGAGTTCAAGGTTTAATTTTTCAAGTTCAGTGTCAAATCTGTTTCTCATAATACCCCTCCCAAAATTAACCGAATCTCCCGGTTATATAATCTTCAGTTTTCTTGTTTTTAGGCATAGAAAACAATTTTTCTGTCGTATCCATTTCAACTACCTCTCCATGAAGGAAAAATGCAGTTTTATCTGATATCCTAGTTGCCTGTTGCATGTTGTGAGTCACTATAACTATTGTGTAATTATTTTTTATTTCAATTAATAAATCTTCGATTTTCATGGTGGATATAGGGTCTAAAGCAGAAGTAGGTTCATCAAGCAAAATTACTTCCGGATTCACAGAAAATGCCCTTGCTATACAAAGTCTTTGCTGCTGACCTCCGGATAATCCCAACGCGCTTTTTTTAAGTCTGTCCTTTACTTCATCCCACATAGCAGCAGAACGAAGGCTTTGCTCTACAATTTCATCAAGCTTTGATTTACTTTTAACTCCATGAGTCTTAGGTCCATAAGCAACATTTTCGTAAATGCTCATTGGAAATAGGTTTGGTTTTTGAAATACCATTCCTACTCTCTTTCTAAGAACAGTAGGG
>CAZJKK010000123.1:0-5184 GCA_964546605.1 uncultured Clostridia bacterium
GCAACATATTTAATTTTTCGACACATGTAATATTTTACAAAAAAGGTGGACATTGAAACACATACAAAAAATAATTTCTTGACATTAATATTCGTTAAATATATAATTTCACCATAAGAAAGAGGAGGTAGTTATTATGCTAACTGCAATAGTAGGAATAAATTGGGGAGATGAAGGCAAAGGCAGAATGGTTGATTTGCTTGCTAAGGATTATGATGTAGTTTGCCGCTATCAAGGAGGCAACAATGCAGGCCATACAGTAGTAAATGAATCAGGAAAGTTTGTACTTAATCTTCTTCCATCAGGCATATTAAGACCTGAAGTGGTAAATGTTATGGGAAATGGTATGGTTATTGACTTAGAACACCTCCACAAAGAATTGAATAATTTAAGAAGCTCCGGTGTAAAAATAACACCTGAAAATTTAAAAATAAGTGACAGGGCAGTTATTTGTCTGCCATACCACGTCAAACAAGACGTTTTAGAAGAAGAACGCTTAAAAGATATGAAGTTCGGCTCAACAAGGAGAGGTATAGCTCCCGTATATGGTGATAAATATTTAAAGAAAGCCATAAGAATGGGAGACTTATTAAACAAAGAAGCCCTAAGAAGCCGTGTGGAACAAATAGTTGAATGGAAAAACCTCACCATAGAAGGCGGTTATAAATCAATTGAGTTTTATGCTGAAGACATGTACGTTTGGCTTGTTAAGTATGGTAGAGAAATTGAAGAATATATTTGTGATGTAGGTTTATATCTTGAAGAAGCTGTAGGACAAGGAAAGCAAGTAATGTTTGAGGCACAGCTTGGAGCCTTAAGAGACATTGATTTTGGTATATATCCTTATACTTCTTCATCATCAACCATCGCTGCCTATGCACCAATTGGGGCTGGCATACCTGGACTAAAACTTAATTCTACCATAGGTATTATGAAGGCATATTCTTCATGTGTGGGAGAAGGTCCATTTACAGCGGAAATGTCCGGTGATGAAGCTAAAGCATTAAGAGAAGCCGGCGGGGAATATGGAGCTGCTACCGGCCGTCCAAGAAGAGTAGGTCCATTTGACGTTGTTGCATCAAAATACGGTGTAAAGGTCCAAGGGGCAAATGTATTAGCTCTTACAAAGCTTGATGTTATATCTTACATGGACAAAATACCTGTTGTAGTAGCTTATGATGTCAATGGTGAAATTACTGACCATTTTCCAATGGGAGTTGATTTAGACAACGCAAAGCCTGTCATAGAATATATAGATGGATGGCAATGTGATATTGGAAAATGCAGACATGAATCTGATCTTCCAAAGGCTGCTGTTGAATATATAAAATATTTAGAAAAAATGGTAGGCTGCCCAATTAAGTATGTTTCTGTGGGACCTGAAAGAGAAGATTACTTGATAATGAACTAAATAATTAGTTAAAAGCAAAAACCCGCATTGCGGGTTTTTAGTTTAATTTCAATAAAAGAAGATTCTTCGTTTAGGTTGAATGACTATTTTTTAAAATAATCATACATTATTTCCACTGTCTTATATATTACTTCCTCTATAGTGTGAGTTTTGTTTCTTGAACATAGATGGGAAAATTCACTGCACAACAAACATGTACGTCCATCATGACCAATATCTTTTCTTGATATACCTCTTAGCTCATTGTCTAATACGTCTATGTCGAAGATCCTTCCCAGCATACAACTATTTTCTATTTCCACCATTAATTTTTTAATGAAAAATACATCGCCATCTACAATATAAAAAGCTTCACAGCCTGTTTTACTTTTATTTTCCTTCCAGTAAGCAATATTTACCTTATGTTTTTTTAGTTGGTCAAAAATTAATTTCTTGCCTTCCTCAAATGTTTTTTCAGCAAGAGAAAAAAATTTGATGGAGCCTGGAATATTTAAAGTAAATGAAATAAGGGTACCTTTGTAATCATGCGCTATTCTTTGCTGCTCCCATGCTCTTTTTTCTCTTGCATCAAGCATATCTTGTAAAACAACACGACTACTTCCCAATATTTCTTTTAGATCTAAATTACTCATTTTCACTCCTTAATCTTTCAGCAATGTTTAATCCTTCTTCAGATAATAAATAATCATACGTTACTTGAGGAACTAAATTTTTTATTTGTTCATAACTGCCTTCAGCCATTAGTTTTCTCACTCTTGATGCACTTATTGGAGAACCTTCTTGTTCATATCTTGGTATTTCTACAACTTCAATACCATGTTCCCCCAAGAACTCCTTCATCTGCAAATTATAAGCAGCTGTGACTTTATCATATGGTTCATTTCCCACAAATCTCTTTTGAATATTCAATATTTTTGCAAAATACTCATTGAAAATAGTTAGGTCCAAAATGCAATTTATTTCGCCTGCTTTATATTTGTCCTTAATAAAATATGTAGGAAATGTTGCAGATGATATTAAATAATGAGATGTAGGGTGCACAACAACATTACTTAAGTGTCTCACACCGTTTTTAACAAGTCTGTATCTTGCGTTTGCCGGAAATACGCTCTTGTCTTCAGAAACCACAAACAAATGAAGCAAATCGCATTTCTCTGCTGCTTTTTCTATTAAATATAAATGCCCTTTAGTAAATGGATTGCAATTTAAAACTATTGCTCCTACATTGCCTTCAGCATGAGGGCTTAAAGATTTCAAGGAGTTTACATAATTTAAAATTCCATTTTTAACATTTTCCATCAAAACAGCTTCATTGGTTGAGGCAATCAAATAAAAACCTAAATCCCTAAAAATGTTAACATTCTCCACCTTCGTGAATAAAAACAAGTGGCTTTGTCCGCTACTTATGGCTTGAGAAATTAAAGTTGTAACTATTTTTGCTGACAATCCTTCTCCTTGATATATATCTGAAACTGCGATACATTTTAATATGTTGCCTTCTAAAGAGCCCGTTGCAGCAATATTATCTTCGCTATCACATAAATTAACTGTAAACTCAATTCCTTCATCATAGTCTAAACCATCTTTATGTAAAAATTCTTTTAACTTCAGAAGCTTACCGCCTCTCATAGGAAAACCTACATCTTCATAAAAAACTTCATAACTCATATATACACCCTTATAATTATGGACATCAAGAACCGTCCTTGTACCATATTTTATTTTTTAATTTTTGGTTTTATATTTTTCACATAGTAGGTTATAAATATAGCAAATGCGTAATCATAAATTATAAATAAGACTTGTGCTGCTAATATCATCCACCATGCAAGGTTAAAAGAAATAAACATTTTAACAATTATATACATTGCTATTAATGCTATGTTAAAATAAAAAAATTTAGCAGCATATAAAATTGATTTATTCGTTATTTTAATTTCTAAAATATGCTTTACTATGCTGTATAACCCAAAAAATATTATGTAAGTAATAAATTCAATTTTATTAAATGTTAAAAAGAAACCAAGAAGGCATGATGCTATATAAAACAAAATGCCGCCTTTTCCTCCAAATTCAACAATTATAATTCCAATAATAAGTGCAGCTGCAGCAAATAATATTATTGTATTTGTTTCTATTACAGATGAAAGAATAATAAAAATCTGATTTAAACCTAACAATACTCCCAAGTATGCCATATCTTTGCTTTTTAGCAGCATGAAATCAGGTCTCCTCCCAAGCATTCACACAAGCAATCAGCACATATAAGCTGAGTACAGCAATCAGCACTTGAATTTCCACCTCTGTAATTATATGCTCTTTGAGTGTATGCATTTTGCATATTTGCTACTTGATTATAAAAGTTCCTGTATTCAAAATTGCCCGGGTCCATATTTACTGCATTTTTAATAAACTGTATCCCCTGACCAATGGAGCCCATGTTTACATAACAAACACCCATTAAATAATTCCATTCTGCATTTCTAACAGGCATACCATTTAAAATTCTTATAGCATCCTGAAATCTTCCCGATTGAATATATTGTCTGACGCTGTATATGTTGCCAGAACCGTTGTTGTTATATGAGCTGTTGTTAGTGTAGGAGCTATTATTGTAATTGCTTTCATATGAATTAGCTGTTCCATTCATTATTTCATCATATGCCCACTGAACTTCCTTGAACTTTTCTTCTGCTAAATCTTGAAGTGGGTTATTTTCATTCATATCCGGATGATATTTTTTCGCCAGCTTTCTGTATGCACTTTTAACCTCGTCCTTAGATGCGCCTCTTTGCAAGCCTAAGATTTCATATGGGTCTTTCATTTGTTTTCTCCTTATTTAATGTATTTAACAATCCCGAATAAATTATATTATCAATTATTCCCTTATCCTGTTCCAATGGAAGCTTTTCTATTTCATTGCTTAAAAAAGATAAATTAAGCATAATTAATTCCTTTGCATAAGCGTCCTTATCCTCAACCTGTATATTATTAAAAGGATTATATGATTTATTTGTTTCATCCTTTTCCATATCTTCATAAGCATCAATAAAATATATAAACTTTCCTAAATAAAATCCTATTTTTCTTAATGTTTTTTCCCAATGATCCTTCTTGTATAATATTATTTCTTCCATTAAATGACCAAATTCATTGGAAACAGAATCTATGTCATCAGTATTTTCTTTTTCAAGGGCTGATATGTTATCAAGATGCTTTTTTATGGCTAGGGACTTATCAGGAATCTCCAAGCTTGCCTTTTTAAATTCACTTGAAAGCATCTTCATTGCAGAATATGCTTTATAATCCTTGTCATCCTCCCAATTGTCCAGCAAATTGTAATATGAAAGCAGAATATTTAATGAAGCTGCATATCCTGTAATTTCATTTCTAATAACAAGCTGCTTTTTACTTGGATGTACCATGCATCTTTCTTCATATATTTTGTTTTCAGGCTCATAAAGAGAGGTCAACAGCAAAATTAAAAATGTCATATCATAATTTAATGTCATTCTGGATTTGTTGCTGTATTTATCTTTAAGGCACTTGCATAAGCCGCAGTAATATCCCTTGTAGCTGTAGTATTCCTTAAATTTAAGCTCCATTTTATTTATTTTAACGTATCCGAACATATTAACTCATTTCTATTGTTTATTAAAAGGGACCTGCTACTTAAAAAGCAGAGGATATATTCACCTTGTTATAAATGTATTCAAACATAATAATTGTATCAATTTTATTGTATGTTTACAATATATTTTTCAACATCTTAT
>CAZJKK010000124.1:0-5165 GCA_964546605.1 uncultured Clostridia bacterium
CAAACACAGCTCCAAATGCTGTAGGAAGCCCTGTGAGTATTGTAAGCATCACTACAGTCAATGGTGATGCACCTGCCATTATAAGAGGAACACCCACGCTCATTCCTTCAGGAATATCATGAGCTGCAATTAATAAACCTATTTTTAAACCTAAATTTTCAGAATAAATTAAGCTTGAACCAACTGCAACTCCTTCCGGGAAGTTGTGAAGACTCATGCTTATCATTATTATTAAGCTCATTTTTATGTAGCTTAATTTTTTTCCCTTATATTTCTCAAGCCTTTTAAGAGGGATTAATTTTTCAGCTGATAATACAATTAATAAACCAACGGCAAGTCCCAATGTAACAATAAAAAAACCTCCTATTTCATAGGCTTCCGGCATTAAATCAAATGAAATAATAGAAAGCATGATCCCTGCAGCAAAGCTTAACATGCCGGCTACTGCAGTGTTGTTGGGGTTTCTTAAAAGCACTGAGAAAAGTCCGCCAATGCATGTTCCAATTCCGCCAATGACAAAACCAATAATAAAATAATATAAAATCTCCAAGTTTGTCCTCCAAAGGTTTAAATCTTTCTATTAATATATGTTGATTTTTAAAATTAAGAATGGTTAAAACCCAAAAAAGACTTTTATTGTCATTCCGAACAAAGTGAGGAATCTCCTCATTATTCAAAACATGAGATTCTTCGCTGCGCTCTGAATGACAAAAAACAGATTCATACTTACTTTTTAATAAAATATTAAAAAGTAAAATCTTGTTTATGAGCATGATGTGGTATATAATGAAAATTGTATGAACTATTGATAGAGGTATAAATTGAAAGATATTTTAAAAACAAAAGTAGTAAAAATGGATCCGGAAAATATTGATTATAATATTATAAATGAAGCCGCTGATATAATAAATAACGGCGGTATTGTTGTGTTTCCTACAGAAACAGTTTATGGAATAGGTGCTGATGCATTAAATGATGATGCAGTGGACAAAATATTCAAAGCAAAAGGAAGACCGCAGGATAATCCTTTAATAGTCCACATTGCAGAGTTTAGCGAACTTTATGAACTCATTGAAGAAGTGCCTCAAAGTGCAGTAAAAGTAGCGGAAAAATACTGGCCTGGTCCCTTAACCATGATCTTGCGCAAAAAAAATGTATTATCAGACAAAATAACAGCTGGATTAAATACTGCAGCCATAAGGCTTCCGGTAAATAAAATAGCTCTTGCACTAATAAAGAGGAGTAAAAAACCAATTGCTGCTCCCAGTGCCAACACTTCAGGAAAACCAAGCCCTACTGAGGCTTCTCACGTTATAGAGGATTTAATGGGCAAGGTGGACATGATTATTGATGGAGGCAGCACTAGTATAGGCTTAGAATCCACTGTGGTCGATATGACAACTGAAATACCCATGATACTTAGACCCGGCGGTGTTACAAGGGAAGACATAATAAATGTGCTGGGGAGTTGTGAATATGACCCTGCCATTATAAAAAACAACGAAAAAATCATTCCTAAATCTCCGGGGCAAAAATACAGACATTATTCACCTAAGGCAAAAGTTATTTTGTACAAGGGCGAGTGGGATAAGGTAGCAAATAAAATCAATGAGGACTATGAAAAATTTATTCTTCAAGGATTTAAGGCAGGTATTATGTCCACTGTACAAACTGAAAAGTATTATATGGGAAAATTAACAATTTTAATGGGAGACAGAACAAATCCTCTTTCAATTTCGTCTAATTTATTTAAGGACTTAAGAAGCTTTGACCACCTAGGTGTAGATGTAATACTGGCAGAGGCAGTTGATGAAAAAGGACTTGGAAAAGCAATAATGAACAGATTATCAAAGGCTTCCAGCGAAACAATATACTGTGAGTGAGGTAATAAATGAATATATTATTTGTATGCACCGGAAATACATGCAGAAGCCCTATGGCAGAAGGTATTTTTAAAGCTCTTTTAAAAGATAACAATATAGATAATATTAATGTAAGCTCTGCAGGAATCAGTACATTTGAAGGAGACAGCGCTAACGAAAAGGCAATATATACATTAAGAAATAAGGGCATTGATATAAAAAGTCACAAGTCAAGGCAAATAACAAAAGAAATTATTGAAAATTCGGATTTAATATTAACAATGACAAAATCTCATAAAGGGATGATATTAAATGCATTGCCGGAATATTTAAACAAGATTTTTACAATAAAGGAATATGTTTATATTAACAATAATGAAGAATTAACAGGTAAAAATTTGGACATAGCTGATCCTTATGGATTAGACTATAATATTTATGAAAAGTGTGCAAAAGAAATTGAAGAAAATTTAAAAGAAATAATAAAAATATTAAATGATTAATACCTAAGAAATCTCTTTATGTCATTCCGAACGAAGTGAGGAATCTCCCAAAGATGAGATTCTTCGCTACGCTCTGAATGACTAAAACTACTTAAACGGAGGAAAATATGAAAATAGTACTGGCATGTGACCATGGCGGGTTTCAATTAAAGGAAGCAATTAAGGAACATTTAGAAAGTAAATATGAAGTTATTGACATTGGAGTATATAATACTGATTCTGTAGATTATCCTGACTTTGGGAAAAAAGCTGCTGAAATGGTTGCCGGCAAAGAAGCCGACAAAGGAATTATCATTTGTGGAACAGGTATTGGTATTTCAATTGCAGCAAACAAGGTTAAAGGAATCAGATGTGCTCTTTGCACAAACGAATTTATGGCAAGAATGTCTAGAATGCACAACAATGCAAATATGCTTGCCTTAGGAGAAAGAGTACTTGGTAAAGGCGTGGCATTAGATATAGTTGACATATGGCTTTCCACTGAATTTGAAGGCGGAAGACATGAAAACAGAGTAATCAAACTAATGGACATAGAAAAGTAAGATAAGGTGGATATATGATCAGTTATTTTATTGCATTTATTTCAGCTGTAATCATTTCATTTATAATGACACCACCAGCAAGAATGCTGGCAATTAAGGTTGGAGCCTTAGATGTACCAAAGGATGCAAGGAAAATTCACAATAAACCCATGCCTTACTTTGGCGGGTTGGCAATTTATGTGTCAATCATTGCATGTATGGTTGTTTACATGCCTCATACTTCAACGAATCTACATATTATTGCGGGAGCAACACTCATAGTTCTCACGGGAATAGTGGATGACATGTATGATATGCCTGCAAAAGTAAAGCTGTTAATGCAAATAATAGCAGCATTGATTGCCATCAAGGGAGGAGTTCAAATTCATTTTATTACAAACCCTCTTTCAGAAACAGGCATGAGCTATTTGTTTAATGGGCTCTCATATATTATTACATTAATTTGGCTTGTAGGAATAACAAATACAATAAATTTAATAGATGGATTAGATGGGCTTGCCTCCGGAGTTGCAAGCATTGCGGCAACAACACTTTTATTTACTGCTTCTAAGATGGGGCATGACTTTATAGTGATGCAGTGTGCCATAATAGCCGGAGCATCCTTAGGATTTCTTCCTTTTAATTTTAATCCTGCAAAAATATTTATGGGAGATACAGGCTCCATGCTTTTGGGTTATATGCTGGCGGTCACATCTGTAAGCGGTATGATTAAAAGCGTAGCTGCTGTTGCCTTGGCGGTTCCCATATTTGCCATAGGACTTCCTATATTTGATACAACATTTGCTATTATAAGAAGGTATATAAATAAAAAACCTATTATGGAGGCAGACAAGGATCATTTGCATCATAAGCTTATGAAATCAGGCCTTAATCAAAGACAGACAGTTTTAATAATGTATTTTATAAGCATGATGCTTGGAATAGTATCAGTTACCATTGCAGATACAGATCCGTTTACAGGGATAATTGTTGCTACTATTGTGGTAATTGCTGTGTTTTATTTTGCTAAAATAGGTGGCTTATTTAAAAGAAAAGAACATTAGGAGGAGATATGAATAAAATAAAGACCCTCATCATTTTTGGAACTCGTCCGGAAGCTGTGAAGATGGCACCCATTGTAAAGGCTCTTAAGGGTGATGAGGACCATTTCATAACAAAAATATGTGTGACTGCACAGCATAGAGATATGCTAGATCAAGTTTTAAGAATTTTTGATATAGAACCTGATTATGATTTGAATATTTTTCAAAGCGGACAGACGTTGACCCAAATTACTTGCAGAGCTTTGACGGGGCTCGAAGGAGTTATAGAAGAATTTAAGCCAGATTTAATATTGGTACAAGGGGATACGACAACTGTATTTACAGGTGCCTTGGCAGCATTCTACCACCAGGTTAAAATAGGTCACGTAGAAGCAGGGCTTAGAAGCGGAAACTTATATTCACCATATCCGGAGGAAGCTAACAGAAAGCTTACTGGTGTTATTACGGATTTTCACTTTGCTCCCACAGAAATATCAAGAGATAACCTGTTAAAAGAAGGATACGATGACTGTAAAATATTCATAACAGGCAATACATCTATTGATGCATTGAAATGGGTTATTGATAAGGATTATAAGTTTGATGATAAAAATCTCAATAACATTGATTTTGAAAACAAAAAGGTAGTGTTGTTAACTGCTCACAGAAGAGAAAATATTGGAGAACCCATGGAAAATATTTTTTTAGCAGTAAAACAAGCAACAATAGAAAATGATGATGTGGAAATAATTTACCCCATGCATTTAAATCCAAAGGTAAGGGAAATTGCAAGAAATGTTTTTGAAGGCATGGATAACGTGCATTTAATAGAGCCATTGGATTATCTTCCTTTTACTAACCTCATGTCAAAATGTTATTTAGTTGTTACTGACTCCGGAGGGGTACAGGAAGAAGCACCTTCACTGGGCAAGCCTGTTTTGGTTGTAAGAAGAGAAACAGAAAGACCTGAGGGCATAGAGGCAGGAACAGCCAAGCTTGTTGGAACAGATGAAGAAACTATATACACGGAATTAACTATACTCCTTAATAATAATGATGAATACAAGAAAATGGCTACTGCAGTTAATCCATATGGTGATGGCAATGCAGCGGAATATATTAGAAAAGCAATATTAGGGGAAAGGGGACACACCTCTAATTAGGGGAAAGTCTTTGAGGTAGAGGAATGTCCCCAAATTGTATGGTTTAATGAAAAAAATAGGATGAAAATTGTAG
>CAZJKK010000125.1:0-5075 GCA_964546605.1 uncultured Clostridia bacterium
TTAGGAGATATAACTTTCAATAACCAAACTTCTGATGTTATAACATTTTATTCTGCTTTATCAGACAAGCCAAAAGGAAAATATGTAATTCAAGTTTGCAACAGCACATGTTGCAAGGTAACGAAATATGAAAAAATTAAAAGTGCTATTGAAAAAGAATTGGGAATTAGTGTTGGTGAAATAACTCCTGATGGTACATTCTCCTTTGAATACAGCTCCTGTTTCGGTGCCTGTGATGTATCACCTGCCATTAGAATTGGGGAAAAGGTTTACGGAAACCTTGATGAAGCTAAGGTTATAAATATAATTAATAATTATCGAGGTGAATAATATGGGAAAAGCAGTGAGTGTATTAACTAAAAATTTAAAGAAAATTGATGTAAATACTATTGATGATTATTTGTCAGTCGGAGGGTATGAGGGTTTAAAAAATGTATTATCATTAACTCCTGTTGAAGTAATAGAGAAGGTTAAGGAATCCGGATTAAGAGGAAGAGGGGGAGCTGCGTTTCCCACAGGTAAGAAGTGGGAGCAGGCAGCAAGAATAAAAGAAGATTCATATATTTTATGCAATGCAGATGAAGGAGAGCCCGGAACATTTAAGGACAGATATTTTCTTGAATATGACCCATACAGAATTATAGAAGGTATGACAATTGCAGCTTATGCTGTTGGGGGCAAGGAAGGTTACATTTATATTAGAGAAGAATATGGCAAACAAAAAGAAATTGTTATAAAGGCAATAGAAAATGCAAAGGCTTTAGGTTATCTTGGCGAAAATATTCTTGGAACAAATCTTACATTTAATATCAAAGTTATTTCGGGAGCAGGAGCTTTTATTTGTGGTGAAACAACGGCTCTTATTCAATCAATAGAAGGTGGCGGAGGCAGACCAAAAATAAAATTTAAAAGGACTGCTGAATCTGGGTTGTTTGGAAGACCTACTTTGGCTAACAACATTGAATCATATTGCGTTGTTCCTACATTATTTACTGAGGATGCAACAGAATATTTAAGCTATGGAACTGAAAAAAGCAGGGGCACAAAGGTTATCAGCTTGTGCGGAAACGTTGAAAAGCCAGGTGTTTATGAAATTCCATTCGGCACTACATTAAGAGAAATAATTTATGATATTGGAGGAGGTATCAAGGACGGAAGAGATTTCAAATTTGCCCAAATAGGTGGTGCATCCGGACCAATACTTCCAAAATCCATGTTGGATATTCCATACACATACGAAGATTTTAAGAAGGAAGACTACAGCATCGGTTCAGGAGCTATCTTAGTAGCTGATGATACTAACAGCATTGCAGATTTTATGGTTACAGTGCAGGAGTTTTTTGTTCATGAAAGCTGCGGTAAATGTACGCCTTGCCGCGAAGGAAACAGGCAGCTCTTAAAAATTGCACACAAAATTGCAGACGACAAGGCTACTGTGGAGGACTTCAAGACTGTTAAGCGCATAGCCAATGTTATGAATAAATGTTCTTTTTGCGGATTAGGTACAGCAGCACCTACAGTGATGGTAACAGCAATACAACACTTTTATGATGTGTTTAATTAGGAGGAGCTATGAAAACTTGTACATTGTCTATAAATAATAAAAGCATAACCGTTGAAGCCGGGATTACATTGTTAGAGGCTGCAAAAAAAGCAGGATACTTTATTCCAACATTGTGCAATCACCCGGACCAGGAAATAAAAGCAAATTGCAGAATTTGTGTTGTGGAGGACAAGACTGCAGGAAAGTTTGTAACATCATGTTCCACAATGGTATATGACGGAGCCGAAATTAATACAAATACTGCAGAAGTAAGAGAGCTACAAACAGGTATTTTGGAGCTTATTCTTGCCAATCACCCAAATGACTGCTTAAACTGCATACGAAATGAATCCTGCGAGCTGAGACAGCTCTGTGAAAGATTCCACATCAGAAATTATAATTTGGAAAGCGATATTGATGTATACCCCATAGATAACACTTCTGGAGTATTGGTGAGAGATAGGAACAAATGCATAAAGTGCATGAGATGTGTGGAGGCATGTCAGGAAACTCAAATGGTAGGTGTTTTAAGCCCTTCTTACAGATCCATAAATACATGCATAAGTGCCGGTTTTGATGAAAACTATGATCAAACCCTTTGCACCTTCTGCGGTCAATGCTCAGCAGTATGTCCCGTTGGAGCAATTTATGAATATGATGAAACTGAAAAGGTTTGGGAAGCTTTAAATAATCCAAAAAAACACGTTATAGTTCAAACAGCCCCTGCAGTAAGAGTTGGATTAGGTGAAGAATTTGGAATGCCTAGAGGATCTAAAGTCACCGGCAAAATGGTTGCAGCTCTTAAAATGCTTGGATTTGACAAGGTGTTTGATACTGACTTTGCAGCGGATTTAACCATAATGGAAGAAGGCACGGAATTATTATCAAGGATTAAAAATGGAGGCACACTTCCCATGATTACTTCCTGCAGCCCAGGATGGATTAATTACGCAGAAGGCTTTTTCCCTGATTTGTTAGATCATCTTTCCACCTGCAAGTCTCCTCAACAAATGTTTGGAGCAGTGGCAAAGACTTATTATGCTAAGAAAAGTGGAATAGACCCTGCAGATATATTTACAGTTTCCATAATGCCATGTACTGCAAAGAAATATGAAAGCAAAAGACCTGAAATGACCTCATCAGGATATAGGGATGTGGATGTAGCCCTTACTACCAGAGAGTTAGCAAGACTAATAAAAAACGCAGGAATTGATTTTAACAATTTAGAAGAAGAAAACTTTGATTCCATAATGGGAGCATCATCAGGAGCAGCAGTAATATTCGGTGCAACCGGCGGTGTTATGGAAGCAGCCCTTAGAACAGTATATGAAATAGTTACAGAACAAACTTTAGAAAAGCTTGAATTTGAAGATGTGAGAGGCTTAGAAGGAATAAAACAAGCAACAATAGACCTGGCAGGCACTCCTGTTAATGTAGCTGTTGCTCACGGCTTGGGAAATGCCCATAAAATTATGGAAATGGTACGAAATGGCGAAGCTTCCGATTACGCATTTATTGAAATTATGAGCTGCACAGGAGGATGTTCAGGCGGAGGCGGCCAACCTGTGGGAGCCAACAAATCAATTAAGTCAAGGAGAATTGAAACCATTTATAACATTGATAAAGAGATGCCTATTAGAAAATCTCATGAAAATCCTGAAATAAAACAATTGTATGAAGAATTTTTAGGAGAACCTAACAGTCATATATCCCACGAGCTTCTTCACACCCATTACCACCCAAAAGTGAAGAAATAGCCTAGGATATAGTTTGATTCAGCCCTCCATGTACAATTTGCTCTTGACTTTTTAAATAAAAAATAAATATAACTGTGAAGCTTTAATAATAGTTTCACAGTTTTTTAATTAAATTATTGTGATATATGAGCAGTAATCTTTTCAATTTACCCAACGTGAACTGCTCCTACTGTCCAGGAATATTTGTGGTGTAAGTGGAAACAATATACTTGGAGGTGTTTTTATGGTATCACGTAAATCAGTTATAACTTTTGGAATGGTGGCGATTCCCATTGCCATGTATACAGCAACACAGGACAATGACATACATTTTAATCAGCTTCATAAGGAGGACAACAGCCGGATTAAATATAAAAAAACATGTGCTCACTGCGGCAAGGAGATAGGTACCAAGGATATTGTTAAGGGATATGAATATGATAAGGACAAGTATGTGGTAATCACTGATGAAGAAATTGAAAAAATAAAGACGGAAAAAGAAAAATCAATTCAAATACTGCATTTTGCACAGCTGAATCAAATATCTCCCGTATATTATGAAAAAACATATCAGGCCGCTCCCGAGGCAGGGGGAGAAAAAGCATTTGAGTTACTTCGCTCAGCACTTATGGCAGAACAAAAAATTGCTATAGGCAAGACAGTCATAGGAACTAAGGATACACTTATGGCTATCATTCCTCGGGAAGATGGTATATTAATTTCTACCATGTTTTTTGCTGATGAAGTAAAAGAACTTCAAAAGCAATATAATAAGCCTGAAGTTAATGAACAAGAATTTAATATGGCGAAAATGCTCATTAATTCTATGGATACTCCCTTTGATCCATCAAAATACAAGGATGAGTACCAGGGAAGGCTCCGTGAGCTTATTGAAACAAAAATTTCAGGCAAAGAGGTTGTGGCAGCAGAAGTTGAAGGGCCAGGTAAAGTTATTGACCTTATGGAGGCCCTTAGAGCAAGTGTGGAAAAGGCTCAAAAGGATAAGGAATCGGCGTAATATATGGCTGCACAGTTAAACGAATATAACCAGAAGAGAAATTTTGAAAAAACTTTTGAACCGGAAGGAAAAACAGAAAGTTCTGAAGAAAGCTTAAGATTTGTAGTACAGCACCATTTAGCCAGCAGAGATCACTTTGATTTTCGTTTGGAATGGAACGGTGTACTTTTAAGCTGGGCTGTTCCAAAAGGTCCTTCCTATAATACCCGTGACAAGAGGCTTGCTGTCCAAGTAGAAGACCATCCATTAGACTACAGGAATTTTGGAGGTACAATTCCTAAAGGGGAATATGGGGGAGGAACCGTCATGCTTTGGGATGAAGGCTACTGGGAACCATATATTAATGTGGATGATGGTTTAAGACAAGGCATGTTAAAATTTGTACTTAAGGGAAAGCGCCTAATGGGAAAGTGGGCATTGGTAAGGCTTAAGGGTAAAGCTGGCGAGTCTAAGGATAATTGGCTATTACTTAAGGAAAAAGATGAGTTTGTTAAGGATACTGACAACACATCCCAATATATTACCAGCATTAGGACCGGCAGAACCATGGATGAAATTGAAAAAGGACAAGAGGAGAAAATAGTAAGAAATCCATTTAATACAGCAAGTGTTCAACTTGCTGCATTGGTAAAAGCAGTTCCTGAAGAAGATGATTGGCTATATGAGCTTAAATATGACGGATACAGAATAATGGCATTTGTGGAAGGAAATAATGCACGCCTCATGACTAGGAATAACAATGATTATTCAAAGCGTTTTTATGAAATTTCATCAGCTC
>CAZJKK010000126.1:0-4971 GCA_964546605.1 uncultured Clostridia bacterium
TTCACAATTTTTTTATGAATTCTTATGAATTCTTCATTATTATACTTTCAATTACATTCACTGCTTCTTCACAAGCATCACAACATTTTTCAAGTCTGTTAAATGCAATGGTCCATGTCATTATTTCTAAAGGATCTGTAGATGTCATATGTAGCTTTCTTACAGCTTCAGTATACAAATTATCTCCCTCTTCTTCCAGTCTATTTACTCGCACAATTTTGTTATGGATTTCTTTAGATTTTCTGAAATTCTTAAATTCCACCATAGCAAGCTTTAACTCATCACAACTTTGAAGAATAAGCTTTGAAAATCGTAGAGCATCCTTTCTGATTATTTTAACATTATACATGTACATGTGCAAAAGTACATCTTCTATACAATCAGTAATATCGTCTATTTCATGAACAAGAGCTATAATATCTTCTCTTTCAATTGGAGTAATAAACTCCTTAGCAAGCCTTCTAGTTATCTCATGACCCATAAGGTCAGCTGAATGCTCTATTTCATGCATTTTTTTCATTTTAACTTCTAAAGAATCAGGATTATAACTAATTAGAATTTCATCAAGCATTTTTGCTGCATCACAACAAAATTCAGTAAGCTTTACAAAGCTTTCAAAATAATCGAACTCATTTTTACGCGCCATAATTCACCTCTATTAAAAAATTAACATAAATAGTTTAGCCATTAAATATCCTATTAAACCGCAACCTGGAAATGTTAAAAACCAAGTCCATACCATTTCTTTTACAAATCCCCAATTAACTGATGAAAGTCTTTTGGCAGCCCCCACACCCATTATAGATGTGGTTTTAGTATGTGTAGTACTAACAGGAATACCTGAAACAGAAGAAATTAGAAGACAGGTAGCTGCTGCCATATCTGCTGAAAATCCCTGGTATTTCTCTAGCTTGCACATGTCCATACCAACAGACTTTATTATTTTATATCCTCCTATGGACGTTCCAAGTCCCATAACTACTGAGCATAAAAGCATCATCCAAACAGGAATTTCAAAGTTTGTTGCACTTGCTTGTCCATTAGCCAAATAAATTCCAAGCATGAATACACCCATAAATTTTTGTCCGTCTTGTGCCCCATGCATAAATGCCATCGCAGCACCGCTTGCAACCTGTGCATTTTGAAAAATATAGTTTGTAGTCCTCCTATGAACTCTTTTAAATATTATTTCTGTTACTTTTACTACTATCCAACCCATTGAAAAGCCTAAAAAGGTAGATAGAACTAGTCCATAAAGTACTTTAACCCATTCTGCTGCATTTATACCCGACATACCATTGTGCAAAGCAATTGCAGCACCTGAAATGCCTGCTATTAAAGCATGGCTCTCGCTTGTGGGAATACCAAACCACCAAGCTGCAGTTGCCCATGTTACAATAGCAAACAACGCTGCACAAAGTGCAACTAATGCTTCCTTTGAATTGCCACCAAAATCAACCATCTTATAAATTGTTTGAGCCACATTTGCATTTATTAGAGTCATTATAAAAACACCAAAAAAATTAAAAACTGCAGCCATTAAAATAGCATTCCTAGCTGTAATGGAGCGTGTTGACACACATGTAGCAATTGCATTAGGGGCATCTGTCCATCCATTAACCAATATAACACCTAATGTCAGCAAGGTGGTAATTAATAAGGCAGGGTTTGATGATATTTGAGCTAAAAAATTTGAAAATGTCACATCCATATTCTTCTCCCAATCAATTAAGTTTACAAACTTATATCACAATTTTTACATAAACTTCATTTAACTTTTACAAACATCTTAAATATAGCATAAAATTCAACAATTATCCACATATTTTTTACTTCCAAATTAACTTACATAAAACTTAGTAACTCTTTACACTTGTATTGAATAATATAGTTACTGAAACTAATTTGGGAGGGTATTTATGAAAAAAATTATTTCATTACTTATGGTTGTTATGCTTGTAACATCTATGTTCTTGGTTGGATGCCAACAGCAAGAGCCACAAATGAAAAATATCGGTTTAATTGAAGTGACTCACTCTATTTTTTATTCTCCACAGTATGTAGCAATTGAAAAAGGATTCTTTACAGAGGAAGGTTTAAACATTACACTAACCAACGGCGGAGGAGCAGATAAATGTATGGCTGCTCTTGTAAGCGGCGATGCCGATATAGCCTTCATGGGACCAGAGGCCAGTGTATATGTCTACCTTCAAGGCAGAGAGGACCATGCAGTTAACTTTGCACAGCTCACACAAAGAGATGGTTCCTTTATAGTTGGACGTGAAAAGGATGATGCCTTTACAATTGAAAAATTAAAGGGTCACACAATTCTTGGAGGACGTAAAGGCGGAATGCCACTAATGGCACTGGAATATGTAATTAAACAAGCCGGATTAACGCCAGGAGTAGATGTTGATGTAAGAACAGACATTCAATTTGATATGATGGCCGGTGCATTCCAGTCGGGAGAAGCTGATTACACCACATTATTTGAGCCATTGGCATCAAACTTTGAAGCAGCTGGCAACGGATATGTTCTTGAATCTGTAGGATCTTTAGCTGGTTATATACCATATACTTGCTACAGCTCACTTGGAAGCTATATTGAGAAAAACCCTGATACAATTCAAGCATTTGCTAATGCACTATACAAAGGTATGGTTTGGGTGGAAGAACATACTGCAAAAGAAGTAGCAGAGGTTATACACCCACAATTCCCAGACGTAGAAGTTGATTTCCTTGCAAAAATCGTTCAATCTTATAAAGACATAAATGCTTGGAACCCAGATTTAGTACTTGGAGAGGACGGATACAACAGATTAATCGACATAATGAAGACTGCGGGAGAGGTTGAAGAAGAAGCCCCATACAATGAAATTCAAACTCCTAAATTCGCTATAAAGGCAAAAGAAAATTATAAGAAGTAACCATATAAGCTCTCTGCAATGCAGAGAGCTTATATGATTCTACGTAACAGCAAATATTTCACATATATATCTTTACATTCAAAGATTAGTAGCACTATTTATATGAATATATTATAATATAATTAAGAATCATTAAAATATATTTTCATACATAACTAGGGGGATTTAATTGAATAATAATATAAAAACCTTATACTTCAGTGCAACCGGTACAACAGAAAAAATAATTAAAGGACTGGCTCAAGAATTGTCTTCTCATATTGAAGATTCTAACCAAGTTGTACATTATAATTTTACATTGCCAAACAATAGATTTGAAACAGTTAATTTTAATTCAGAAGATATTGTTATTGTAGGTATTCCTGTTTATGCGGGAAGAGTACCTAATGTATTATTAAAATATTTAAATTCCGTAAAATCTAACGGAGCTCTGGCAATTCCCATAGTAGTTTATGGAAACAGAAATTATGATGATGCTTTGATTGAGTTGAAAGACATATTAGAAACAAATGGTTTTCATGTTATTGCAGCAGGAGCATTTATTGGTGAACATTCTTTTTCTTATATATTAGCAAAAGGAAGGCCTGATGATGAAGATTACACTTTAATAAAGGAATTCGCTCGTGAAATTTTTCTGAAACTCTTGTCAGATAAAAAAACAGTTGAAGTCCCAGGAGAAATTCCTTATAGAAATTATTACAAGCCAAAAAATAAGAATGGTGAATTTGTGGATATTCGAAAGGTTGTGCCAAAAACCAATAAAAATTGCACAGACTGTAAAATATGTGTTAAAGTCTGCCCTATGGGTTCAATTGATTTTAATGATACATCAAAATTGAATGGAATTTGCATTAAATGTGGAGCTTGTATTAAAAAATGTCCTGTTCAGGCGAAATATTTTGATGATGACAATTATTTAAATCATAAGCATGAATTAGAAATTGATTTTTCAGAAAGAAAAATACCTGAGTTCTTTGTTTAGTCTGCAATACATAAAAAAGTTTCTTTGTTAAATATTATAATTTTGATCTCGTAATAAATGCTCGATAATAAAATTCAGAATAGACTCTGAAAGTATCATCGAGCATTTTTTAACCTCTATACTTTAGTATTCATTGAATGCAGGCACTACCCCTGTATTTTCAAAGTTAAGCCCAGCTTCTTCAAAGGACAATCCTTCAATATTGTACTCAATGTTTGCTATGTCAAATTGCTCTAGGCATAGAACAACTATTGCGTTCATGTCGCTATATTCCTCTTCAGAAAGATTAACAGCTTCTACCCCAAGATTTAAAACTGCTGTATCACCCTTAACTTCCACTCCTCTTAAATTAACATCAACAGGAATATTGTTGCTTAATACGGTGTCAGCAGGAGGTCCGTTAAATAGCGTTGATACAACTGTTACTACAGGATTTGCTACCTTGCTTGCAGAATAGGTTAAAGGAACATAATGACCTATAACCTCTGTATCCGGCGCTTTGAAATAAACTGTATAATTTACTCCGTCTGCAGAACCAACTAAGTTAATGTTTTCTCTTTCAAAAGCTGTATCTATTGCATAACCCTTTGGCAATGCACCTAATAATTGACCTTCAACCAATAACTCAACCTTATTTATTGTTGGAAACTCAGTTAATGTATATGTAATAGCTGATATCATGTTTTCTTCTTGTTCATAAGAAGATGTGTTTAATATATTTTTGCTGAAATCAACTCTGCAGTTGCCATCCTTTATGGACATTCCTCTGATTTCAGTTCCCTCAGGCAATACTCCGTGAAAACCTGAATGAGCAATTCTTTTTTCAGCATCACTGCCTACAACCATGCTTCTGAGTGTTGCTTTTGCAATTCCTTCTTCCCAAGGAATCTTAGAGTTAACTGGAACTACAAAGCCGTTTTCATCTTCATAATAAGCCAAAATTTCAGTCATTTTTACATCTTCTGTATTTACAGTTACGGTTTCAATAACCGGTTCCTCAAGAGCTTCTTCTCCAATTACATCTTCAACAATTTCAAACTCTGACAATTCATCTAATTCTGC
>CAZJKK010000127.1:0-4921 GCA_964546605.1 uncultured Clostridia bacterium
AAAACTTGGTTACGTTCTTAAAAACACTCTTATGAAGATGTTTTCAAAAGATGACAAAGGTTCTGGAGAGGTTTCTGCATTCCAGGCAGTTTCAACAGCTCTTGCAGCTACAGTAGGAACAGGTAATATTGCGGGAGTTGCAACAGCTATTGCTCTTGGAGGACCTGGTGCAATATTCTGGATGTGGTTTGCTGCTATAGTTGGTATGACTACTAAGTTTGCTGAAGTTGTTTTAGCTGTTCACTACAGAGAAACTACACCTGACGGAAGAGTCGTAGGTGGTCCAATGTATTATATTACAAATGGATTAAAACAGCCTTGGTTGGCAAAGATATTTGCATTCTTTGGAGCACTTGCAGCATTTGGTATAGGAAACATGGTTCAATCAAACTCAATTGCTGAAGCTCTTAACGTTACATTCGGATTGCCAAAATTAGGCGTTGGCATCTTCTGTGCAGTATTTGCTGCTATAGTAGTTGTTGGCGGTATAAAGAGAATCGGTAAAGTTACTGAAATATTCGTACCTTTCATGGCAGCTTTCTATATTCTAGGTGGTTTAGCAATTATTATTGTGAACGCTTCACATATTCCTGCAGCTTTTGTATTAATATTTAAAAGTGCTTTTACAGGACAAGCTGCAACAGGCGGATTTGTAGGTTCAACAATTATGCTTGCAATGAGATATGGGGTTGCAAGAGGAGTATTTACAAACGAAGCAGGATTGGGTTCTGCACCTATAGCACATGCTGCAGCAACTACTGACCATCCAGTACGTCAAGGATTATGGGGTGTATTTGAAGTTTGGATAGACACATTAGTAATAGCATCTATTACAGCATTGTCAATTATAGTTACAGGAGTATGGGAAACTGGAGCATCAGGAGCTTCTTTAACTACTGCAGCATTTAACAGTGTCCTTCCGGTGTACGGAGGATGGATAGTTGCAATTGGTCTTTTACTATTTGCATTCTCAACTATATTAGGATGGGAATACTACGGTGAAAGATGTGCTGAATATTTATTTGGACCAAAAGTTAACATGATATACAGAGTTTTATGGATTCCTTTCATAGTAATAGGTTCTGTTGGCGGTTTAAATCTTCTTTGGGATTTAGCTGATACATTAAATGGTTTAATGGCTATTCCAAACTTGATCGCTCTTGTATTCTTAAGCCCTAAAGTATTTGAGCTTACAAAAGACTTCTTTTCTAAAGAGAAATCTTCACTAAAAGATACAGCAAAGAAAAACGCATAAATAATAATAAAAACGCCTTGAATTCATTACGGATTCAAGGCGTTTAATTAATAAATTAATCTTCTTCTACTTCAATCTCAATTGTTCCAATATATGCTTTAAAGTTGTCTAAATCAACTGCAACATAGTCTATATTAACTAATCCTGCATTTCCTGCTTTATAATCAATGTTCTTTAAATCGTTCATTTTATATTCAGAATCATTATTAATTTCTTTTTCTAATATATATAACTTACCTTTATCAGGTTTCTCAAACTTAACATAATCGATATCAGTTAATTTTACATTAAGTTTATTATCTAATAGGTTAGAGAATTTAATTTCTTTTGTTTGGCCTTCTTCCATAGTAATATCATCAATTAAATCAACATCAATTTCTTTAAGAACATTAATAACAACTTTACCGGCATATTCTTCATTGTTTATATTAGCTGTATATTCGACAATTGCTTCGCCAACGAAATTTCTTTTTGGTATGAAAATAATATTACTTATTTCGCTATCATCGTAAATCTTATCTTCATCTTTATCAGGAATTATAGAAAAATTTTTTAAGCTTTCACCATAATATAAATCGCCATATTTACTATTTGGGAATTTAAATGTTACATTATCTATTTCTTTATCGAAATGTCCTTTTTCAAATTGCAACTCACCATTTTTCATAATTGTATAAATTACATCAGAGAGGAGATTTTCATTGTCAATGGTTATTTTCATATAACCAAGATAGGATTCCCTATTTTTATCAACTGCATAGTATTTCACAGTTATTGTTCCGCTAAAATCATTAGAAACTAATGTTATTTTGTCAACCCTCTTTGCTACTTTATTTCCTAAATAATATTCTGTATTTTTTTTATCTAAGACATTTTCATGTTCATTATCATTAACATCATAGTCATAATATAATTCTCCATTATCAACTGAAATAAATTTTATATAATCTAATTCTGCAACATCAGAATTAGATACTCTTAGCGCTTTAAACTTTTCGCTAAACCAGCTGTCCTTAAATTTCATTTCATCGTCATCTTCCATATCAAGCTTAATATCAGTTAATTTAGTTTCTTTATTATCATCTGGTTTTCCATTAAGAACATAGTTAAGCATCCAGAATACATCGCGTCTTTTAGCAAAGTCATTTAAATCGCCATCATAGATTTCTCTTAACTCATCCATTTTATCAGTGTCTATATCTATATCATCATCTATTATATCATCTGCACGTTCAATTAACCAAATAGCTTCTTGAATTGTAACAGGTTTGTTTGGCTTGAAATATCTGCCATCACCTTTAGCAATACCAAGTTCTCTAGCTATTTTAATAGGTCCATAATAGTACGCTTCTATTTCAACATCATCAAACTCATCTTCAAAATCATCTTTATCGTCTGTCATTAAACCCAAATATTTTTCACCAAGATCTTTAGTATCTAACCCCTCTAATCCTAAAGCTCTGATGATCATAACAATAACATCGCCTCTTTTAACGTTTCCGCTTAAGCCATAATCGCCCTTACCATATCCCTTGACAATTTCTTTTTCTATCAAGGACAATAAAGCTTTATTATAATCTTCGTCTTTTAATTCAACTTTTTTTGAGTTTTTTTCAAACCCTTTTTTACCAGGGTCTGCAAATGCTACTGTTGTAAATATCATGCACAGTACTACAACCAGAGCAATTATTCTTGAAATTTTTTTGTTCATTATATTCCCTCCAATGAAAATTTTTATGTATCTTTAGAAAATCTTTGATACACTATATGTTTCGTCCATTAGAGGTAATTTTTGGGGGTAGAAAAATATTATTATTTAAATTCTATGGAAGGATTATTTTTGTCTACAATATACTTAGTAACACTTCCTTGAAATCTTTCTTTTACTAGATTTTCTATTTCATCCATGGCATTATATAAAGAAGAACCCTCTTCATACTCAAATCCTACAAGTTGAAAAAACACATCACTTGAGCTCAATGTTATTTTCCCTAATTCACTTTGTCTCCAAACCCACTTTAATGTTTGAACCACATTGCCGCTTGTAAATACTAATTCATTTTCCGGAACACTTTCATATTCGGTTTCTCCAAAAGGAAGAAAAATATCATCAGAATTGCTGTATCTTACTTCTAAATTCTCATTTATATCTCTTAAGTCATGACCTCCAAGGGATATAGTATTTTCAATAGATACTGCATTGCATAAATCAACAAGAGCGTTTATAATTGGCAATTGTCCACCTTTAATTATTCTTTTAAACATAGCTTCTACTGATGGAGGATATTTATTGGGATTTAAACCTGATTTAAGCATTACATCTCTGTACAATGCCACATTATGTATTTCCCTAAGCTCTTCAGGCTTTATTTGATCCTTCATTTTTGCTTCAGCTTTTCTAAGTCTTTCTGCATCCTTTTCATTAGTATCTGAATTTTTAATGTCATGACCTATTAGTATTCCAAATTTTATTTGCGGATTTAATTCAAAAACTGATTTGTCTATAGTATACTTCATGTGATTCCTCCATTATTTTTGATATTATCAATATTATAACTCCTAATCCAATTTTTTCAATTATTTTAAATAAATTTACAAAAATTTAAAACATTCCATATAAATCAAGGATATATTTTTATGTTTTGAAAATAATATAGACGGAGGTGTTTAACATGAATTTTACACAAAAAGAAAGAACATTATTAGAGGATCAAAAAAACCATGAGCAAATCTGTATACAAAAATATTCAAATTATGCAAATTTAACTCAATGTCCACAGCTAAAAAGTATTTTCCAGCAAAATGGTCAAATTGAACAAGAGCATTATAATACTATAGATCAGCTGTTAAAGGGACAAATGCCTCAAATGCAGCAATCAAGTTCCCAACAAAGCAGTGGGTCACAACAAATGCAGATGAATCAATCATCAAACTTTATGCCAAACGGGCAAACACAAAGCTTTAATGCATCTGACAAAGATTTATGCACAGATATGCTCATGACAGAAAAATATGTTTCCGGAGCATATAATACTGCCATATTTGAATTTAGAGACCCTCAAGTTCGTAATATTTTAAATCACATTCAAAAAGAAGAACAACAACACGGTGAAGCCATATTTAAATATATGGAAAGCAAGGGTATGTACCAAGCAAAATAATGTTTGTAGAGATCTAAATTAAAAAAGCGTCTTTGACGCTTTTTTAATTTATTAGTTAATTATTTAATACTTAAAATAACTTTATTTTATAATAAACATTTCCTAATATGAATTTATTTTATAATGCTTTTTAAAATAAAACTTAATAATCCACAGATTTCAATACTTCTATTGATTATCACAAAATTTTCGTATTGAAAAATTTAATTAATAGTACTATACCAGGAATGGTTATTTATGTGACAAGCATTATAATATTATTAGGAGAGTGTTAAAATGTCTGAAAACAAACAAATTACGAGGAAAGATTTCCTTAAAGGTATGGGCTATACCGCAGCAAGTGTAGTTGCAGTTGGTTCAATAAGCGGTTTACTTACAGGATGCACAACTTCTCAACCAGCAGCAGAAGTTGACACTACACAAGCACCTGCATATCCATGGACTTATAAGAAAATAGATCCAGCAGTAGCAGAAGCAGCAGCTTACAAAGGATATAAAGAAAAGG
>CAZJKK010000128.1:0-4855 GCA_964546605.1 uncultured Clostridia bacterium
AGTGCTACAATAATTGACTTGCCTGAATATTATTTTGATATGGTAAGACCAGGCATTATTTTATCTGGATTTTACCCATCAGATGAAGTTAAGATGAACTTCTTAAAATTTAAAATATGTGTAACATTAAAAGCTAGGATAGCTAATGTTAAAACTATAGAAGCAGGAGAAGGTGTTGGATATGGCCATTTATACAAGGCAGAAAACCCTGTAGTGGTAGGTACTATACCTTTAGGATATGCTGATGGTTATTCAAGACTTTTATCAAACAAGGGATATATTGTTGTAAAAGGAGTTAAATGCCCAATTATAGGCAAGGTATGCATGGATCAGTTTATGGTTGACCTTTCAAATGTTGAAAACCCTCAAATTGGCGATGAAGCTATAATTTATGGGGATGGTACTGACGGTGCCATGACTGCTGAGGATGTGGCAAATATGAGAGGTACAATATCATATGAAGTTTTAACAAACTTAGGAAAAAGATTACCAAGATTGTATCTATAGGAGGATATGAATGAATTTTGACTTAATTAAGCAAAATGACGCTGAGCTTTACAATGCAATGCTGGAAGAAAAGGAAAGACAGGACAATAATATTGAACTTATTGCTTCAGAAAACTTTGTTTCAGATGCGGTTCTTCAAGCAATGGGAAGCCATTTAACAAACAAATATGCAGAAGGATACCCAGGTAAAAGATATTATGGGGGATGTGAATTTGTTGATAAGGTTGAGGACCTCGCCAGAGACAGAGCAAAGAAACTTTTTGGTGCAGACCATGCAAATGTGCAGCCTCATTCCGGTTCAAATGCAAATTTTGGAGTATACTTTGCTGTATTAAGACCTGGGGACAAAATTCTAGGTATGGATTTATCTCAAGGTGGTCACTTAACACATGGAAGCCCTGTTAATATGTCAGGTTCTTACTTTGATGTTGCTTTTTACGGTGTTAACAAGGAAACTGAAACCATAGATTATGACCAAGTAAGGGAAATTGCAAAACGTGAACAACCAAGACTAATAGTTGCAGGTGCCAGTGCTTATTCAAGAACTATTGATTTCAAAACATTCAGAGAAATAGCTGACGAAGTTGGAGCATACTTCATGGTTGACATGGCTCATATAGCTGGCCTCGTTGCTGCAGGCTTGCATCCAAATCCTGTTGAATATGCTGATTTTGTTACTACAACTACTCATAAAACATTAAGAGGACCAAGAGGCGGCATGATTCTATGCAAAAATGAGTTTGCTCAAAAAATTGATAAAGCAATATTCCCGGGAATCCAAGGCGGACCGCTTATGCATGTTATTGCGGCAAAGGCTGTATGTTTCAAGGAAGCATTGGAAGATGGATTTAAGGATTATCAAAAGCAAGTAATAAAGAATGCTAAGGCACTTTCACAAGAACTTTCAAACAGAGGTTTCAGAATAGTATCAGGAGGAACAGACAATCACTTAATGTTGGTTGATGTTAGAAATAAAAACCTTACGGGTAAAGAAGCAGAAAAAATGCTTGATGCAATTCATATTACAACAAACAAAAACACTATTCCTTTCGATCCTCAAAGTCCATTTGTTACTTCAGGCATAAGAATGGGAACACCGGCTGTAACAACAAAAGGAATGAAAGAAGAAGAAATGGCTGAGTTAGCAGTTATAATCAATGACACTTTAAGCAAGACACAAGATGAAAGCATATTGAAAAATAAAGTCTTAGAATTAACATCAAAATTCAGATAATCGAAGAATAAATAGACAGGAATGTAATATAATTTACTAGCCTGTCTTTTTTCTTGGAAATGTAAATCTACTTAAAAATTAACATGTAAAAGTAGTTTATAAAATAGAAACATACAATATTATTTGTCCGTAATGTGCAAAAAGTTGTTTTTATAACACGGAAAATTTCCTTGCAAAAACATAGGCCTGATGTTATAATCATAGAAATTCATTTAGAGTGAGGAGAAAGGATATGAAAAGAAAATTATGTTTATTGCTTTGCTTAATAATGGTTGTGACTACGTTTACAGCATGTCAAAGCCAAGGTTCTAGTGCAAATCCAAGCAGTGATGTTATAAAAATAGGTGTATTTGAACCGCTTACAGGAGAAAACGGAGGTGGGGGTCAACAAGAAACAGATGGAATCAAGTATGCAAACAAGGTTTATTCTGAAGTTTTAGGTAAGAAAGTTGAACTTATTATTGTTGACAACAAAAGCGATAAAGCTGAAGCTGCAACTGCAGTAACTCGTCTTATTGAAAAGGAAAAGGTTGTAGCAATTATAGGTTCTTACGGCTCAGGAGTTTCCATAGCTGCCGGAGATATTATTAAAAACGCTAAAATCCCAGCAATGGGAGCATCTTGTACAAACCCTATGGTTACTCAAGGTAATGAATATTACTTCCGTGCTTGCTTCTTAGACCCATTCCAAGGAAGAGTTATGGCTAACTATGCACTTGGCCAAGGCGCTAAGACAGCTGCAGTTATAATGCAAAACGGAGATGATTATTCAGTTGGTCTTGGAAAATTCTTTATTGATGCTTTTAAAGACTTAACAGGAGATCCAAACAGCGTTATAGATGAATCATACTTTCAAACAAACGATACAGACTTTAATGCCATACTTACAAATGTAAAGGCTAAAAATCCTGACGTAATATTTGCACCTAGCTCAGCTACAACAGCTCCATTAATAATTAAACAAGCAAGAGCTCTTGGAATTGATGCTTTAATAATGGGTGGAGACACTTGGGAAAACCCAGCAATTGTAGATGTAGCAGGTAAAGATGCTGAAGGCATTGTATTATCAACATTCTTTGATGAAAACGACCCAATGACTGAAGAAGCTAAAAAATTTGTTGAAGGCTACAAAAAAGAGCTTGGAGACAAGGAACCTATTATCCCGGCAGTTGCTGCATTAGGTTATGATGCTTATTTATTAGTATTAGATGCTATTGAAAGAGCAGGCACTACTGATGGACCGGCTATTAAAGATGCATTAAATGCCACTAAGGACTTCGAAGGTGTAACAGGAATAATTAACTTCACTGAAGAAGGTGATGCAGATAAAAACATGGCTGTTATTAAGACAGTTAAAGATGGTAAGTTTGTTTATATTGATACAGTTGAAGTTAAATAATATTCTTTACTTAAAGGGCGAACCACTCGTTCGCCTTTTTATAATTTATCCTACATCCATCCTTAAGGAGGAAATGCTATGACTTTTCAAATATTTTTACAGCAGCTTGCCAATGGTATTTCCCTGGGAAGCCTATATGCCCTCATAGCCATAGGTTATACAATGGTTTACGGCATACTTCGCCTAATAAACTTTGCCCATGGGGACATATTTATGATGGCAGCCTATTTCATGGTATTCAGCACTGTTAACTTTGGTCTTCCATGGTATGTATCTACAGTTATGGTGTTATTAGCCACAATCGCCCTTGGCGTATTAATAGAAAAAGCCGCTTACAAGCCTTTGCGTGATGCTCCCCGCATGTCCATAATGATTTCAGCCATCGGTGCATCATTCTTGCTGGAAAACCTGGCGACATACTTATTTACAGGTGTTCCAAAGGGATTTCCGGACATTGCCATACTCACAAGAACCGTGAGCATTGCAGGTGTTTCTTTGACAATTGCAACAGTTATTACACCTTTCGTTACAATTTTTTTGTTATATGTGGTATTGTTCATTACAAACAAAACAAAAATCGGTATGGCCATGAGAGCTGTATCCAAGGATTTTGAAACAGCAAAACTCATGGGTATAAATATTAACAGAGTTATATCTTCAACATTTGTTATTGGTTCTGCACTTGCTGCCATAGGAGCGATTTTATGGGGTTCTAAGTACCCTTCTGTAATGCCTCTCATGGGCGTAATGCCTGGTTTAAAATGCTTTATAGCTGCAGTGCTTGGTGGCATAGGCAACACTACCGGAGCAGTTATTGGAGGCTTCATACTGGGTATGGCTGAAATACTTTTAGTATCATTTTTGCCTGCACTTACAGGCTACAGAGATGCTATAGCATTTATCATATTAATAGTGGTGTTGTTGGTTAAACCAACCGGACTCTTGGGAGAGAAGGTGACAGATAAGGTATGATGAAGAAAATAGATAATAATATAGCCAAAAAAAATAAGCTTATATTAAATATAATTTCAATACTATTGTTTGCTACTATATTAACATTACTTGACATTAATGTAATAGGCGATAATTATATTAAACGTGTATTAAACACCAGTGCTATTTACACCATAGTAAGTGTTTCCATGAACTTAGTAAATGGCTTTACTGGATTATTTTCATTGGGACAGGCAGGTTTCATGGCCTTAGGTGCTTACACTGTTGCTATATTTACAGTCCCTGTAGAGAAAAGACCAAGCATATTTTATATAATTGATCAAAACCCAGTGCTGGGACAAATAGAGCTTCCATTTTTTGTGGCTCTTATTTTAGGTGGTATAATTGCAGCCTTAGTTGCTGTATTAATAGGAATACCTGTGTTAAGATTAAAAAGTGACTACTTAGCCATAGCAACACTTGGTTTTTCTGAAATTATTCGTATAGTTATTACAAATGCTCAGCCCATAACAAATGGCGCTTTAGGAATTAAAAATATTCCGGAAATGCCCTCAATGTGGATTTTCTTTGGCATTATGATATTATCTGTAATATTTTTGAAACTTTTAATTAATTCTTCATATGGAAGAGCCTTTAAAGCAATTCGCGAAGACGAGATTGCAGCAGAGGCTATGGGAATTAATTTATTTAAGCACAAGGTATTATCCTTTGCCATAGGCGCATTCTTTGCAGGCATAGGCGGCGGATTATTAGCTTCTTTG
>CAZJKK010000129.1:0-4806 GCA_964546605.1 uncultured Clostridia bacterium
GTGATTTCAAAAAAAAAGGATTATTCACCTGTATTTTGGGCTTGGGATTTAGACCATGTTCAAAAAGTCCAATCATGGGAATTAGTCCAATATACCCCATTGGAATCCGAATTGGAAACAATTGATAATCAAGAGTCAGGTACAAGTGTAATTTGGTATTCTCTGGACAGGACATTAAAAAACACAAAAGAAGAAGACACAGAATCCTTGGGGAAATTTATGGAATTAATGGAAGGGGTTAAAAAACACCTTGAAATGGTATTTCATAGATTTTTGGAACAAGGGAAAATCAAAATATGGTTTCAAGATAGAAAAATTGAAGCATGGGATCCGTTCCTTAGAGGAGAAAATGGTATACAATCCAATGCAGAAGAATTTCTTGGTAATGGTGATATTATTGTTAAAGGATATGTTTTACCTCATAAATCAAAAGTTTCAGAACAAACATATAAAAAGGCTTCCGGACCTAAAGGTTGGAATGAACAGCAAGGATTTTATATATACAGAAATGAAAGACTTCTAGTTGCTGGAACCTGGTTGGGAATGTTCAGAAAAGAAGAGCACTATAAGCTTTGCCGGATAATGATAGATTTACCAAATACCGTTGATGATAAATGGCAAATTGATATTAAAAAGTCCATTGCGAGACCACCTCTAAAAATACAAACTCAGCTAAAGGCGTATGCTAAAAATATAAGAAATCAGGCTGTAAATGTATATCGACATAAAGGAAAAGTGTTACAAAGAAAATATCCATCTTTTAAGTTTACTCCTGTTTGGCAGGAAAAACAAAGACACGGTAAACGATTTTATGCAATTAACCGGAAACATCCGGTTATTAGCGAATTATTAGAAGAACCAACTAAACAAAATCTAAATGAATTAATCAGTTTTATTGAGGAGACTATCCCTGTTCCTTTAATAACAATAACTGAAAGTGAAGAACCCGAATCTCATGGTATTCCATTTGAAAATCTTGAACACGAGCTACTTGTCGAAAGAATGAGAAGTATTTTTAAATCACTGACAGATAATGGAAAGTCCAAAGATGAAGCGATTGCCACATTATTATCAATCGAACCATTCGATAGATATCCTGAGTATGTTGAACATTTAATTGATGACAATGAATAACAAAGCCAAAGAATTAGCTTTATTCTTTTTAAGAGATGCTGGTTGTAGTGATACTGCTACTGAAAAGCAAATAACAGATGCAATAGAAAAAACAATTCTTATACATCCTGAAATCGATCGAGAAGAACTTAAAAGACATTTAGAATCGGAGTATAAAATATGGGTTGATGATTTCAGAATTATTGAAAAAGAAGAAGCCCGAAGACCTTGGCTTGCAGCAAACAAATCCAAAATTAATTGGGGATTTTGGAATAGATACAAATGGTATTTGGAAGAAAAGAAAAAGTTTCCTCCAAAAACTGTTCAATCCATTGAAAAACTAACAGACAGAACACTTGATGCACTTTTTGAACCAACACAAAAAGCACAAATTGACAAAAGAGGAATGGTTGTCGGTCAGGTTCAGTCAGGGAAAACAGCAAACTATACCGGATTAATCTGTAAAGCAGCCGATGCAGGCTTCAAAATGATAATTGTACTTGCGGGTATCCATAAAAATCTTCGAAGCCAAACACAATTGCGACTTGATGAAGGTTTTTTAGGTTTTGATACACAACAGGAAAGAGTAAACAGAAACAATAATCTTTGGATTGGTGTTGGAGAACCAAGAAGTAACCGAAATCTTATTGCACACTCTTTAACTTCAAGTTCTGATAACGGTGATTTTAATGCAGGTGCAGCAAACGCACTTGCTCTGAATTTCTACACAAATGACCCAATAATTGCAGTAGTTAAAAAGAATGCATATGTATTAAACAGATTGGAACAATGGCTTTCTGCACAATCTTCTGAAACAAATAATGGCGATAAGATTATTAGAAATAAACCATTGTTAATAATTGATGACGAAGCTGATAATGCATCAATTAACACTAAAAGAGACGACCTGAATCCAACAAAAATAAACGGACAAATAAGAAATCTTTTGAGGCTGTTTCAAAAAAGTGCTTATGTTGGTTATACTGCTACACCATTTGCAAATATTTTTATTCCGCTTAATGATGACAACCTTTTTCCGCGGGATTTTATTACCAATATTCCTGCCCCATCGAATTACATTGGCCCTGATAAAATATTTGGTTTTGAACCATTAGAAGATGGTGAAGAGCCAAACGACACCTTGCCGGTTGTTCACAGAATAGACGATTATCAGGACTTCGTGCCTGACAGACACAAACGAGATGACCAACTACCGGTAAGTATTCCTGAATCACTTAAAACTGCGATTAAGTGTTTTATTCTTACTTGCGCAATCAGACGTTTGAGAGGACAAGGTGATGAACATAACTCCATGCTTATACACATTTCCCGCTTTCAAGTATGGCAAGGCAGAATAAAAGAGCTTGTCGAAAATGTCTTCAACTTCTATAGATTAGGGATTGAACAGAATAATGCAAGAATTATTGATGAAATAAAGCAAACATTTGAAATTGATGCGGAAAATTATCGGTCTTACATTACAATTTCAAGTCAAATTCTTGATTCGCAACTTGCAGGGCTCGACCCAGCAATAAAAGTTCACACATGGAATGAAGTTCTTCCTTTTCTTCATCCTGCAGCCACAAAAATTCAGGTAAAAGAAATTCATGGAGGGGCAAAAGATGTGTTGGATTATCAGGCATACGATAAGAAATACATAAAAGAAGGTGAAGAAGCCGGTCTTTCAGTTATTGCTATTGGAGGTAACAAATTATCAAGGGGTTTAACACTCGAAGGATTATCAGTAAGCTATTATCTGCGTGCTTCCAGAATGTATGATACACTCATGCAAATGGGGCGTTGGTTTGGATATCGTCCAGGTTATGTTGATTTATGCAGGCTATTCACGTCTTCTGATTTAATTAATTGGTTTTGTCATATAACAAAAGCATCGGAAGACTTAAGAAAAGAATTTGATTATATGACAGATAAAGCAGGAAGTTCACCTGAGCAATATGCTTTAAGAGTTAGAACTCATCCCGATAGGGTGCTTCAAATTTCCGCAAGCAATAAAATAAGAAAAGCTATTGAAGTTGAACTAAGTTGGAGTGGTAGATTAGTTCAATCTTACAAACTTTATAAAAATTCGAGCATTATATCATCCAATTTTATAGCATATACAAAATTTGTAGAAAGTTTATCAGAGGGCTTTACAACAATTGGTAATAACAGAGTATGGTATGGTATAGATTCTTCTTTGATTAAAGATTTTCTTAACTCGTTTACTGTTCATAAAGATATTTTATCAGCATCCTCCGGCAACTTAAGTCGGTATATTGATGAAGCAAATGAGATAGGTGAGCTAAAACATTGGAGAGTTGCTATAATGTCAAGAGGAAATTCAGCAAATGTAAGTGTAATTAAAGAAATGCCTATTGGCTGGTTTAACCGAAAACATCAACCAGAAACACCACAGGATAGTTATTATATAAATAAAAGCAATATAACATCTCGACCAGATGAATTCATTGATATGTCAGAAAATGAAAAGGAAGAATTCCTAATTAAAAATATTAATAAATGGAAAGAATCCGGTTCAAACAGACCGCAACCTGTTAATCCTGACGGCATGACGGTTAGAAATGAATATCGTAAACCTGACAAACCTTTGTTATTATTATATCTGCTTAATCCAGCTGAGGCAGATTTGCCAAATGAGCAAAAGCCTTTTGTAGGTTTTGCAATTAGTTTTCCAGGAAGCAATAACTTCTCTGTTGTACGTTTTGCAATTCATGAAGACCAAATTCCTAATTTCAACACTGAAGAAATATATGATGACGATGACTACGAAGATTGAAAATATCTGGAATGATTTTGAATTGAATGATGCCTTAAAAACAGGTGTTGTTTTAAAAAGGTTTTCTCCTGATATAATGCCAGCTTGTTTTGTTGCTATGAGAATGCCGGAGACAGTAAAAAGCATTGCATTTAGGCTTTCAAAAGGTAATGTAGATGTTTCTCCATTAAATGATCTAAAGGATATTACAACTGAGATATTACCCGATGAAACACAGGCTGATAAAATGCTTTTGTTGATAAGTCTTGCTGACAATTCTCTTTCTTCAATTTTTGCAGTTTTATGTGAAGATTTATTTAACTACATTTCAAACATAAAAGAAGATAAAGAACTTGTCAAATCATTGCAAAACAGATTCTTAAAATGGAAGGAATTATTTGAGTTGGCTAAAAGCCCTAGACTATCACCTGAAAAACAAATAGGTTTATTTGGGGAGTTGTTTTTACTAAAAGAACTTATTGAAGAAACAGGTAGGATTGAAGAATGTCTTAATATCTGGGTCGGCCCTGACACAGGAATAAGAGATTTTGAAAAAAATAATACCGCAATTGAGGTTAAAACAACACAAACACATAATCATCAAAGAATCAGTATCAGCAGTGAAAGGCAGTTAGATACATCTTTACTGGAAAAATTATTCCTTTTTCATTTGTCCCTTGAGAAACGAAACGGCAATGAGAATTCACTTAATAAGATTGTTTCTGCATTATTTTCCCTTATCGGTGATAATATGCTATTAAACAATATGCTAAATCGAAAACTAATCAGTGTCGGATATTTTAAACATCATGAGTCTTATTATGAAAATATCTCTTACATGATTAGAGGCAAGGATTTTTATATAGTAACTGAAAATTTTCCAAGGATTGAAGAAAAAGACCTGATGAAGGGAGTTG
>CAZJKK010000130.1:0-3487 GCA_964546605.1 uncultured Clostridia bacterium
AGGTCCAATACAAGGAAATACAGCCCATGTAAATGCTGGAATTGTCTTTGTAATTAAACCTTCAGGGATTTCATTTGTTGGATTGTAGATATCAGCAATCAGGTATTCGAAGCTTTCATTTCCCATTTGCTCGTCAATATTAATTCCATACATTCCACATACATACTTACCATTACCTTTGGCAAAATGTTCCTGCCAAAAATGAGGAACCTCTTCTTTTGCATTTTCATACTTGAACTTTTTTGATGCAGCAAGTACGGTAAAATTGTCTTTCTCAATAATTTTGTACTCCATAAGATAACCACCTTTCAAGGATATTTCTAATTTCAGCGGTGCAAAAGACTTTATTAATATTCCGTCCTTTTTAACCATGGAAGGTGCAATTCCATGAAATCGAGTAAATGCTTTTGTAAAGCTATCAGGTGAATCATATCCATATTTCATCCCAACATCTATTACCTTAGCATCGGTTGTAGCAAGTTCACCACCTGCAAGTGCAAGTCTGCGATTTCTTACATATTCCGTTACAGTGAAACCGCATAACATGCTGAATCCTTTTTGAAAATAGAAAGAAGATATACAAACATGTTTTGCAACATCATCGGCCGATATATTGTCTGTAATATGATTTTCTATATATTCTATTGCTGCACTAATGGAATTCATCCATTCCATGACTAACACCTCCTGCTTAATTCTCATTGTATCTAATTATAAGTAATCTTTCTCGACATTGCTTGCTTTATTTTGTCAATGAACACTTTTCTTATTTATCTATTATTATATTACAATAAGAACTTATGCTTTTTACTGGATAAGAAACAATAATCCTGATTTTCGTTTTAATTATTTATTTAAGAATATTATACAGTACCTGTGCCATCTGGGCTCTGTTGGTGGTATCCTTAGGGTTGATTTCTTGTCCGCTGCCTTTAATTATCAATGCATCTGCAAATAAGGTCATTGCATCTAATGCCCAGGTATCTATTTGATCTGCATCGATAAAAGTTGCTATGTAGTTATTCCCTACAGCATTTGGCAGAGCATCTAAAGCTTTCAACAACCTATAAAGCAAAACAAACATTTCCTGTCTTGTAATGTCTTTATCAGGCGCAAACAGATTATTTCCAACTCCACTGGTTAAGCCTAATCTCTTTGCTGCTGCTAAATATCCCGTATAATAGGTGTTACCGCCATCGTCAAAATTGTCATGTGAGCTTTCATCAGGATTTATTCCATATGCTCTCATTATCATGACAATGAACTGACCCCTAGTTAGCTTCGCTTCGGGACTGAAATAACCATCACCTGTACCCAGAGTAATTCCTTTAGCAGCTATAAAGCTAACTGCATCATAGTACCAGGCATTTTCAGCTACATCCTTAAATGTTATTTTATTGCCATCGGTAATCTCTTCTGGTTTTATTGGTTCATTAAAATCATCCCTATCATTTGCATTACTTCCGGGTCTTATTACGTTCACAAGGAAACTCTTTGTTTTTATTGCTTCTTCTGCTAATGTTTCAAAATTTTCAACTCTAGTTAAATTATTTTGAGACAAAATTATATTGTTCATTTTTGGTATAACATAGGCTGTTATAACCGTCCTGCCTGTGGATTTGCCAAGCAATTTGCCAGATGCACTTATATCTGCAACTGTATCATCGCTAGATTCATATATGATCCTTGTGTTATCTGATGTAGCATCAAAGAAGGTAAGGTATGAATCAATATTTAATTCTGTTCCTCTTTTCAATGATATTTGTTCTTCAATTTCAATATTACTTGATTTTAGTGAAAAACTTTTTATATTGTTTATTGTTTTTACGTCTTGTGCATCCGCATATCTTTCAAGACTTAGTTTTAATCCATTTCCTGTTTTTGAGTGAACAGAAATCTCCATAAGAGCTTTTACAGAGCTATCGTCATTTTTATTACTTTCAAACATTTTTGAATCTATCTTTGCCAACATCATGAATTCCTTTGCTTCGCCAACATTTAGCTTTCCAATATTGACACTGCCCACTTCATTTCCAGAAAACTCAGCCAATATAATTGCTTCATCAGCTGCTGTATTTCCATTATTAACTGCAACCCCTGATACTATTATTTTATTTCTCCCCACAAAATTAGCATATGCTCCAACAACATCCAAAATACTCTGTGTAATTATTTTATATTCATCACTGCAAAGTATATCTTCACCATCTTTAATTAGCGCTTTGAGAGTGGTGTCTTCTAGTTTGTAAGGTGACTGCCACAAAACAGATACATCTTTCTTGTCTCCGCCACTTAATTGCAGTTGCCCCTGTGCTGCAATTTCCGATACATTATTAGACTCTTGCCACACTTCATAAGTTATGTTTTTTAAATCACTCAAGCTATTGTTATGTACTTCTATATAAAGCGGAACAATATATCCCGGTTTCTGTACATAAATAGGCTTAATCTCAATATTCATGTTTCTTTTATTCACATCATAATCTGCTGTCATAAGTACGCGGTTATTAATATCTTCCACACTTATTTGTTGTCCACCCAGAGATTTCACTTGAGAAAACCCTTTTACAAATACTATCCTAAGCATATCATCAGACAGTATTTCAAAATCAATGTCATTGTAGTTAGCTCCCTGTCCTTCTGTTATCTTTACTGCATCCGACCATGTTGATGTTTCTTCATTGATAATTTTTCTGGCAGCATATATGTGATTTTCTCGGTACTCTGTCCCATCCTCATATGTTATATCACTTTGTGCCCATACCGCATAAATATTTTTATCCTTTGATTTGATCATGAATTCATCTATTGGTATTTCATTTATTATTATTTCGTTTCCTTCTCCATCCTTCACCACATCATAACTGTGATGAACTGCTGTCTCAGGTTTTCTGTAAACACCTTTAAGTTTATTAAGTGCATACACTTTGTCAAAAGTGCCTTCAATTTCTCCTTCTAATTCATATTCAAGCAAACCTTCCTCTAAAAGGTATCCCACATCTATAGACTGAATATTTCCATCAGATAAATAATATAAATATATCCCTTCTAATGAACTTACAAATTCAACACAATATTGCCCTTTCATGTCGTCTGTCAAGCGTATTGGAGGATAGAATTGTTTGTCCTCAAAGCTATATAGCTGTAAAAATATCTCTCTGTCAATAGTGGTGCCTAAATTGCTGTCAAAGTCTACTACATAAGCAAGTACGGCATGGTTCTCATATCCGATTGCATTGAAATCCACTACGTATGGATCGCTGCCCGGTAAATTTTCAAGTGTGATTGCTCCGCCTGTTGGCACATCCCCCCATAACCCATCATTCATAACTATATCACTGTCGTCTACATAGACATATTTGCTTAAATTTATGAAGCCCTGACCATAAAACATACCCGGCATGTCTCCACCTAAAGGTTTGTCATCCCAATCATTTCTTTCAAAATCGTAAAATCGATAAGCTAAAGTAGAATAATATGGATTAAT
>CAZJKK010000130.1:3587-4794 GCA_964546605.1 uncultured Clostridia bacterium
CATTTCTTTCAAAATCGTAAAATCGATAAGCTAAAGTAGAATAATATGGATTAATAATGTCTCCAACTACTGCATTATCATCACGTCCACCTTCTGAAGGCTTATACTCAGATTTTTTATATACTATCATAAGATTTTCTTTATTCACATCATCCTTCCAATATGCTATGTATGGCTCCGTATCTGCGTATGTGTCATATTCAGTGTGATATGTAACCTCCTGAACATCTTCAAAGGTTTTGTTGGATTTATTGAAAAATCTTGCCTTTATATTACGGTTATTTAGAATACTCATAACCGTGTCATCTGAATCTATTTCAAATACTGAGCTTGACCAGGCTACCAGTACTTTGTCGCCTATATCATAAACCCAAGGAAGTCCATCAGGTGTGTTGTCATCGTCAACTTTCTCAGGGATGCTCCATGAAGCACCGTTATAAATAGAATAAAACAACTGTGTACTATTTTTATCGTCGTGATTTATATCATCATCTAAGAAAATCAAAAGCTGTTGATTATCGTCAATTTTTGCAAGAAGAGTGTATGGATATGGATAAATGCCTGTTTGCAATACTTGCTCATTTTCTGGTATAGTCTCTAATTCATCACTCATAAGAGATACTCTATTTCCACCCTGCCATTGTCCCCTATTATTTGTGTAATCTCTATCCATAACCTGATAATCTTCTGCACCTTCATACAATCCGGCCGTGTCACCTAAAAAACTGTCTATGCTGTATTTTCCCTTTCTGCCATAACTGAATAAATCCCATTCTTTACCTGCTATTTCCCATTTGTATTCAAAGATTAATATATTAAGTGTCAAATCACTGCTTAATCTTACTTTTCCACTGCCAGAGCCTATTGTAGTAAAATTCAGATCGAAATCTGCCCTTCCGGCAAGTGTAACCTTAGCACCGGTTATTTCAGCTCCCACACTCAATTGAATATATGGCTTTACAATTAACTTACCATATATTGTGAAATCCCTATCTAATCTGTCTGTGCCCGAATTGGAAAAATCTATTTCACCATTTTCATTAAAATAGAACTTTTTATCATATTTTTCAATTACAGTCATTCCAGTCAGTTCGCCTCCAATATTCATCTCCACAAAAAGTGTAACGCCAATTGGAGTCATTCTCTCAACCTTTCTGTTGTAATCGAAAGTAAGGGTGGCTGACATAATCATTTCATTAAAATATGC
>CAZJKK010000131.1:0-4486 GCA_964546605.1 uncultured Clostridia bacterium
AGACTAAAAACATGAAAAAGAGACTGTTGCAGACGTTATTTGCAACATTCTCTTAACGGAGGCGGTGAGATTCGAACTCACGTGCCCGTGAGGACAACCTGATTTCGAGTCAGGCTCGTTATGACCACTTCGATACGCCTCCATATTGCCGCTACAATTGTAACGGCTTAATATAATAAACTTATTTTATTATTGTTTTTCCGCCCATGTATGGTTGAAGAGCTTTTGGTATGTTTACTGAACCGTCCTCGTTTAGGTTGTTTTCTAGGAATGCTATTAACATTCTTGGTGGTGCAACAACTGTATTGTTTAATGTGTGAGCGAAATATTTGTTGTTGTTTTCATCAGCAACACGGATTTTAAGCCTTCTTGCTTGTGCTTCTCCTAAATTAGAGCAGCTTCCTACTTCAAAGTATTTCTTTTGTCTTGGTGACCATGCTTCCACGTCCACTGATTTAACCTTTAAATCTGCCAAGTCTCCTGAGCAGCATTCTAGTGTTCTTACAGGAATATCTAATGTGCGGAATAAATCAACTGTGTTTTGCCATAGTTTTTCATACCACATTGGGCTTTCTTCCGGTTTACATACAACAATCATCTCTTGTTTTTCAAATTGATGTATTCTGTAAACTCCTCTTTCCTCTATGCCATGTGCTCCCTTTTCTTTTCTGAAGCATGGAGAATATGATGTTAAAGTATGTGGAAGTGAGCTTTCCGGCAAAATTGTGTCAATAAATTTTCCTATCATTGAATGCTCGGAAGTCCCGATTAAGTACAGGTCTTCTCCTTCAATTTTATACATCATTGCATCCATTTCAGCAAAGCTCATTACTCCTGTTACCACTTCGCTTCTAATCATGAAAGGTGGCACACAGTATGTAAAGCCGCGATCAATCATAAAATCTCTTGCATAAGAAATGACGGCTGAATGAAGGCGTGCAATATCTCCCATTAAATAATAAAATCCGTTGCCTGCAACTTTTCTGGCGCTGTCTAAATCTATGCCATTGAATTTTTCCATAATTTCTGTGTGGTATGGAATTTCAAAATCAGGAACAACAGGTTCGCCGTAACGCTCTACCTCTACATTTTCACTGTCATCTTTTCCTATGGGTACGCTTTTGTCAATGATGTTTGGAATTGTCATCATTATTTTTAATATTCTTTCTTCTAACTCTTTTTCTGTCTTTTCTAACTCTGCTAATTCCTCTTGGTTAACAACAACTCTTTTTTTAAGCTCTTCCGCTTCTTCCTTTTTGCCCTTAGCCATCAGGCCGCCTATTTCCTTGGAAATTTTGTTTCTTTCAGCTCTTAAAGAATCAGCTTTTTGTATTGCATTTCTGTTTTCAATATCCAGTGCTATTACCTCATCTACTAAGGGTAATTTGTTATCCTGAAATTTATTTTTTATATTTTGTTTAACTATTTCAGGATTTTCTCTTACGAATTTTAAATCTAACATATACTAATCCTCCTTAATATAATTTATTATTGTTCTATTTATGCGATATGCGCAGTCTCGTTCACCAAATTAAAGACAAAAAACTCGTCTCTAATATTTAGAGACGAGATACTCGCGGTGCCACTCTAATTATTATACATCAAATGTATAATCTCTTGACTTAAGTTATCGCCTTCAACGTCTGAGTTATTTCCCCAGAAACTCCGGAACGGATTCAATACCTATTGCATCAGTTTGCACCAACCACTGACTCTCTTATCCAATAAAATATTTACTGCTTTCCATCATTGTTTTAATATTAAATATAATTTATACTAATGAAATTACTTTGTCAAGCACTTTTACAATTTATAATGTTGTTTTTTCTTTGAATATTTCCTTTTGCAGTCTTTGAGCTGTTGGTGTAATTGCAATTCCTCCTTGAGCTGTTTCTCTTAGCTCTGAAGGCATTTGCTTTCCAACCTTGTACATGGCTCCCACGACCTCATCAAAGGGTATTACGCTTTTTACTCCAGCAAGGGCAAGGTCTGCTGTTGTAAGAGCACTAACTGTGCCAGCAATGTTTCTTTTTGCACATGGAACCTCAACTAGGCCTGCTACCGGGTCGCATACTAATCCCATAATATTCTTTAATACTATAGCAGCAGCATCTAGAGCCTCTTCTACAGTTCCACCCATCATTTCAACAACTGCTGCAGATGCCATGGCTGCTGCAGAGCCGCACTCAGCTTGACATCCTCCCTCTGCCCCCGCTAATGTGGCATTTTTAGCAATTATTATTCCCACACCAGAAGCAGTAAACAAAGCGTTAATCATATCTTCTTCAGTTTTCCCTAATCTTTCTGCAGCAGATATAATAACTGCAGGTATAATTCCGCAGGAGCCTGCTGTAGGACTTGCTACAATTCTTCCCATGGCAGCATTAACCTCTGATGAAGATATTGCTCTGGCCATAGCTCTTGTCATGAAATCTCCAGTGAGAGTGTTCCCTGAATCTGCATACTTTTTTATTCTGAAAGCATCTCCTCCAATTAATCCACTTACGGATCTAATTTCAGTTTCTTGTGCTAATGAGGATGAAGAAAGCATTACATGAAGGTTTTTTCTCATTTTTTCTATTACTTCTTCTCTGCTTGTTTCAGACTTATCCATTTCTGTTTGTATGGTATATTCACATATGGTTACATCATTCTTTTTACATTTATCAATTAATTCAACACCTGTTGAAACAAACATCATATCCCTCCTTCTACAATGGGATTAATGAATTTAACAGATTCAATTTCTTCAATATTTCTTATTTTATTCATTACATTTTCAGAAATTAAGCTGTCGGTTTCCAATGCCATTGTGGCCATTTGTCCCTTTGCGCCTCTATAAACCCTCATATTTGCTATATTAATATTTTCTTCAAACAAAACAGATGAAATTTTAGATATAACGCCAGGTAAATCTCTGTGCTGTGTGAGTATAGTGGGTCGCTCCCCTGTAAATTCAACTTTTTGCCCATCAATATTGAAAACTAATATATTTCCTCCTCCAATAGAGGAGCCTGCTATCTCTGTTACTTTTCCATCTTCCCTTGTAATTATAAAAATAACCGTGTTAGGATGGACGTCTCCTAAATCAGTTTCAGTAAATTTAATATCTATGCCTTCTTTTTCTGCTATCTTAAATGACCTTTTTAAATTTTCATCCCAAGGGTCCATATTAAGAATTCCAGCCACCAATGCCTTGTCTGTGCCATGACCCTTATATGTTTGGGCAAAGGAGCCGTGAAGCAAAAATTCCACACTTTTTATTTTCCCACCCGCTATAATGCGAGCTACCTTGGCTAATCTAGCAGCACCAGCAGTATGAGAGCTGGATGGACCAATCATTATTGGACCTAGTATATCAAACACACCATAATCGTGCATATATCTCCCATCCTTTTTATTGTAGCTTTTTAAAAGTTTCTGCAGCATGCTTTAATTTATTCACAATTTGAAGACTATATGGACATTTTCTTTCACATTTTCTGCATCTTACACAAGCTGTTGCTTTTACTGGAAGAGCATCATATTTCAGTTTACCGTATTCGGGCATATTATACCTTGTAACATAGCCTTCAAACAACAATACGCTAGGAATGTCTATTCCTTCAGGGCATGGCTTGCAGTAGCCGCATCTTCTGCAAAAGTCATTTCCTAACAATTCTACTTCTTTATTTATTTCATCCCACTCTTCCTTTGTTAGTGGCTCCAAAGCTTTTCCCACTGCTGCATTTTCTATAACCTGTTCCACAGAATCCATTCCTGGGATGGCAATATTTATTAAATTACTGTTAACAATATATTTAAGTGATAATTTTTGTTTAGTAAATGCTCCCCCTGCCATTGGTTTCATGGCAATTGTGCCTAATCCTTTTTTAAGCGCTTTTTGGAATAACTCTGTTCCTTGAGATTCTACAGGATTATATGGGAATTGGATTGTTTCAAATTCATCATGGTCTAGAGCCTGCATAAGAATTTCTCTTATGTGACCGGTAATACCTATATGTTTTATAAGTCCTTTATTCTTTGCTTCAACTAATGCCTTTAATGCGCCGTTTTCAGAAAGAACAGTATCAAGCTGGTCTTGCTTGCTGACATTATGCACCTGAAATAAGTCAATATAATCAAGCTGCATTGTACTTAAGCTTTTTTCTATAGCTTGTTTCATTGATTCATAATCATAGCCCATTGCTTTCGTAGCAATATAAAAATTTTCTCTTCCCACCTCTTTGAGGGCATTTCCAATATATTCTTCACTAACTGTATATGCTTGCGCAGTATCTATAAAATTAATTCCTTGATTTTTACATTCTAATATAATTTTAGTTGCTTCCTCTTGATTAACTCTTTGAATGGGAATTCCACCAAATCCAATCACGGAAACTTCCATGCCAGTGTTGCCTAACAATACTTTTCTCATATTATCCTCCCACTTAAAATAATATCTTGATTATATCTCAACAAAAGATTATCGTCAATATATCAAAAA
>CAZJKK010000132.1:0-4440 GCA_964546605.1 uncultured Clostridia bacterium
TATGCTGCGATATAAACCCCTGCCAACCCGCATAGCATGGCAACAACAATTCCCTTGAGCTGCTCATCTTTTAGTTTGAAAAAAGCAATGTAGGAACCTTTTGCAAGAATGAATAACAAGATAAAAATATGCAACAACAACCCCACAATACCCAGTTCCATCCATACCCTCACGTACCATGAATCACTGGGAATCTTGGATATCACAGGGTTGGGTTCAAATGTGGTTGCGTTGGGACGGCTCATCGCAATCCCTATTCCAAAAGGATATTGCCACATATAGGTTCTTAATCTTTTTTGATTGTCAATTCTTACTCTGAGTGATGCATCATCTTTGTTAAAAACAGACCTCATCCGCCTTATGTAGGTGTTCCCGTTACCGTAATGTGTATATTTAAGAAAGACAAAACTTGATGCAATGAGCATAAAAGTGAGCAGCATGTATTTAGGTTTTTTGGATATAAATACAAAAAGAGTATAACCAACAAAAGGGACTGCCAAAGAGCCCCTGGTTCCCGAAATTATCATCCCGTAGAAGCACAGGGCAGAAACCAAAATATAATACACCTTTAGCTTTCTGTTTTTCATAAAAAGAGCCGAAAGTGAGAAAACTACCGAGGAGAAGCCAATACCGGTACCAAAATTCGCAGCATCCGTAAAAAATGAAAAGTACCTTATCCCATAGTACAGAAGATGTGTTACGCTGCCTCCCTCCAGGTATAACCATCTTAGTTCGGCAGTGTCAAACCCTACAAACTTTTGATAGAGGGCTTTCAAAACGGCAAGTATCGAAAGAATGGACCATACCATCAAGAATTTTTCCAAACGCTTGAACTTTCTCAAAACCATAGAAGTAAGTACAACTACAACCAAAAAATAGACCCCCAGGTTCCTGACACCTGTCATCCAGGCTACAACTGATGACATGTTCGGGTTGAAAATCTGGAACATACAATACAAAAACCAAATAAATGATAGTAAGGTTATTGAATTCAATGCATCCTTGAATCTCAACTCACTCTCTTTGCCCAAAGCATTGATTACAAAAAAAGCAATTGTACCGATCATAAGAATGTCCAAAGCAATCCCCGGTGATATGATCTTTACATATCTAGAGAGACCCATCACAAAGTAATTGAATACAAAAAGCAGGAAAAAGGAATGAAGGGGATTTCTCACCAAATGGATAACGGCCAACACCAAAAAGGGTAAAACAGCAAAAACCAAACCCATCTTGTAACCCATCCTTGTACTTATGTACACAACCATCAAAGAGAGGGCAAGAGTAATTATATATAAAATTACCTTGTTTGTGTTATCAATAATATAATTGATAAAGCCCATTATGATCAGGATGAGGTAAGTCCAAACTGCATTATTTTGTAGATCTTTTTCCTTAAAAAAGTATAGGGGGGGAGAAGCCCTACAAAACTTTCGGTGACATGTCTGTCGGCATAGGTAAGGTAAGTAAGCAATGGTGCTGTGCCAACCTGATCCTTCAGCCTCCCGAATGACAGGTTGTCAATATCAGACCAAACCTTGTCGGCCCTGACTGTCAAAATATTAATCGAAGCTTCCCTTAATAACCCAACAGGGATTGATGATTTCATTAGAGGACGATGCTCTACCAGGATAATATCTTCATTCTCGGCATCATATAGTTCTATAAGATTTGAAGATAATATAAAACCCCTGGAATCAATTGGCAATGATTCGTGCCATGAAATAAGTCTCACCCGCAATCCTCTCTCCTCCCAATACTCTTTTAGCTGGTCAATCACTTCCGACTTACCTGCACCCTCTGTCGTACTAATGAAATTTATAATGTCGGGGCTCGATTTTGGGTTTAGGTAAGGTACTAATGAGTTTGCCAAAAAATTTATTGAAAGCCTTTTGTACTCCTTGTTGTAACGTCTGAAGCGGAACATGTTTCGTTTTGGGTATGCTCCAAGGACTTTTACCGGAATCAGTCGTTCGGCCCTCTCCTTATCCCTGACTGTCATGTCAAAAAACTCTATCAATATGAATAGGCCCAATATAAAAACAATAGTCCCGAAAAAAGAGGTCATCACAATCATCCTTCTGGCAGTCTTGTTTGGATACAGAGGGAAGAGGGGAGGGTCAATCGGTTGCAGTGTTGCCGATGTCATTTGGAGATTCTTTTGCCTCATAAGTGCAGTGTTCAGGCTGGTCAGCAAGGATAGGTACGACTGCTCAGTGATATTGATTTCCCGCTCCTTCCTTTTTATTGTGGAACCTACCGGAGAAAAGTATTCGTATTGTTGGTCAAGATCCCTGATTATCTCTTCCATCACCTGGAGTTCGGCCATGGATTTTTCCCTGATTATCAACTGTTCGATCCACTGCTCGACGTAAGTTGTAGATGCGATTCCTTCCCTGGAGTATTTTTGGGCAGCAATATTGGTTGCAAAGGACTTGACATCTTGCTCTGCTGCCGTTATTTTTTTATTGTACTCCTCTACCCCGGATATATTAATTGAAGATGAATCCAGATTGAATGCCTTTAACCTTGCAGCCTCGGCACTCAGTTTAGTCAAATCATTCAGCTTTCCAAGAAATTCTGAGTTGTTTTGCAACAGTCGGGTCTGGAGGTCGATTTTCTTTTCCAGGTCGTCTACAATTTTTTGCGATCCAGTATATTTTAGAAGCAAGTCGTTGAATGTCAAGTCGTAATCGCGGGACAATGCAGCAATTATCTTGGTCTGTTCGGGGTAGTTTATGATTTTCTTATCAATGTAATACTGTGTAAGAGAATCTTCTGAATTTCTAAGTTTGTTTGCCAATTTTTCCAGTTCACTCCTAAAGTAATCAACCACATTATTGGTTTCACTGAACCTGAGTACCTCGTATTGTTTTACAAACTCTTCGTTTAGTATTACAAGGGTATTATATGCAATGCCAGGGTCATCGGCAGAGTACTGGATTTGCAGCATGTCACTGTTGGCAATCCTCCTCACGTCAATACGGCTTAAAGCTGAGTAGCTGTAATGATGATGGAACCAGTTAAAAAGACCATAAACAAAATTTTGGTGGGTTGCAGCCTCGTACTCTTTCAAGTTGGCTACCGTTTGTTCTATCGAAGATGTATCTATCAACTTCTTAACCTCTTTGGGTGTAATCCTCAGCAAACTCCTGTAGTTGGATGCCCTGATGAAATTATTGTCACGGATTGAATCCCCCTCAATCATATGCTGGGCATAGAGCCTTAGGCATACGTTACGCAAAGTAGCCTTTGATTTTATTATACTGATAAGGTTGTCCACCTCGTTATTCACACTGCTCCAGTCTACACGGGTATCGGAACCGGTTTCTATACTAAAGCCCGAAGCAATCCCGGTAAATATGGTTGTACTTACCGTAAAATCCTTTTTTATGTTTTTTGTTTGGTTAATGGCAATAATTGCAGCAAGTGCCGGCAAGAAAATGAGCCAGTACCTGATCCTGTAGAGTAATCGGACAATCTGCTTTATTATTTCCATACCTAACCTTTGAGAATTTTAGTGTTGGATAAAATTTCGAGTTGTGAGATTACTATTTTAAGTAATGACTTGACCTCTTCCAGCTGGATATAAGCCTGTACATGCATGCTTTTAGAGGTAGCCAAACCCTGCATGTTTATATTTCCCAAAACATATTCCCGCTGCATTATGTCGTACTGGGTCGCTGAGTGCTGGTAATTGTCCACCAAAAACTTCAATGTGTTAAGCATTTTCTCTGCTTCGTAATAGAGTTTGATAATCTCAGTCTTTTGCTCGTCGTACCACATCTCCTGCTCCTTTACTGTCTCATCTATCTTAAGTTGCTGAGTCCGGATTTTGTTCCTCCTGTCAAACAGCTGGTCCAACGGGATCCTGACAGAAGCTCCTACATTATACCACAACTGGCTCCCGGCAGAATACTCATAGATTATAGGCAGATCGGCCCCTATGTTGGAGTATGTGTTAATCCCCATCACTCCGTACTGGTAACTCCCATACACACTAAAGTAGCTCAGCCACTTTCTTCTCTCTGTTTTAAGGGCGAGTTCCTGCCCCTCCATCCGGTGTCCAAAGAATTCAACCATGGAACTTTTCCTGGCACCTTCATAAAGAACCTCTATCGGAGGCAGTTGTAAGCCTAAAAGCTCACTACTGACTACCGTATCCTGTGGAGGATAGCTATTATCTTGGGTGAAAGCCGGCTGGCAAAAACCCAAAAACAATAAAAGTATTATAACTTTATTTGCCATATAATCACACATTCTCCTTTTGTACAAAAGCGGTAAATGTTTTAAAAATTATCTTGACGTCCATCCATAATGAGTAATTTTTGGCATAAAAGACATCAAGTTGTTTCCTCTCTTCCGGTGAGAGCTTGCCCGAATCGCCCCTCTTCTCCACTTGCCAAAGGCCTGTAAGCCCGCTTGGTCCCATGAAGCGGT
>CAZJKK010000133.1:0-4361 GCA_964546605.1 uncultured Clostridia bacterium
CAAACTCCGGACTTTTGGGGTAACAATAATCTACCAACCCGCCCAAGTTGGTGTCAGCATTTAAAAGAGTGCCAATTTTTTCCAGCAATCCGTCCAGCCTAATATCCCGATCAGCTGGCAGGACATCTTGGACAATGACTTCAATCTCGGCAATGTGCTGATAAATAAAGCACGGCGGCGAGAGCAAAACTTCGGGCTCTCCCATGTTGCCGTCTCGTAAAATCACGATACCGCTTTTGGGGATAACCTGTGGCAGGGTTTCATTACGTTTGACCGGTATGTTTTCCAAAGTTGAAAGCCTTTCTAACAAGGTATTTAAGACATCTTCACGTTTACTCATCTTTCCAATTCTCCAAAATTAATGACGGGATGTTGTTCTGCCAGCGCTTACTTTCCGTTTCAAAGTTAATTAATTTGGGCATTTTGACCTGCGGGACCAAGAAAAAAGCAATGACTGTTTTTTTCTTCTTATTATGCACCAACAGCGAGCAAGCCCTTGAGCGATAGACAAATTGCAACTTCACGCCTTTCATTCTCTCATATAAAGCAGGTGTGATTTTTTTGCCCAACGCTTTTTTAGGGATGGCAGGTGTCGGAATGGCAAGCCACGTGCCGGAAGATGAGCGGATTGTGGTTTGATATTCAAAACCCGCCATAATCTTCTCGGCATTGGAATAAACTTCGCCCGCCGCTTTGAGGCTGGATTTACCTTTGGGATAAACCACACCACGCCAAGTATTGGCAAGTCGGCTTGATAATCCCGCCGATTTGACTTGCCCTCGCATAGAGTTTTTAAGCCCATCCGTTGCCGTGCGAATACCCACCGTTACCGCTTGCGCCCCGTTTTTATAGTGGCGTTCCAGCGTGTCGCTGAGTTTTCCTTGAATAGCTAGTTTGAGTTGCATTCTACCGTCCATATTAAAGCATGAATATCTTTGCGAGGCTCGGCGATGACTTTATAAATCACGCTGTCCGCCTCAATCATATCGCCGACCGATAAACTGGGAGCGTCCGATACCCGAAGCCTCATAATAATTGTAGGGGTTTGGGCTTTGATAAACCCAACCCCCACAACTTCATCAGGCTCAGATAACAAAAAAAGGACATTGCGTCCTTGATAAACTCCCGATTGACCGCAACACTTAAACAGGCTGTTGGTTGCTCTGTAAAGGGGGAGTGTCATCGTTTTGTCCTTTTCCTTGGTCTCCCCTGTCGGCAGGGGGGACGGGTTTTGCCCCACCGCTTGCCGGTTTAGGAGGATTGTTTGGTTTGTTGTTCGCAGGTGCAGATTTAACGCTTTCCGCAAAGCCACGTTCAATCAAACTTTTGGCATCAGCCTCGTTTAAATCATACTCTTGACCGGGGAGGATTTCTTTGTTGGCTGATACCGCCAACGTAATTAAAGCCTTAATTCTCATGATTTCCTCCTACCCAATTGTTGCACAGAACGAAGCGTTTGGACGATATGGCACGACCAGTGGTGCAGATTGCAACAACAACCAACGCACACTTGGGTCTTCTTCCATCCACGATTTTGTAAAATAGCGGTTGGCCGTAAAGCCTGCTTTTTCATCATGGATAGCGCCATAACAACGTGTGCCTTCTAATCCGTCTTTTGCACCCAGCAATACCGTTTTGCTCGGCAAAAGTGATGTTGAAACACCCGCGTCATTGATATAAGTGTCATTATAAACATAAATATCAAAATCGCCGATTGAGCCAACATAACGGGCTTTGGTATCTTCGCTACGCACAATCGGATCAACGTTTAAGGTATTGTTTGTGCCACGGCGATAATCCAAGAACTTTTTGACTTCGTCTTTGGAGCGAAACACCTTCCATGCGTCAGGGTCCATGACGACCGTTTTGGCAACAACGCCTGATTTGTTTTGGATTAGGCTTGCCCAATCCTCTAAATCGTCAATCGGGTTAATACCACTGGTTGCCCAAGTTGCTGAACCTGTCAGGGCTTTTGTCAATGCCACATCTCGGTTAAAACCGACTGTGGTGGTGGGATAACCGTCACCCGACACAATCGTTTGACCGGTGCGCAAGATTTCTGCCGCCATAACCTCTTCACGGCGAGTTAAGTTGGCAAGCTGATCTGCCAAAGTGGTGGCCAAGGCTCGCTCATAGCGTTGAGACGGCGATAAATTACCGCCAATCACTTCGCCTGCCGTGCGTTTGAACGGAATGTTGGCATCAAATCGGCGTTTGTCTTTAACATAGGCGGGCTTGAATGATTTGGTGGAATATCCCGCATTGTCCACGACTTTACCAGGCAGTAAAGGCGATACAAACGGCGTAATGCGTGGTTTTGAATCCGTCACATCAAAGAAGATTTCTTCCTTGTCCGATGTTTGAACGTTGGGGAAGAAGGTGTCCAGCAAAAACGAAGACGGCGTGCGTAAACGCTCCACGACCTTTGCCAGCACTTGAGTTGAAAAAATATCCATGGTTTATGCCTCCTGATTTGTTTTGATGAAGATGCTTTTATCACGCAAAGCACCGATTAAGCCATTGACTGTCAATCCGGCACCGGTTGACAAAGCCGCCGCATTAAACTCACCTGTCAAATAAATGACGGCTTCTTTATCTTCGGAGCTGGCGTCAACGCTTTCTGCCAAAATGGCACTTGGGTCTTTTGACCCGTCTGCGGCGGCAGAGGTGCAAGCCTTAAACTTGCCACTGGCTGTAATTTTGCCCAAGATTGTGCCTTTGGTAAAATTGCCGCCGGTAATGGTCGCCAATTGTGAAACACGGGGATATTCGCCCGCAATCAAGTTATCGGGGACAAGTTCCCCTTGGTCTTTGAATCCTTGTGCGTTCATTATTTTGCTCCTTCTAATGATTGGGCGATACGACTGGCGACCGTATCAGGAGTTTCTTCTGTGCCATCGCTGGCAGGTGTGATGACCGGGTTTTTGATGTTCGCCATCGCTTGTGCCAATGGATTGGCAGCAACAGTTGGAATGGTCTCCAACACCGCCAAAATATCTGCCGCACCCAAATCCGTCTTGGCCAACAGCATTTGAGCCGTGGGTTCTTTGCCTTTGGCAACCTCAGCGGTTAAAACATCAGCCATTCGCTGACGCTCCACCGCTTTGATGTCCAAGGCACTCACTTCAATTTTTTCATTCATGAATGTATTCTCCGTTTGGTTAAGGTCTGAGATAATTCCCTCTAACGAGGACAACTTGTCGGCCAGACCGATACCGACAGCATTTTGACCTACAAAGACATCGCCACCGCCGAAGTTTTCAATCACTTCTTTGGGCGAGACATCTCTGGCACGTGCAACTTTGTTGATGAACACTTCTGCCAATGCATCAATATGTGCTTGGATTTTGGCTTTGCCTTCATCGGTTTCTATGTTGGGGCGTTTGTTGGGACTTTGAGAGGACACAATTTCAATGCATTTTTGCTTCTCATCGTCCTTTTTATAAATGGATACGACACCGATTGACCCTAAAATGGCGGTATCGCTTGCCTCAATCCGCTCGCAAGCAGACGCAATCCAATAAGCTCCCGAACAACAAGAACCCGAAGCATAAGCGATAATCGGCTTTTGCCCCCGAGCGTTGTAAATCATATCGGCAAGCTCTGAACAGCCGTTGACTTCGCCGCCTGGACTGTCAATATCAAACACAATCGCTTTGATGTTGGGGTTGCTGAGTGCCTTATTAAAATCCTGAGCCAAGAGTTCATAACTGGTTGCCCCACAAATAGCGGTTAGCAAGTTGGCATGGCGAAATAGCGGTCCCGTTACGGGAATAATCGCCACACCGTCTCGCACCGACACTTTATGCGTATCGCCCATTGGCTTGCCCATTTCTTTGGCAATTGCCTCAGGGGTTTTGTTGCTCTCCTGTGCTATCATAATCATTGTCTTCAGCATCTCGGGCGTTATTGCCCAGATTGTTTTGTTCATTATTCGCATTTGGTTCTCCTATGGTTAAACCTAATTTTAATAGTTTGCTTTTCTCTCTTGCCCGTTGTTCCAGCACTTCTTCCCAGTCCAACCCTTGGCTGGCACATTCGGCCTCGAGAGTGGACAAGCCGATTTCCATGCGGATTTGACAGGCTTGAGCTTCTTTGACCGGATCCACCCAGCCACGCCCCGGACCAATCCATTTGCAACGACAATAGGCATATTTGTTTTGATAAAAATCGGGGGCTTCAACCAGCCCCTTGTTCACCGCTTCTTCAAGCCAAAGTTCATAGACGGGCGTTGCCCAATAAGTGGATAGCCATTGCCGTCTGCCGTTAAAATAGCGCCATGCTTCTAATAACGCCGAGCGGGCGGACGAATAATTCGTCTTTGAAAAGTCCTTTAACAACAACTCATACGGAATATTTAA
>CAZJKK010000134.1:0-4274 GCA_964546605.1 uncultured Clostridia bacterium
CGAGCCACAGACCTTGATTTCAGCACTATCTCGGCAATAAAATATACCGCATGTTGGCGGTTCGGTTTTAATCTTCTATTTTTAAAATCTCCTTTATTTTCTGCTCAACTTTATTAAAATCAATATTTCCGTCAATAGTGCAAGTGCAAATTTTTATAACATCTACATTTTCGTCATTTTTTTCTATCTTGGAAATGAATTTTATTAAATAAAGTTTTTGTATTATTTCTTCAGGTAAAACATTGCCATTCCTGTCAAAAAATTTCAATAAAAATTTATTATCTGAATAACGAATGTCTAAAGCAAACATATATTTATTCTGATAATGCCAGTTATCAATAAATGCACAAGGTTTCCCATCAGCAGTAACCCAATAATTTGTATTTCTAAACGGGCTAAATTCAGATACTTTATTTTCTAATTTGGTTTTATAAAACACATATGATCTTAATTCCGCTTTACGCAACCAACCTGGTGCAGTGCTTCGTGCAAGTTCAATATTACCATTCAAATTATTGATTTGATAATTAAGACAATACTCAATAATTCCTTTATTTTTTATAAATAACCAACGCCAATCATTATTATTTTCTTGAAAACCATCTACAATCTTTTGCAAATCGTCATTTATTGAATTGATTTTTACATTATCTAAAAGTTGTTTCAAATAATTGCTTTTTGTATCATCATTAAAAACTTTTCGCCAATTATCCGTTTTGGCTCTTAAACCTTTTTCAAAATTGCAGAAAGTGAAATGCCCTGATATAGGAACTAAATAATCGCCAAAAGTAAGTAATGCTCTTTGAAATAGGCAATAATAATTATCTTGAAACTCTGAACTAAACAACTTGCTCATTTTTTCGGAATAATTTAAAAATTGTCTGATATCATATCCATTGTCGCCTAATGAAAAATTCAAAATAAACCCAATTTGTCCGTTAAAATAAGAATGATGTTCTATTTTCTCTATTGCTTCACACCATTGATTAGAATTATCATCAAGTATTAATTTTGCCTTGATTTTTTCTTCTTCACACTGTTCTTTTGCAAAGAAATCTATTTTAGTATCTGTTTTTGAAAGGTAATCATACAAGTCATCAATATGTCCGCTGAATTGTTTTATAGAGCGAACAGCTCTATAAAACAATTCAGGATCTTCAATACGAGTATTATCTATCAAGTTTGTGCAAACTCGCATCCATTTGTGATACAAATTTCGATTTGTATCGTCTAATTTGCCTTTCAGAATAAAAAACTGTGAAAGAGCATAAAAGCGAGTCCGTTCCCAGTAAGTTGGTTTATTGGTATCATCTTGTAATATGCTTTCGAAGTGTTTTTCCCTATCTTCAAACGAAGTTAGACAATCCAAAATTTTTGATAATTGTTGTAGCGTGATTGAATTTTCAGAATAAACATTTTTATATTCAGTGAAGATGTTGAACTGATCCTTATATTTTCTATCAATATCTTTTGTTTCTGCAATAAAATTAAATGTGACACTTTTTAGAAAATTCAGATACCTCCTATCAACTTCTTTTAGATTGATAGTATCAGTGTCTTTTTCAAATTTCCAAAAAACATCTAACCATTCATTATCGAGTTTTGATTTGTTGTCGTGGTCAAACAGAACCGAAAAGTTTGCTTTGAAGTTTTCAAAATCAGTGAGAGGTTTCCCACGTGAATTCATTTTTACATAAATCTCATCGTCTAACTTGAATTGTTCCAATGGTAAAAAATGAAAAATTACAGGACAATTTTCATTACATAGTAAATCAAACAGTTTATCATTAGGCTCTCCGAACTTGAACTGAATAACATCAAGCATATTCAACATTGCTTTTATAGTCGGGTCGTTTTTCCAAGATAGAAAAAACCATTTTGAATCAGCAATCTGTTTACTAATTTTTAGATCTTTTTGAAAAACAATGCTTTCATTTACTAGTTTCAAACAAAAATCTTCCGAGCTTGGTCGTGTTTCATAAGTGAATTTTGATAAAATCTTTTTTTTATTGTCGATTAACGTTCCAAGTGACAAAAACCAATGTATTAAAAATAAAGTTGTTAGGCGTTGCTGTCCGTCTAAAGGAATAAGTTCTTGATTATCTACCTTTCCATAAACAAAATGCAAATTAGTTTTTACATTGTTTGTCAATGAATTGGCAATATCCCCTACAATATCACATTCCTCTTTCTTTAAGTCAGAATATAATCTATCTTGCACATAATCCCTTTGAATAGCAGGAATTTCTATTGTGTATTTGGAAATCAAATTCCAAAATGTAAATTCTTTATTTTCCAGATTCATCATCATTAATTATAAGATAATTATTTAAAATCGTTTTCATTTCTTTAAGATATGCATCCATATCCTTTTTGTCCCATTTTATATTCTGTTCTACATTTTTAGAATAGTATTTTAGGAAAACATTTTTGGTACAAATTGGGATAAACGAACCTTTTTCGTCAAGTTCTTTAATTTTATCCCGTTTTATGTGAAATGGAGCATTGTTTAAACTTGAATTGTCAGATGGTGTAAGTAATGCGAGATTTTTAATAGAATGAATGGTTGAACCTGCATCTGATGATAAATCAAATATTTTCTGCTGTAAATTAGCAAACCGAGTCTGGTCAATTTCAGATTGTGCTAATAATGCGGTTATTTCATCTAATAATCCCTCGTGTTTATAAATAAAAGGATCTTGTTTTTGTTCTTCTAATAATTGTCTTTTGTCTATCTCTTTTGTGATTTCTTCGGATTGTTGGGCGTGAATATGCTCTAAACTCCAACTTGAAATTCTATCAAAAGAAAATTTGACAAACCCGCCATTCATTGTTACAATAACATTGAACAGCAACAAAACATTCTTTGCTTTCTCTTTATTGTCATCATAACCAATTTCATTGAAATTAACTTCACCAAAATGGGATTTAATTTTTGTTTTTAATTTCTCAATAAATTGAGGTTTTGAATTTGTTTCTGATAATTCTTTTAAATTTTCAATGCTATTTTTAACACCGCCAATTTGTAATAAAAAGCCAATGAGATGAAAATAAGTATATTTTCCTTCTTCGTCTTTGCTACTATACCATTCTACAAATGTTCGATAATATGTTTTGATTTCGTCCCAAAGAAAATCACGTGTATTATTGAATTTACTCTCCTCATAAATTTTTATATTTTTTGTAATTAGCTCGTTAAATATATAAAATGCACGTAATCTGTCTTCTTTATTGATTTTAAATTGAATGTTACTTTCGTATTTTGTAGCAACCAAATCAAAAATAAATTCAATATGGTTCTGATACAATTTAGGAGGGTTGATAAAACGCCAAAAATCGGTTTGTCTTAATGTGTTTTCAATATCGTCCCATTCGTAACCGATTTTAATTTGGTGTTTCTTTTTGTCTTTGTCACTGTCAGTCAAATAGAAAATTGCTTTAATGAGTTCGGCATTTGTTAAGTCAATTTTGCCCTGATTATATTTTGCAAATGTTACATTTGGCTTCTCGTCAGTGTCATTGTTTGCATTGATTGGATACCAAATAAAACGGATATTGTTTGCTTCATCATCGCCTTTTTCATTGGGCTCGTAAGAAATTAAAATATCTACAAATTTACCAATCGTAGGTTTATTTTCTTCAAACCATTTTTTCATAATTAAAAAAGCATCACTCATTCGGTAAAAATCAACATTTGTTTTAATGATTTCAGTTGTTGAAGTAATATCTTGTAAAAATTCTTTACTGCTGCAATCTTCTTTTTCTCTTGTTTCGTATTCGATAGAAAATAAATCAGCAGGGATTCCATAATCCCCCTTTGTTGATAGATAGGATAAAAGAATAAAAATGGAAGTGAGCCGTTGTTGACCATCAACAACTTCCCATTTGTCTAAATTTTTTCTTTGTATTACAATCAAAGGTTGCAAGCAATAAAACTCGCCGACACCAATTTTTTTGCTATTTACTTTCTTATGAAATTCGAGAATGTCATTTAATAAATCGATGATTTGCTGTTCTTCCCACCGATACCCACGTTGATAACTTGGAATATAAAAGTGCTTTCCGAGTAACTCGCTGATTGACTTTAATTCTATTTTATTTTCGGTCATAATTTATTTTATCAAAATTCAAATTTATATTCGTTTATTACACAGTCAATAAATGGATATCCAAATTTTGGTTCGATGTCTTTAAGTAGTTTCTCTGTCGCCATAAACTGACCGCCAACGTGCCGCGTATTGGCGATGGGCGGGATTTTTAGCACTGAACTTTAA
>CAZJKK010000135.1:0-4165 GCA_964546605.1 uncultured Clostridia bacterium
GAAGTCAGTATCTTCTTCCTTTGTATCAACCTCATCAGCGTCATCAACTTTTTCAGGAATCATATCATCTTGAAATCCCAATATTTCAAGGTCGTTATCCTCTGCTTGTTTATAGAAATCATCTATAAATTCTGGGTTAATATCCAGTTTTTCAAAGGACCTTAGTACTTCTTTATATGTTATAAATCCGTTTTTCTTTCCTTTTTCAATAAGTTTATTTTTTATGGAATCAATTTTTTCCAACATTTCAGAATTCTTTTCAGTTTCTTCTTTCGCGTTCACGTTTTTATTATCACCCATGGGTTAGTTAACCTCCTCTTTAGTTGATTTAATTTTTTTAGCGAGGCTAAAAATTTCATTCATAATTTCCTTGCTGTTTGCTGAATTTTCAGATTGTGTTAAACTTTCTGTTAATAATGTTTTTTTGTTTTCATAGTATTTAATCTTAAGTCTTTTAATACAATCCTTAAATAAAGCCTCTAAATTATCATAATCAACTTCGTCATTCTGCAATAAATTATTAACATCCATTTTATTATTTATAATTTTTATTAGGCTATCCTTATCTATACTGATATCATTGATTCTGCATTCGTATATTTCTTTAAAAATATTGTAATATTCCAAATCATTAAAGGTATCCTCATTGACTACTTCCTTTAATTGTGATGCAAAATCATTATTTAAAAGTATGAGTTTGATTAGCTCCTCCTCATGGGATGTGGTAATTTTATTTACCTGTGGCAAGTTTTTTTTAGGTTGTACAGGTTGTGCAGCAAGAACAAAAGATCCTTGTTTAGTACTCTTTTTATTGTATTCTTTTATGATAGACTCTTTGGAAACACCCACCTTACTAGATAATTTTTCTAATATTAGCTCTTTTTCTATTTCACTTGTTATATTTACTATATTATCAAAAAATTTGTTTATATATTCAACTTTACTAGAATTTTCATATGTATCTTTGTAATAAAATTCTAAAAAGTTATAATAATCTAGAGAATTTTCAATTAATTTGTCAAAATTTATTTTCCCAAACTTATTTAAATACTCATCTGGGTCCTTAGCATCATTTATTATGACGGCTTTAGCATCTAAATTGTTCCGCTTTAACATATTAAATGCTCTAAGAGATGCCTTAAGACCTGCATCATCCGCATCAAGGGCTAAAATAACCTGCTTGGAGTATCTTTTCATTAATTTTATCTGGGTTTCGGTCAAGGATGTTCCAAGTGCAGCAACAGCGGTATTATAACCATATGTGTGCATTTTGATTACATCCATATATCCTTCTACTAACAGGAAACTTTTATCTTTTACAGCTTCCTTGGCAATATTTATTCCGTATAAATTATTGCCTTTATTAAAAATCAAGCTGTCCGGTGAATTAAGGTACTTGGGTAAAGAGTCGTCAAGTACTCTGCCTCCAAAACCAATTATTTTTTTATTTATATCAAAAATAGGAAATATTACCCTGTTTCTAAATCGGTCATAGTAGTTATCTTTTTTGCTTTTTAATATAAGTCCTGTTTTTTCAATGTCTTCTTCTAAGTATCCTTTATTTGTTAAGTATTTTAGTAAATTATCCCATTCTTCCATAGCATAACCAATTCCAAAGTTTTTTATTACATTTTTGTCAATATTTCTTGATTTTAGATATCTTAGAACATTGGGATATTTATTTAGGTTTTTATAAAAATAGACTGCTGCATCTCTGTTTATTTTATACAGCCTGTCTTCTGTTTGCTTGTTTTGTTTATATTGGGGTGATGAGTTTATTTCTTCCAAAATTATTCCTGCTTTTCTGGCTAAATATTCTGCAGCTTCAACAAAAGTAAAATTTTTATACTTGGATAGAAAGCTTATGCTGTCACCGCTTTCACCACATCCAAAGCAATGAAACATCTGTTTATCTGGAGAGACAGTAAAGGAAGGTGTTTTTTCCTTGTGAAAGGGGCAATTTGTCTTGTAGTTGTTGCCGGCTTTTTTTAAAGGTAAAAATTCCTCGATTACATCTACAATGTTATTTTCATTAAGAATTCTGTTTATAACATCAGAATCCAATCTATAGGGCATAATATCACCATTATTGTAATATTGAAAGCAAATTATAACACAACAAAATAGGCTTGTCAACAAAAACCTTACATTATTGTCTCCAAGGCTTTGGTATATATAATTCTTCAAATAATTTCATTGCGTATCTGTCTGTCATGCCTGCAATATAATCTTTTATTATTTCATTTTTAGTAAAATTGTTATCTTTGTAAATATTTAAATAAAATTCAGGCAAAAGTTCAAAGTATTTTGAATAATATTCAAATATTTTTTCTATTATAAATGTTGTTTTTTCCTCTTCGCTTTTGGCAATTTTATTGTAATATACATTTTCAAATAAAAAATCGCGAAGCTTATTTGTATAATAATCTATTTCTTCACTCATTGTTACTTTGTCATTATCCATGCTGTTATTGATTATATCAAGAATCATTGTATTAATACGCTGTCCATGAGTATGCCCAAGATGGCTTAAAAAGTCCTCGGGTATTTGCCCAGGTTTAATAATATTTGCACGCATAGCATCATCAATATCATGATTAATATATGCTATACGGTCTGATAAGCTCACTATTTGTCCTTCTAATGTTGCAGGATTGTATCCAAGGGGATGAGTAAGAATTCCATCCCTAACTTCAAAAGTTAAATTGAGTCCATATTTACCGTTTCTAATTTCTAGAAATTCTACAACTCTCAAGCTTTGTTCATTGTGTCTGAATCCTGTTTCACAAAGCTGCCTAAGTATTCTTTCACCTGTGTGACCAAATGGAGTATGTCCAAGGTCGTGTCCCAAGGCTATTGCTTCAGTTAAGTCCTCATTTAATTTTAAACTTCGAGCAATAGTTCTTGATATTTGAGAAACCTCCAAGGTATGAGTGAGTCTTGTTCTATAGTGGTCTCCCTCAGGGGACAAAAAAACTTGTGTTTTGTGCTTTAATCTCCTGAACGCCTTAGAATGGAGGATTCTATCCCGGTCTCTTTGATATTCAGTCCTTATTTCACATTTTTCCTCATTAGTTTTTCTGCCTTTTGAATATTTGCTTAATGATGCTTTTTCAGATAAGTAATCCTGTTCAAATTGCTCATATCTTTCACGTATATTCATCCACATCACTCTTTCATTGATTTATTTGTTAGTTTCTAAAATATAATCGAGTATTATAGAAGCTGTTTCCTCAACTGCCTTGTCTGTGGTGTCAATAACTTTACATTTAAGCTCTTTCATAATCTTTTGAGCATATTCTAATTCTTCAAAAATTCTTTCCATATTGGCATAGTTAGCTGTATCTTTAAGCCCCATTGCCTTAAGTCTTTCTTTTCTTATTTTATTTAAATTTTCAACGTTCAATATTAATCCAATAATTTTTTTAGGCGGAATAAGTTTAAGCTCCTCTGGTGGACTTACCTCAGGAACAAGAGGAATGTTTGCAACCTTTATATTTTTATGAGCTAAATACATTGATAGTGGTGTTTTAGATGTTCTTGAAACTCCCACCAAGACTATATCTGCCAATAAAATCCCCCTAGTATCCTTACCGTCATCATATTTAACTGCAAATTCTACAGCTTCAACCTTTTTAAAGTATTTTTCATCCAGCTTTCTAAGTAAACCCGGTTCTTGCTTAGGAGATAATCCCAGCTGTTTAACAAGTGGCACAAGAACAGGTGTCATAATATCAACTGCACCAATATTATGCTCCATAGCTTGGTCAGTTAAATAATCTCTTAATTCTTCAACCACCAACGTGAAAACTATGAAGGAATTCTCCTGAGAAGCCTTTTCTATTAATTTATCTATTGCTTCCTTATCATTAACATAAGAAATCCTTTTTATATTAAACTCTGTAATCTCAAATTGTTTCATTACAGCCTTTGCAACTTGTTCAGCAGTTTCACCCAATGAATCAGAAACCGCATATATATTAATCTTTTCCATAGGCACCCCTTATTTTGATATTTCCAACAATACTTTTGTAATATTTGTCTTTGAGATTCGTCCCACTGCTTTAATTTTGCCGTTTGATAAACGAGTTACAACAGGCACACAATCAACTTCATGTTCAATAATCTTCTCTGCTGCTTCTATTATGGAATCATCTTCTTCACA
>CAZJKK010000136.1:0-4109 GCA_964546605.1 uncultured Clostridia bacterium
TGTGCTTATAACTGCATACCCTGTAAGAGGACTAGATATTAACTCTTCTTATGTTATTTATGATTTACTAAATGAACAAAAGAAAAAGGGCGTGGCTATTTTATTCATAGGAGAGGATTTAGATGTTTTGTTGGAGTTGTCTGACAGAATAATGGTACTGTGTCACGGAGAAGTAATGGGAATCGTAGATGCAGCAATAACAACAAAGGAAGAAATAGGATTAATGATGACCGGAATGAGCTTAAGCGGAGGTGAGCAGGATGAATAATAGACTTAAACCTCTAATTCGTACAATAAAAAGAGCTGAACGCTCAAAAGTTGAAATAATGAGATTAAGGCTATTTGCCTTTATACTTGCACTTACTGCCGGAGGACTGTTTATATTGCTTTTAGGTTTTAACCCCTTTGAATTGTATGGCACAATAGTATCAGGAGCTTTTAGAAGTAAAATGGCTGTACAGGCTACAGTTAAAGTTATGATACCTTTGTTAATGGCGTCCTTAGGAGTTATATTGGCTTTTAAGATGCGTTTTTGGAACATTGGGGCTGAGGGTCAAATAATAATGGGTGCTGTTTTTTCATCGTATTTTGCATTGTACCACAGCGATTGGCCTCATTTCATTCTTCTGGTTGTGATGTTTTTAGTCGGATTTGTGGGCGGAGGCTTGTGGGGTCTCATACCTGCATATTTTAAAACTAAATTTAACACAAATGAAACATTGTTTACATTAATGCTTAACTATATTGCACTTCATGTAATATCATTTTTACGAGATGGTCCTTGGAAGGATCCGGGCTCTTCAGGTTTTCCTAAAATAGCAAGGTTTGTGGCAAATGCTCAAATCGATAAGGTACTAGGGGTGCAATTTGGCTGGATAATCGCATTATTGCTTGTAGTAATAGTATTTGTTTATATGAAATATACAAAGCAGGGCTATGAAATAAGCGTTGTAGGAGAAAGTCAGGCAACTGCTAGATACGCAGGGATGAATGTCAGAAAGGTTGTTCTTAGGACCATGCTTTTAAGCGGGGGTATATGTGGCTTAACAGGTGTTATTCAATCAGCAGGCTCTGATATGACATTGGCAGCGTCCGTAGCCGGAGGTGTGGGTTTTACAGCCATTATAGTGGCTTGGCTTGCTAATCTAAATCCTATTGGAATACTCATAGTATCATTTTTATTTGCAGTGCTTGAAAAAGGAAGCAGTGTAATGCAGTCAACATATGGATTATCCACATATTCTGCAGCTGTCTTGCAAGGAATCATATTGTTTTTTATTTTAGGAAGCGAGTTTTTTATAAGATATAAATTTGTTATTGGTCAAAAATACAAAGGAGGTAGCAAATAATGAGCTTATTTATTAATTTTTTAGCAGCAGCGGTATTTGCCGGAACACCCTTGTTATTTGGCACATTAGGAGAAATATTAAATGAAAAGGCCGGACACCTAAACCTTGGTGTGGAAGGAATGATGATGATGGGAGCTTGTGCAGGCTTCATGGCAGGCTATATGTCAGATAGTCTTTTAATTGCACTTTTAGCCGCATTTGCTGCAGGGCTTTTAGGAGCATTAATATATGCTGTGCTTACAGTTACCTTCATGGCAGATCAAAATGTAACGGGACTTACTCTTACCATTTTTGGAACAGGCATTTCAAATTTTGCAGGAGAATATATGATTGTGAATTCTCATACCACATCATTAAAGCTCCCTGCAAATATTACTTTGCAATTAAGCAATTTAAACATACCTGGATTAAGCGACATACCTGTGATTGGAAAGTTGTTTTTTCAATATGATCCATTTGTTTATTTAGGTATAGTGCTGGCTGTTATATTAGGACTTTATTTAAATCATACAAAAGCAGGCCTCAATATGAGGGCAATCGGCGAAAATCCTGCAGCTGCAGACGCAGCAGGAATTAAGGTTACAAAGCTTAAATATATAAATGTATTATTAGGGGGAGGAATATGCGGCATAGGTGGTGCTTATTGCTCTATGATAATAAACGGTGGCGTATGGATGAGCAACAGTGTTAATGGACTTGGATGGATTGCTGTGGCACTTGTTATATTCGCTACCTGGAGTCCTGTAAAGGCCATATTTGGGTCATTCATATTTGGTGCTTTCAACGTTTTAAAATATTATTTTCCAAAAACAATTATTACAATACCAAATGCTTTTTATGATATGTTGCCATTTGTTATAACAGCATTGGTGCTTGTAATTACTTCAGTTAAAAAATCCATGGAAAGTTCACAGCCTGCAAGCTGTGGCACTAATTATTACAGAGAAGAAAGGTGAAATTATAAAAAATCACATAAAAAGGCCTTAGGCCTTTTTTTGTTTAATAAAGGAATGTCCCGGACTTTTTTCTTGAATATACCATATAAAAACAGATATAATGTATAAAACTATTATTTTGCAAAAAACTATATGGGATAGAATAGGAGGAGTTATGAAAAAATTTTGTTTATTAATTAGCATAATGTTGATATGTATCGCTATATCAAGCTGTAGCCTCATAGATGATGTTAAAGAAATTGAAGTGATAAATTTATCTAACGGAGAAAAAACAGTTGTAGAAGGTGAAAGCGAAAGCGGAAAATATATTATAAGCGCTGTAAAGTCAAAAGAAAAAACCAGTGTTGATCTATCCCAAATGATTGCATATGAATTAATTTTGAATAAAAGCTCACAACAAGAATATTATAAATTGAGCTTTGATTTAGAAAATAATAAAGCATATGTATCTCAACAGGATACGAACTTTTTGGTGGATACAAACACAGCAAAAAGCTTGTTTTTAGATGAAAATTTTTATTATGCATATATTGAATCAACTATGTATAGTTCATTATTAGATTACAATGAAAAAAAATTATACGCCGATGTAACATATAATTGGACCTATAAGGATATTGAAGGTCATTTTATAAATAAAGAAGGAACAATTACAGGCAATGTAGGAAGTGATGATATTGTTATAGGTGAAGAGGATGCAATTGACATAGCTTATGAGAAATCACCGGACAGCCAAGTTGTGAGGGTTTTTTCTGATAATAATCTTATTGCAACCGGAACAAATATTCAAGAAGTGCTAAGTAAGATAACTACTGATGGAACTTACAATGTGGAAAGCGAAGCCCAGTGGCTTTTGAAGGATAATTCCAATTATTATGGAAGACAAATTTTAAAATTTAATGTTGCAATAGATAAACCTGCTAAAATCAGTATTATCACCAAGGAGAATTTCCCAGGTAATATTTTGCTGGTATCAGTTGAAAATATAAATGGTGATGAAAAGCTAATTCTTAAGACAGATGCAGTAAAAATTGTAACAGATATGTACAGCTACAAGGGAAAAAGTATCTTTGTAAGCCCCATTGACTTAAACACGAAGCCTGGAGACTATGAATTATATGTTGTAGTCAATGAAGGAAGTTCTGATGAATACACCTTATTCAGCAGTGTTTCTATAAAAGAAAAAGCTTTTAAAACACAATACTTAACTGTAACTGAAGAAATGAATGAAACAAATAATGACAATACTGCCATATATGAATTTGCTCAGCTTGTAAAACCTGCGCGCACTGAATCATTAAAGGAAAAGCTTTGGGAAGGTACATTTTTAATGCCCGTTGAAGGAAGACTCACAACTGATTTTGCTGAAATTCGATTTGTTAATAATGAGCAAAGTTCATCAAGACATTCTGGATTAGATATTGCAGCAACCTTAGGAACGGAGATTCAAGCACCTAATAACGGGGTTGTAGCATTTGCCATGGAAGGACTTTTGTCTCCAGGCAACACCGTGGTAATAGATCATGGCATGGGATTATTTACCTCATACTATCACTTAAATTCAATAAATGTAAAAAAAGGACAGAAGGTAAAAAAGGGAGAAATAATTGGAACTGTGGGTACAACAGGTTTTTCCACAGGACCTCATCTACACTATGCAGTGAGCATTTATAATTCCTATGTTAATCCTTATCAAACATTGAGCGGTATAATCGACTAAAAATTGTTTACCTTATCTGAAAAGTGGTATATAATCCTCTGTTTGACAGCAAAAAAGAAAAAAAGTCCTTAAACTCTTTGCAAT
>CAZJKK010000137.1:0-4085 GCA_964546605.1 uncultured Clostridia bacterium
AAGAGCATGCTTGAAAACTACAAAGGGATATTTGTAACAGATTATTCCGATTTTAAAATTATTCCGATATTTTAGGAAATACTTAGTAATCATGTAATTTATTATATAAATATCGGTATTTCTTGTTATGATATATTAAATAAATCATAAGGAGGAACGCCTATGTTGCAGCAAGAAATGTCAAATGTTGTTGCTGGAATGATTCAGCAAATGCGTGATTATGGAACTCTTGAAAGTACTGTCAATCAATATTATAGGGGTTATTGCAAGCCCATTATCCGCTATTGTATTGAAAAAAATAGTGGATACTATTCAAAAGTACTTTTGCAAGAATATCTTTCAGAATTTAATAAAAAACTTCAGAAAGAGATTGTTCAAGAAAGATATTTTCGTTCAATCAGGAGATGTATTAATCTCTTGATATCATACGCAGAAACTGGAAGAACAGATTTTTCAGTACAGTGTGACACTAAAAAATATAAGCCCATGGAAACAAATAGTAAATTAATTGATTCAATACTTGATGAAACAGTTTATAAAGAGCGGTTTAAATACAAGTTGGATTATTGTATGCGCAACTTTTTTTGCTTTGTTGAAAGTCTTGGACTGGAAGTGGCAGAATTATCAGATGATGTGTTTTTTGAGTTTATTCATGTGGCATCTAAAACTAATCAAGGCAGCATGGATTATTTTATAATGGCGTTGCGTCTTATTACAGATTATTTCAGAAAATATGAATTAGCAGATATAAAAGCAGATTTTTCGATGTTTCGAATAAAGTATGCGCCTCAGCGATTGATTGAACCATATACTAAGGATGAAATTTGTAGAATTCTTAATGCCGTTGACATATCAACTGAACTTGGGAAACGAGACCAGGCGATTTTACTTTTAGCTTTTGACACAGGTCTGCGTGCTATAGATATTTCTAAACTGAAATTACAAGATATTGACTGGAAGAATGCTAAAGCACACATTATTCAAAGTAAGACAGGAGAGCCTTTATCCTTACCTTTACACGCAAGTGTGATGAATGCAGTTGCAGACTATATTCTGGAAGTCAGGAAAAACTGTCATAAAGAAGAAGTCTTTTTAAACTCTTTCAGTCCACATAATCCACTCAGTGGTGCAAATTCAATGGATGGCATAATAGAAAAATACTGTCGTCTCGCCAAAATAGAAAAGAAACCTTATCGTTCTTTTCACAGTCTTAGACGTGCGTTCGCTACTGAATTGTCCCTTGCTGAAGTGCCATTACCTATCGTATCTCAAATGTTGGGGCATAAAAGTATTGATTCTGATCGACCATATCTTATGTATAATGAGAGTCAGACAATTTTATGCACTACAGGATTTGAATTGATTCCCGTTGTATCAGGAGCATATTCAAACACATATATACCGCCTATAAAAAGTCGGTCTACAGTTACAATGGAATATTTAAAAATGGAACTTTTAAAGCTTTCTATTATGGATTTTTGTGCTATCCCTTTGAAAGAAGGTGCATATGTATGGCGTTAAGAGATACATTATTTAGAGATTATCAAACTTTTATGCAAACAAGGGAAGCGTTAGGTTATTCATGCGAACAGAGCATCTATTATCTTAGACCATTTCTTGAGTATTGTATAGAGAACTATCCTGAAGAAATAAATATAACTAAAGAAATGGTGGATGTGTGGTTACTACAGCGTCCATTCAATACAAATTCAACTCAATCACATGCGATCAGCAATTTAAGGGTGTTTGCTAAGTTTCAAAACTCGTTGGGAAAAGCAGCATATATTCCGGATGAGCAGTATAGTTTAAAGATAGAGAAATACCGACCTTATATATTTACAGACTTTGAACTAAAGACATTGTTCAATTCTATTGATTCAATACCACCACATTTTGAAGCTTCCAATAGGGAGATTATTGTTCCGCTCCTTTTCCGAATGATGTTCTGCTGTGGAATGCGTCCTTCAGAACCACTGCATCTAAAATTAGAAGATGTAAATTTAAGCAATGGCAACATATTTATTCGTCAATCAAAGCGAAAAAAAGATAGACGAATTTTGATGTCTGATGATTTACTTCAATTATGCAAGAGGTATGATGCGATGATAGGTTCACGTGAATATTTTTTTCCAAAATGGGATGGTGAAATATTGCCAACCTACTGGATGACTAACCAATTTCGTATATGTTGGCGAAATAGCGGCTTAGAAAAAAGAGGTAATCCAAGACCATATGATCTAAGGCATAATTATGCCACAAGAACCCTCATGAGATGGATTGATGAAGGAAGAGATATCATGGCCCTTTTACCGTATCTCAGCACATACATGGGACACCAAAAATTTACACATACCCTATATTATGTTCATTTACTGCCAGAAAGACTACGTACAACTGCTGGCATTGATTGGGAGAAGTTAGAATCCATATATGGTGAGGTGTCTGTTGATGAAGAAAATTAAAGACCTTGAACTCTTTCAAAAGATTAAAAGTTTTTTGACAGAATATCTACCAGTGATCCGTGCCAAGAGCAATAACACCATAGATGCCTACAGGGTTACAATTAATCTGTACCTAACATATATTCAACAAACAAAAAGTATAACTCTTTCAGAAATCAAAAAGAAAGACTTTAATCAGGCAGACATAATTTCATTCCTCAATTGGCTTGAGGTGGAACGGGCTAATAGTATTAATACACGGAACCAAAGATTGATAAACATTAGACAGTTCTGTAAATACCTGATGTCATCGGATATGCTCAGTTATGCTGAGTACGCAATGATTCAACAAATTGCTAAGAAAACTAATCCTAAAACTGATGATCTTATTTTTCTTTCAATCGAGGAGATGAAGCTTGTTTTGAAACAACCTGATATTAAGAAGAAAACCGGCATACGAGATAGGTTTTATCTCGCACTATTATATGATAGCGGCTGTAGGAATCAAGAAATGTTGGATTTGAAACTGAAGGATTTTGTTAATACAGGAAGTACTGCCGAATTACACATCTTAGGTAAAGGTAAAAAGTATAGAGTTACACCGATTTCTAAAGATGTTGCAGATCTTTTTGTGAATTACTGTAACCTTTTTCATCCACACAAGCGATTTGATGAATATATTTTTTATACAAAAAGAAATGGAATTGCTACCCAAATGTCCGCTGATAATGTTGCTCGATTTATGAAAAAATACGAGAATCAAATCAGGAGTTTAAAACCAGATATTACGCATTTACATCCTCACTTATTCCGACATACAAGGGCAATGCACTTATATTCGGCAGGAATGCCCCTACCCTTGATATCGGAATGGTTAGGTCATTCCCAGTTAGAAACAACAAGTATTTATGCCAAGGCTACAACAGAGATGAAAAGAAAAGCTGTTGAGAAAATTACAAATGTAGAGAACTCTGTTTTTAAAGCAGAAAGGTTTAAGTATGAAAATGACGATGAAGTGATAAAGCGATTGTATGGATTAGTATAAAATATACCGATAAAATATCAGAGATGCCCTTAAAACAAGCATCTCTGATATTGATATGGAATATATCGGAATAATTTTAAAATCGGAATAATCTGTTTTAATCCGATATCAGATTAATTGCGATGGTTACCAGGCGTATAAAAAGCTTGCAAACGTAACATTAGTTCAATGTCTAGCTCACTCAAGACGTAAATTTGATGAAGCTTTAACATGCTTAAAAGAAGAAGAGCGAAAAGATTCTAAAGCTGCGATCGGATTAGCATATTGCAATAAATTGTTTAAAATAGAAAAAGATATTGAGGATATGTCACCTGAAGAAAAATATATTAAACGGCAAGAGTTATCAAAACCAGTTCTTGACGGTTTTTATGCATGGCTAAACTCATTTACACCAGCAAAACAAAGCCATCTTGGAAATGCTGTTACATATACACTAAATCAATGGCAGAACCTTCAAAACTATTTGTTAGACGGCAGATTAAATATATGTAACAACAGTGCTGAGCACTTAGCCAAAAGCTTTGCCTTATGCAGAAAGAATTTTTTGTTTTCAAATACACCAAGAGGTGCAGAAGCAAGTGCTACAGTTATGAGTATAA
>CAZJKK010000138.1:0-4075 GCA_964546605.1 uncultured Clostridia bacterium
GTTCACACATCAATGTCATTTAGTTAAGAATTTCATATAATTTAAAGTGAGATTTTCAAATTCTGATATCTCACTTTTTTTGTACAGTACGTAAATGTTTCAGAAGTTTAATAAAGATTTTCAAAAAAAGCTTGACAAACTCCTAAAAATTTGTGGCGGAGCCTCTTAAAAGAAATATATTTTTTAGGAGGTACACTGCTTATGTTTCACAAAAAAATCAAATCACTTTTTTCTTCTGCTGTTTACAGCATTGCATCCAACATTTCGCAATACGCAGTCAATCCTGACAAGGATCTTATCCGACGCAATAAACTTCCGCCGGATAAACTTATTTCCTTTATGGTTTCAGAAGGTTCTTCAAGTACCAAAAATGAACTGCTTGATTTCTTTGGTATGGATGTTCAGGCACCGTCTGCTTCTGCTTTTAACCAACAGCGTGCAAAATTAAAACCTGAAGCCTTGGAGGCTGTGTTTAAACAGTTTAATTCATCTATCTATTCTCTTGAAAAAACATCAGGATACAATTATATTGCCGCCGATGGATCAACTTTTACCTTTTTTAGCAAACCATCTTTTGCTTCGAGCGACTATTACGTGTCCGAAGGTCATTCTGTCAAAGGATTTTACAGCATGCATCTGAATGCTTTCTACGATCTTCAAAGACACACCTATACAGATGCTGTTATTCAACCAGTCCACTACAAAGACGAATTTCGGGCATTTTGCGATATGATTGACCAATATGGCTCCCATTTTGACAGAAAGACTGTCTTTGTTGGTGACAGGGGATATTGTTCCTATAACAATATGGTTCATGTCATAAACAAAGGCGAATTTTTCCTGTTTCGTACAAAAGACATTCACTCCAAAGGGTTGGTCGGAAACTTTGATTACCCCTCAGATGAATCTTTTGACATTTCCGTGAAAGTTACTCTGGTACGGAGCCATTCAAGTAAGCTATTACCTGTGGAAGGGTACAAACGCTTCGTAGATAAGGCCACTTCTTTTGACTTTATTGAATATGGTTCCATGAATACATACGAACTTTCTTTCCGTGTTGTTAGATTTCCATTACCTGACTCATCTTATGAGTGTATTGTTACCAATCTTCCTGCTGATGAATTCCCACCATTACGTATTAAGGAAGTTTACTTTTCAAGATGGGGCATTGAATCTTCGTTTCGAAAGTTAAAATATACAATAGGATTGAGTAATTTTCATGCATATAAACCGGAATACATCAAACAGGAAATATGGGCGAAGCTGATAACCTATAATATAACGCAAACCCTTATTAATCATACTGTGGTTACTCAAAAAGAGACCAAATATGACTATAAAGTAAATTTCAGCGTAGCAGCCCATATTTGCAGAGTCTTTCTCCGTCTGGCAACAAAGAAAGATCAGATAGATGTGATGTCCCTGCTTCAAAAAGAGCTGATTCCGATTCGTAATGAGCGACAATACCCAAGGCTAAAAACTGCCCATTTCCGAAGACCACGATATTTTATATATCGAGCAGCTTAAAAGCGGCTACATCCACTACCATAATACATTTTTTTAAAGCAGATGTAAATCTGTTTATTTGCCATGCACAAAAAGCTTTTAAACACTGTAAATTAACAAAACCTAATAGTGTTTCGTCTAATTTTTTCGTTTTTTTCCATTTGCTGATAGAACAATTGCTTATTTATAAGTTAACTAAATGACATTGGTTCACACATGCTATAATAAGGGTGTTAACCCGTTGTCATTCAGAGCCACAGGCGATGAATCTCATGTTTTAAAGGATGAGATCCTTCGCTATCGGCGGATGACAAAATGATGGTGTGAACTGTAACCACTTAAATTTATGAACAAAAAATATTAGCAGCTCTTTATGGAGCTGCCAATATTTTACTTCATTACTATTAATAAAACAATGACTTTTTTAATTATCATTCAATTTTTTTAATTATTATTTAATTTTTACATTATATTTAATTTAGAACGCAATAGTCACTTCTTTATTGTTTATATCAAGAATCGAAATGGTACATGTGCCGCCTAAATTTTCCTGTACTAAATAAGCTAAACTTTTTAAAGCATTTTCAAATACATTTAGTCTTTTTTCATCAACTAACTCAATGCATAAAAAAGCATTCTTTGTATTTTCGGTGAGCATTGTTCGTACTGATTCTCGCCAGTTCCAGCATCTGCAAATTGCCCCTGCATCATCCTTATATACTATTTCTCCTTCATAAGGTGGTTCACTTTTATCTGTCCCATATGTAATAAACTCTTCATTTCCAACTGCCTTTGTCAACCTGTTATCACCATCAAATTTGTCTATATCTTCTCCACCGCAAGGCAGTGCATATCTTAATGAAATTGAATTGTAAATATCCACCAAAGGATTGATTGTTCCTAAATGATTTCCATTATTTACACGCTTTAACAATGCTTCAATAGATGAACGGGCGCCCTTTTTAGTTTTAAATTTTTGAAATGCTTCTCTCCATACTTTTACAACTTCGTTTTGGCTAAACTCTTCATTATTTAAGTATTTTAAAGCTTCCTTTTCTGCATCACAAATCAATTCCTTGTAATCCTCTTCACCCTTAATAGCATTATCTATGTTGTTACAAACAATAATGCCTAGCTTAGCATTTGGAAACACGCTCCAAAAATCATCTTCAATAATAAATTTTTTCATATATACCTCTTCTTTCATTAGTATTCAAATATAAATTCTTTAAGCAATATGCAATAGTCTACCATAAATATAAAAATAGTAAAAGAATTTTGTAAACGCAACATATTTAATTAGCAATATCAGCTGAATTTAGCATTTTTCCCTTCCACCCATGAGTTTTATAAACCCACAATCCATAAAGGCACACTATAAAATTGCTAAAGCTCATTGAAAACCAAATGCCAGTTGAACCAAAATCGGAGAAATTTTTAAATATTAATATCATAGGCAACCTCACTGCCCAAAGTCTACCTATCTCCATTGCCATGGAAAATTTGGTATTTCCTGAACCTTGAAATACTCCTTGAAACACACTGAACATCCCCATCAAAGGCATTGAAAATGCAACAAATTTCATATATGATATGCTTTGAACTATAACTTCAGGCTCATCCTTTGACTGAATAAAAAAATCCACTATGGGCTTGTCAAAGATATATATGAGTGTTCCCCCAATAACTCCAATGTACAAAGCTATTTTTGAAGCTTTTATAAAGCTTTCCGTTGCTCTGTCAAGCTGTCCTGCACCAAGATTTTGACCTATTACTGCAGTCAAGGCTGCACCAACTCCCATAGCGGGCTGCATTACGAGATTAGTGACTCTATTAACCATGCCAAAGGCTGCCAATGTTGCTGTGCCATAGGATACAATGAATCCGTTTAAAACCATAAATCCAATGGAGGAGCCTGTTTGACCGATAGAAGCTGGAAGTCCAACTCTTACGATTTCACTAAGTATGCTTTTATCAAATTTAAATCCTTTGAAATCAGGTTTTAAATCATTTTCTTCTTTAAATATAATTATAACCCCGAACACTGCCAGTACAACCCTTGATAAAACTGTAGCCCATGCTGCACCTGCTATACCCATATTAAATGTAAATATAAATACTGGATCTAATACAACATTTATTAATGCAGAAATGGCGCTTAATATGGTTGGGGTTACCGTATTCCCCTGAGCATTCATCATGGAATTTATATTGAAATATAAAAACATAAATGGCAAATCTAAAAATGATATTTGCAAATAAGTGTTTGCTAAGACAGCAAACTCGCCCTCTCCTCCCATAAGCCTGATTATGTAAGGGCTTGTAATAACTCCCGCTATGGTAAATAAAATAGATAACAAAAGTGAAGATACCATCAACTGAGCGGTATACTCCCTCGCCTTTTTATATTCACTTGCTCCCACCAGCTGAGAAAGGAGCGAGGTACCTGCCACTGAAAGCCCAATACCTAAGGCAACAAAAAGAAAGTTTATGGGCCAAACAAAAGATGTTGCTGCAAAATGAACTGAAGATATCTTGCTGACCCATATTCCATCCACCAAATTATATA
>CAZJKK010000139.1:0-4009 GCA_964546605.1 uncultured Clostridia bacterium
AGCATCTTTATTTGGATGCGCTAGCCAGACTGCAGCTGAAGCGCCTAAAGCAGAAACTTTTACAGGCACAGGTGAAGGATTTGGCGGAGATGTAACAGTTACAGTTACAAAAGAAGGGGACAAAATAACAAAAGTTGAACCTGTTGGAGCTAATGAAACAGCAGGTATAGGAACGAAAGCAATTGATGAACTTCCAGCAAAAATCGTAGAAGCTAACAAAGCAGATGTTGACGTTATTACTGGTGCAACATATACTAGCAAGGCTATAATTTATGCAGTTAACAATGCATTAGACCCAGCTAAGTATCCATGGCCAGCAGTAGAAGAACCAAAGGCAGAAGCACCTGCTCCAGTTGAAGTTGTAAAGGGAGAAGCTGGAGAAATAGCTAAAGTTGGTTTAGGACAAAACATTTCTATAGCTAAGTCAAAAGATGCAACAGCTGAAGCTACAGCTACAGCACAAGCTGACGTAACAATAGCAGCAGTTGGATTTGATTCAGATGGTAAAGTAGTTTCAGTAACATTAGACAATGCACAAACTAAAGTAGCTTTTGACAAAGACATGAAGGTTACTTCTGACAAAACTTCTGAAGTTAAATCTAAAAAAGATTTAGGACCTGACTATGGAATGGTTAAAGCATCAACTATAGGCAAAGAATGGTTTGAACAAGCTGAAGCATTTGAAAACTGGATGATTGGCAAAACAGTTGATGAAATCAAAGGATTAAAAGTTAAAGTTAGAGATGATTCACATAAAAACGTGCCAGACGTTCCTGAATTAACATCATCAGTAACTATAACTGTTGAAAGCTATATAGCAGCAGTTGAAGAAGCATGGAACAATGCAGAAGATGCTACAGGAGCTGCAACAGTTGGTCTTGGAGTTCAAACTTTTATTAATAAATCAAAAGACAAAGCAGCAGATGTTGCACCAGTTGCTCAAGTTGATACTAATATGACAGCTGTAGCTATTGATAAAGATGGTAAGGTTGTTAAGGCAATAGTTGACGTTGCTCAAGTTAAAGTTAACTATGATGAAAACGGCAAAGTAACATCTGACAAAACAGTTGCTCCTCAAACAAAGAAAGAACTGGGACCAGCATATGGAATGGTTAAAGCTTCAACTATAGGCAAAGATTGGTTTGAGCAAATGGATGCATTTGAAGACTGGATGATCGGCAAGACAATTGACGAAATCACAGGATTACAAGTTAAAGAAAGAGATGCAAGCCATAAATCAGTTCCAGACGTAGCTGAATTAACATCATCAGTAACTATTACTGTAGATCCATATCAAGCAGTAATTGATGAAGCTTTTGCAAATGCAAGATAATTAAAGCTATCCAAACTCCCTCCATTTAAATGAGGGAGTTTTTATATGCTTCATAATATTTATTGATATTATTTATTATTTTTGTTATTATAATTTAGGGTGATATGATGAAGAGAATGACAAACATGAAAAAACCATATAAAGTAATAATTGCTATAGTATTAATAGGAATTGTAATTGTATCCTTTCTAATAAAGTATTTACAATATGAAAAATACTCAGACCACTTTTATGGAACATTTGATACTGTTACAGTTGTGGTTGGATATACCAAGACAAAGGGTGAATTTGATAAATACCTAAAGCAAATTAATGAAAGAATGTTGGAACTTCATAAGCAATATGACAAATATAATGATTACGAAGGAATAAACAACATTAAAACTATTAATGACAATGCTGGTGTTAAGCCTGTAAAGGTGAGCAAGGATATAATTGATTTAATACTATTTAGCAAGCAAAATTATGAAGAAACAAGTACAAAGACAAATATTGCAATGGGTGCAGTGCTGAAAATTTGGCATGATTACAGAGAAGCTGCAGAATTAGAACCACAAAATGCCAAACTGCCTCCTATGGATGAACTTTTGGCAGCAAATGAACATACGGATATTAATAAGGTAATAGTAGATGTGGAAAATAGTACAGTCTATCTTGACGACCCTTTAATGAGTCTTGATGTTGGAGCTGTAGCTAAGGGTTATGCTGTAGAGGTTGTTACCCAGGAAATAATGAAGGCAGGTTTCGTTTCCGGTATGATAAGTGGCGGAGGCAATGTACGCGCTTTTGGAAAACCAATGGATAATATTAGAGACAAATGGGGCGTTGGAATTCAAGACCCCGAAAAGTTTTACAGCATAGGTTCAGCCAGTGAGGAAAATTTATTAGACACCATATTTTTAACGGATGCTTCAGTAGTAACCAGTGGTGATTATCAAAGGTTTTACGTGGTGGAAGGTAAGATGATTCATCACTTGATTGACCCAGTAACTCTCATGCCAGGTGATTATTTCAGAGCTGTATCAGTAGTAACAGAAAGTTCCGGATTGGCAGACTTTTTATCAACTGCAGTGTTTTTAATGCCTTATGAAGATGGTAAAAAGCTAGTTGAATCAGTAGGAGCAGAAGCCATATGGGTATTTAAAGATGACACAGTTGAAGCAACTGAAGGTATGAAAAAAATCATGAAAAGTCATGGAGCAACTGCAGCAATTCAAAAATAAAGGATGGCCATGAAAAAATCAAATTTCTTTGCTTTTATTTCAAGAATGAAGTATATAAATCGTTGGGGCTTGATGCGAAGCGCAAAGGAAGAGAATGTAAGCGAGCACAGCTTGGAAGTAGCTGTAATAGCCCATGCTCTTGCAGTTATTCAAAAAAAACGTCTTAATATGAGTACAGATATTGAAAAAACAGTGCTTTTGGCCATATACCACGATGCGTCTGAAATACTCACAGGTGATATGCCAACTCCTGTTAAATATTTTAATCCTGCAATAAAAACAGCATATAAGGAAGTAGAGCTTTCAGCAAATAAAAGTCTTTTAAAAATGCTTCCGGAGGACTTATATGATGAATATGAGCCATTATTGATTCCAAAACAAGAGGATACAGAAATATGGAAAACAATAAAGGCAGCTGATAAAATCAGTGCATACATCAAATGCATAGAAGAAGAGAAATCAGGAAACAAGGAATTTGTTAAAGCTAAGCAGTCCCTATATAAAGAAATAATCAATATGAACAGGCAGGATGTTAAAATATTTTTAGATGAATTTTTAGACGGTTACAGCCTCACATTAGATGAAATGGAATAAATGATAGAAGTAAAGTAAATAAAGTAAATAAAAGTTCAATAAGGGCTTTGCCTGTTATTCAAATAAAAGTAATGTCTCCAGCACCAATGGGAGATATTACTTTTATTTATAATTAAGAAATTTATTATAACCTTTTTTTATTAGACAACAATTTTCCCTGTGCTATACTAAAGTTAGAAAGAAGGTAGACATGGATCAATACAATTACATGACTTTTAAATCAGTTTCATATGCTATGAAGGTTGAAACTGCATTGAAGAAAAATAACATACAATTTAAAATGATACCTGTTCCAAGAAGCATTAGCTCAAGCTGTGGATTATGCATAAGGTTTTTTAAGGACGATATAGAAAAACTTAAATCTATAATTGAAAATAACAGCTTGGTATATGAAAACATATATATGCAGGCCTAATCTACATCAAAAAGCTTATGTAACAACCACATATAAAACCTAAGGTTAAAAATATGGGGTTAGACATACCTTTGTGCAAATTTTTGGCTTCGGGTATAAGCTCATTTGCAGAGACATAAAGCATGCTGCTTGCTGCTGCTGATAAGCAAAAAGCAATGAAATATTTCGAAATACCCCCAAGGACTACCCCAAACACAGTTCCAAATGCGGTAGGAAGTCCTGTGAGCATTGTAAGCATCACTACAGTCAATGGTGATGCACCTGCCATTACAAGAGGAACACCAACGCTCATTCCTTCAGGGATATCATGAGCTGCAATTAAGAAACCTATTTTTAATCCTAAATTTTCAGAATATATTAAGCTTGAACCAACTGCAACTCCTTCAGGAAAGTTGTGAAGACTCATGCTTATCATTATTATTAAGCTCATTTTTATGTAGCTTA
>CAZJKK010000140.1:0-1713 GCA_964546605.1 uncultured Clostridia bacterium
ATAATATTACGTGGAGGAAGTCATGAAAAAAATATTAGTCCCTGTTGACGGTTCAGCTGCTTCCCTTAAGGCAGCAGAAAAAGCATTAGAAATAGCCAAGAAATACAATAGCGAAATTACTTTAATTTATGTAATGTACGAACCAGACATATCCAAATATAACAGGTTTGGCGTTGTTATTGACCCGGATTTAAAAAAGCTGAAAGAACGACTCAAGGAAACTGAAAAGAAAATGATGGATTCCATTGTTGACTCCTTAGATATTGCAGACATTGAAGTTAAAAGAAAAATTGTTCCGGGCATTGCATATGAAGAAATAATTAAGGAAGCTGAAAGCGGTCATTATGACATGATAGTTATGGGCAGACTTGGGTTTTCAAAAATAAAAAGATTTTTCCTTGGCTCTGTTGCCCATAGAGTGCTCGCTGATGCTCCATGCCCTGTGCTCATTGTTCAAGAAAACCATAATTAACAGCAAAAGATTATTAGGAAGGGATTGATTTATATGAAAATATTAATTCCAATTGATGGCTCAAGCGCATCTCAAAAGGCTGCAGAAAAAGCCGTAACCATAGGCAAGCTTACAAATGCTGAGCTTACCTTTGTAACAGTTATACATCTGCCTTCAGAAGATAAGTATTCATATTTTGGCATGCATGTTGAAAATGCATTTGAAACTAACAGAAAAGAAATGCTTCAAAAGCTCATGCATGAAGAAACTCGCATGCTTGACATAATTGTTAGGAATTTAGATTATGAAAATTTACACATTAATAAGAAAGTATTGGTAGGTAAGGTTTCAGATACTATACTTAAGTTAGCTGCAGAAGAAAGTTTCGATTTAATAGTTATTGGCAGAAGAGGTTTTTCAAACTTTGAAAGGTTTTTCATAGGTTCTGTAACACAAAAGGTAATTGCAGACTCCCCTTGTCCTGTAATGGTAGTAAATGGTTAAGTATAATGTCACCCGATTTATTAAAAGCGGGTGATATTTATTTTTTTGATGTTTTTCAAATCTATATAAAACAATTTTTAGCTAATACTATGATAAACAAATAGATTTCGTAAATTGTTGAAATATCTACTTTTTAGTAATATAATGTACACAGTAATGTAAATTAGAGGTGACAGCATGTTTAAAAAAACATTATATTTTTTATTAGCATTAATGCTGCTGTTTACAGCAGTTCCTATATATGCATTCGGCATAACTGACTATATGGGACACTGGGCAGAAAAAAACATTGAAGATTGGCTTCATAAAGGATATGTAAGCGGCTATCCTGATGGCAGCTTTAAGCCTGAAGGATTTGTGACTAGAGCTGAATTTGTAAAAATGGTGAATTTGTCCTTCGGCTATACAGAGTTAGATAATATTAACTTTCTGGATGTAGATAAAAATGATTGGTTTTACATAGAAATTCAAAAGGGCTTCAAAGCAGGATACATAAATGGAATTTCTGCAGATAAGTTTGCCCCTGGAAGTTACATAACAAGAGAACAAGCAGCTGTTATTATATGTAAAATATTAGAGATTGATTATCAAGAGAATTTATCAAAAAGCAATTTTTCTGATCATAATAATATTTCTTTATGGGCAAAAAATTACGTTGATTTAGTAGCTAATTTAAGTATTGTTCAAGGCTATAAAGATAATTCATTTAAACCACAAAATCCAATAAAAAGAGCAGAAGCCATAAAAGTATTGCAAAG
>CAZJKK010000140.1:1813-3974 GCA_964546605.1 uncultured Clostridia bacterium
ATGTAAATTCATCTATAAAATTTGAAAATAATAAATATAAATTATCATCAAGCAACAGCAATATTGCTAAAATAAGTTCAAATGGCTCAATAATTGCAAATGAACCGGGAAATGCTGTCATATCGGCTTCAATAAAAGGCAAGACAATTCCCATATGTGAAATAACTGTTAGAGATCCTGATTCCAGAACTATACGAATTTTAGCAATCGGAAATTCTTTTTCACAGGACACAGTTTTTTATTTACATTCCATAGCAAAATCAGCAAACATGAATATTGTTGTAGGGAATTTATATAACAGCGGTTGTTCACTAGAAAGACATAATACTTATGCCACAAACAATAATAAAGCATACACCTATTATAAATGGTCTACCGACGACATGAAAACCTATGAAAACAAAGACATGAAGAATGTGTTGCTGGATGAAAAGTGGGATTATATAACATTGCAACAATCATCAGCTGAATCAGGCATTTATTCTACGTATCAGCCCTATTTAAATGATTTAATTGTATATATTAAAAATATTGCCGGAGAAGATGTAAAATTTGCATATAATATGACCTGGGCATATGCTGCCAACAGCACCAACAACAACTTTTACTATTACAACAGCAACCAAAAAATCATGTTTAATGCAATAGTTAACTCATATGGTATGGCAGCCAAAGAAACAAATATAGATATTTTAATCCCCGCCGGCACTGCCATACAAAATGCAAGAACAAATAAAAAATTAAAAGCCATTGGAAATGAGCTTACATCAGATGGCTATCATTTAAATACGGGAATAGGTAGATATATTGCTAGTCTTGCATTATTTGAAACAATTATAAGGGAAGAAAACATACAGAAAGACTTATTTGAAGATGTGACTTTTGTTCCTCAAGAAGAAAATGCAGAGCTATACACTTACTTGTCTAAAAAGGCTGTAATGGCATCTGTAGATAATCCTTATGAAATTAAAACAATTAAATAATACAAAAAATATAGCTAAAGTATAAATTTATACTTTAGCTATTATTTTATTTATCATTATTTATACGAATTAATTATCTATTAGCTTCGTATTGTTTTAAAAGTTTTACAAACAATTCAGGAACTTTCATCATGTTTTCTGGAGATTCAACATATGAAATACGGAATTGAGTGCTTCCTGGATTTACATCGCCTTTAGCAATATCATAGAATCCCTTCATAGGTGCGCACAACAATGTAGTTTGAACACCATTAAAATCAACAGCACCTTCTCCAGCACAATATAATGTGAAATCAATTGAGTCGAATCCTGGTTTTACAACATTTCTAACGTCAATTACTGTATAAATTGATGCATCAGGGCTTGATACTACTAAACCTGGCTCTAATTCTAACAATTTAGCACATACATTTTTAATTGTAGTTCCGTAGTAATCACGAAGTCCTTTGCACCACTCAGTAATTTGTTCCTTGCTTTCGTGAGCCAAAGCTCCGAATATATATTGGCCAATAGCATTTGCACAAAGATTTGCAGTGTATTCAGCTTGACATCTGTTGTCAAATTCAGGTGAATCAGTAATAATAGCACCTATTCTTAAACCACAAGCATTCCATACTTTTGAAGCGGTTTCAATGCTTATTCTTCTTCCTTCTATTCCAGGTACATCTGCATCAGTTATTCCCCAAATACTTACTAGTTCTGCACCATCAACATAGAATAATTCACGATATGCTTCATCGCTTACCATCCATAAATTGTATTTAACACAAAGCTCTGCAAGTGCCTTCATAGTTTTCTTGTCATATAACTGACCTGTTGGATTGTCATATGGAATCACAAGAAGTGCTCCAGGATTGTTAGCTTTTATAACTTCTTCAATTTTATCAAGTTCCGGCAAACCAAACTTACCATCATCATTCATATGACGTTTAACTGTTACTGTTTTTCTTCCTACTCTTTCAGCAAAAGATATGTAGTTTGTATATGCTGGGTCAATCATCATAAGAGGCTTTTCATTTGTTCCTGCAGGACCGCAAACTCCTATTATTAAAAGTTCCATACCTGTAGAACCACCATCAGTTACTGTTACATGCAATTTGCTTGTATCAAAACCTTGACAAGTTAATATGTTTTTAAAAGCTTCCTTTGTTTCATCAAAACCACCTGTAGCTGTGTAT
>CAZJKK010000141.1:0-218 GCA_964546605.1 uncultured Clostridia bacterium
TAGAAGTAGTTAAACTCCCTTCCGGAGGAGGCAGTGATGCTAATGTTTATAACTTAAACGGCATTAAGGCTGTTGTTATAGGATGCGGCATGGAACAAGCCCATACTACGGATGAAAGATTAAACATTGAAGAGTTTATTAACGCTTCACAAGTTGTTTTAAAGCTAATGACAGAGTAATTTTATTATAGGTGAAATCAGCGTGGCTGTTGCAAAAGT
>CAZJKK010000141.1:228-3944 GCA_964546605.1 uncultured Clostridia bacterium
TATAGCCCTTTTTTATAATTTTATTTTTCTTCTTTTAACGCTTTCATTAAAGACACCATAGCTAAAATCATTATAGCTATAAATGGAAAAGCTGCTACTACAGAAGCTGTTTGCAATGCACCTAATCCACCGGATATTAAAAGTGCTGTTGCAAATAATGACTGAACTATTCCCCAAACAAATTGTTTTTGTTTTGTAGGATTTAAGTCTCCCTGTGAGCTTAACATTCCCAAAACAAATGTTGCTGAGTTTGCAGAAGTAATAAAGAATGTACACAGCAATAATACTGCTATAAATGATAGCATTTTGCCTAGTGGATAATAATTGAAAACTTGGAACAATGTTGTTGACGGAGCTGCAGCAAATTCAGCTAATTTTTCCACTCCCAACGTTTCGCTTAAGTTAAGGCCCATTGCTCCAAATACAGAGAACCAAACAATTGATACTATAGCAGGGGCAAAAATTACTCCTCCAATAAACTCTTTTATAGTTCTTCCTTTTGATATACGAGCAATAAATGTTCCAACAAATGGTGCCCACGCAATCCACCATGCCCAATAGAATATTGTCCAGCCGTTTAACCAGCTATTATCACCAAACGCCTCTATATGCATGCTGTCAGCAACAAAATTATTTATGTACTGACCTAATCCATTTGTAAATGAATTTATTATTTTTAATTTTGGTCCAACTATAAAAGATAAAGCAACTAAGCTAATTGCCAAATATAAATTTATATCGCCTAAAAACTTTATGCCTTTATCTATACCACTTACAGCCGTCCATATATAAAGAATAGTGATTATAAATATTATGCCTAATTGAACCATTGTTGTTTCAGGAAGATTAAATAAATAGTTTAATCCGCTGTTAATTTGTAATGTACCTAATCCCAAAGAAGTTGCTACACCTGCAACAGTAGCAAATACAGCAAGAATGTCAATTAACTTTCCAATAGGTCCGTTAACTCTTTCTTCTCCAAACAATGGTATAAAAATGCTGCTTATTAAACCAGGTTTATTTTTTCTAAATTGAAAATATGCTAGTGCCAATCCGATTATGGCATAATTTGCCCATGGGTGGAACCCCCAGTGCATAAAGGATGCCTTCATAGCAAAATTCATTGCTTGAGTAGTACCACCCTCAATTCCTGCTGGAGGGCTTACATAATGCGAAATAGGCTCTGCTACTCCCCAAAATACTAAACCAATGCCCATTCCTGCTCCAAACAACATTGCAAACCAAGATGTTGTGCTATACTCAGGAACTGAATCATCAGCGCCCAGCTTTATATTTCCATATTTACTGAATGCTAAAACCAATGCAAATAATACGAATAAAAACATCGATATTAAATATGCCCAACCAAAGTTATTGGTTAAAAAAGAAAGTAACGAATTAGCAAATGCTGCAAAATTTTCTTGTGCCAAAATACCCCATAGAACAATAGCTATAGATATGGCTAAAGATATAAAATACACTGTATTATCTTTTGCATTATTCTTTTGCTTTAATTTATCCATAAATACCTCCGTATTATATTTAGGAAGGGGTGACAACACCCCTATTTAATTAAATTTTTACCTTATATACCTTTTGTTCTTTAATATCATCAGTCAATGCATCTAAAGCTACACCTACACGATGATATCTAAGCTTCCACTGAGCTTCCCATGATGTTTGTGGGTCTCCTAGCGGATATGGAATAGATATTGTAGGAACTATTTTATTAGAGCCAACAGTTGTTGCTACTGGAACTAAATTACACATTTGAACTACAGGAATTCCCGCTCTTTCAATTTCTTTTACCATCGTTGCACCGCAACGTGTACAGGTACCTCAGGTCGATGTCATTATAACTCCGTCCACATTGTCTTCTCTTAATTTTACGATAATCTCCTTAGCCATTCTAGCAGCTTCGGCTTGGGTTGTTCCAGTACCTACTGTTGAGTAAAAATAATCATGAAGCTTGCCAAACTTGCCTTCCTTTAAATATGCCTTCATTGCATCTATGGGCATAATCACATTTGGATCTGCATCAGCTGCTGCTGGGTCAAAGCCAGCATGTATAGTCTTATATACTCCTGATTCCAATCTGTCCATGTTTGATATGTCATATCTACCCCACCTTGTTGCAGATGCTGATTGAACTCTATCTGGATTTTCAACAGGAACTATACCTCCTGTAGTTACTAAAGCTATATTTGCTTTTGACAAATCAGCGATTGGTTTAGCAACAGGAACTCTGTCTGGCTCTGGTATTGGGAGCTCTGATTCAAAAGGAAGATTATTTAATTTTTTAATCAGCATTTCAACACCACGCTCAGCCCCAGTCTTGCCAGATTCAAGCCAAATTTGTTCTCTGATTCCTCTTGGGAAGAAGCCTTCAACATCAGCAGGTCCTGTTTTTTCACCATTTAATATTTTGTTTGCAAAGCCAGCCATAACCTTAACGTCATCCTTAACCTTCGCTGCTGATTTCCCTCCTCTGAATATATGCATGTCCTTTTTAAACATATCAACGCCCGGATTTTCTTCATGCATTGATGTAATTACAGGTACATTAAATTTTTCTTTTACAGCTTTGCATATATTTCCGCATGCCACACCGTATCTTCCTGCCTGGAAAGCCGGTCCTGCAACAAATATATCAAATTCCTTGTCTTCTAAAAAGCCTAATATTTCCTTTATTGCTTCATCAGTATTGCTACCCATATAGTTGTCACCACATACGATTGTATGTGTAACCTGTGCATTAAGCATGGAATTCATGGCAAGAGCTGGTCCTATGGCACCTTCTCTTATTTCAGGCTTGTGATCTGCTAATTCTTCTCCACCTATACCCGCGAAAAATTGATTTATATAATGTATTGCTTTTTTCATTTCAACACCTCCTAAAATTCCTTCATCGTCTTAGTTGACCATCCTGCAATCCTATCACCGCAGAACATAGAATTGTTCTCCATGATTATAGAACCGTCTTCTCTTACTGATGGTCCAAGGATTTCATCAAACGCCCATCCTCCAGAAAGACCATCTCTGCCTAATGCAGCTAACTCACCTATAACCTTGTCAGCTGGTGGAAGCTCTATAAGTTGAGAAACATTTCCTGTAGAAACTAAAGCGTTAGCTTTAACGTCAAGAGTAACTAGTGGCTGTGATGCACCGTCTCTTCCTGTACATTCATTGCTTATACCTACAGTCTTTACTCCCACATCTTCTAATGCTGCCAAGCAAAGAATATAGTCCGCATCTGGATTGCCGTATCCCTCTTCAGTAACTATTGCGCCATCAGCTCCTAAGGATTTAGCCATTTGTGCTACAAAAACAGCAGATCTTTTCTTTTGCTCCAAGGATACATTTAAGTTTGACATTATAACTCCCAAGAAATTAATGCTCTTTCCATGCTCCTTGTAAAGTTCTTTTATAGTAGGGAAGTTTTGAAAATCATACGTTGCCCATTTTGATGATGAAGGCATGAAGCTTCCTGAAATCAGTGCTCCGTCTAATACTTCGTTTGGATTCATAAATGATGGAACATATTTATTCATATCCCAACCATAAACCAAATCATTGTAGCCTAACTCTTCCATTTGTGACTGAGGTTGCATAACTAATACTACAGAAGGAAGTTCGTTTACTCCATTGTCCCTCTTTGTTACAGGGTCAAGCTCATATGTTTCTATTTCTTCAGGCTCCATATTTTTAACAGTTGC
>CAZJKK010000142.1:0-3917 GCA_964546605.1 uncultured Clostridia bacterium
AAAATATTTTCTGCAGTATTGATAGAATCACCTAAATGCCAGTCTTTTCAATGATTTCCCGTTTAAGATAGCATATAAGGCCTCTTTACACAAACTATCTAAGTTCGGTCTGAGTTTATCTTGTATAGGAGAAAGGTTGAGATGCGCCGTTTCACAAATTCGGACATCAGTCCCCGGAAGGTATCGGTAAAATTTGATGAGCGGGTGCTCTGGTGCTTCGAAGCGCAAATTCGCTTCAAGTGCTGCGCTTCGCGCAAATAACTGGCGCGCAGCGCAGCATTAGAGCTCTAGAGCACTGCGCAAAAACCCCATGGGTTTTTGCGCTAATTTCTCTATTTTTGCCTACTGTGCGACGATTGCACCCGTTCGAACCCTAAAATTGAAATCCGTATGAGGACAGCTCTTTTTTCTCTTTTATTTTGTTTGCTTCCGGCTCTGCTTCCGGCACAAAAGGAGTCGCAATGGCGTGGCCCAAACCGTGATGGTATTTTCCCCGAAACGGGGTTGTTGAAGTCGTGGCCGGCCGAGGGTCCGAAAAAGCTTTGGGTATTCGAAGGGCTGGGCGATGGACACACCTCCCCTTCTATTGCCAATAATCTGATTTACATTACAGGAGCCCAGGAAAAAGAGGGAATACTCTATGTGCTCGGATTAGACGGGAAGGTGGTAAAACAGAAACCGTACGGCGAAGAGTGGACCGAAAGTTATGAGGGTTCGCGTTCGTTTGTACTGGTTAACGACGGGCTGCTCTACATTGTAACCGGTATGGGGAAGGTGATGGCCTGGGATGAAAAAACACTTAACCCGGTTTGGCAAAAGGATATGCTGGCCGATTTCGGAGGCCGGAATATCACCTGGGGAATTACCGAATCGCCACTTGTGGTGGATGAAAAGATTATTCTTACTCCCGGGGGTACAGAGAATAATGTGGTTGCGCTGAATAAAAAAACGGGAGCGCTTATCTGGAGTTCTCCCGGCGAAGGAGGAAAATCGGCCTACTGTTCGCCCATGTTGGTTAAAGGACATGGGAACCCTATAGTGGTGGTGATGACCGAAAACCACATTCTGGGGCTCGATCTGACTACGGGTAAGAAAAATTGGTCGATCGAACACAAAAATCAGTGGGCTGTTCATGCCAATACGCCCCTCTACAGCGATGGTCTGCTTCTTTGTACCAGCGGGTACGGAAAAGGGTCGGTGATGCTGAAGATTTCGCCCGACGGTAAATCGGTAGCAAAGGTTTGGGAAAATGAGGAGCTCGATAACCGGATCGGCGCATTGGTTAAATTGGGCGACAATATCTACGGTTCGGGCGATAAGAGCCGGAGTTGGTTCTGTGTCGACTGGAAAACAGGAACCATAAAATACCGGGAGAAGGGCTTTTACAACGGGTGTGTCATGTCGGCCGACGGCATGCTGTACTGTTACAGCGACAAAGGAGATGTGGCCCTGGTTGCTCCTTCTGTCGAAAAATTCGATAAAAAGGGCGAGTTCGTGGTGAAAGAGGGCACCGCCCAGCATTGGGCTCATCCGATAGTTCACAACAAAGTGCTCTACATCCGTCACGGTAATGCACTGATTGCTTACGATGTAGCTGCCCGATGAGACTGAACAGATACCTGAATCTGCTCCTTTTCGTATCGTTTTCGCTGCTCCCTGTTTTCCTTCAGGCACAGACTCTTGGATGGCGCGCAAACGATGGTTCCGGCCTTTACAGGCAGGAGAGCGGTTTAATGAAAGTGTGGCCGGAGAACGGACCCCAGACTATCCTCTCTATTACAGACCTTCCAGAAGGGTACTCTCAGCCGGTGGTGACTTCAGAAATGATTCTGCTTACCGGTATAAGAGACACCATGGATGTGGTGTTGGCCTACACTCCCGATGGAAAGAAGCTGTGGGAAACCCCCTACGGCCGTTCCTGGATTCGTTCGTATCAACTCACCCGAACCACCCCCCGTATTGAGGGGAACCGGGTGTGGGTTACCTCCGGAATGGCGGGTGTGGCCTGTTTGGATTTGAACAACGGAAAGATTCTCTGGAAGAAAGATCTCTATCGCCTCTACCAGGGCGAAGAGGCCACTTATGGCTATTCCGAATCGCCCCTGATTTGCGACAATCTCTTTATTTACACTGTTGGCGGAAAACGCGCCACAGTGGTGGCCCTCAACAAAAACACGGGTGCTGAGGTGTGGCGTTCGGCCGTATTCGATAAATCGGCCTACTGCACGCCTATTTTCGTAAACCATAACGGCACAAAGATGTATGTGAATGTGGGGGCAAAATCAATCTTTGCCATTGCCATCGAAACGGGTAAAGTGTTGTGGACCATCGATTACACCCACTGGATGAACCCCAACGACACCAATAACAACACCAATAACCCCATCTATGCCGATGGGAAAATTGCGGTGACCAGCGGTTATAACCACGGCACCGTACTGATCTCCCTCTCGGCCGACGGGAAAAGTGCCACCCAGTTGTGGAAAAACGAAGATCTGGATGCCCATCACGGGAATATGGTGAAGGTAGGCAACTACCTCTATGGCTCCACCTGGGACAACAATGCCACCGGGAAATGGGCCTGCGTCGACTGGAAAACGGGAAAGACGGCGTACGTGGAGGCCTGGGAATCGAAAGGATCTATTATTTCGGCCGATGGCATGCTCTACTGTTACGAAGAAAAAAACGGAAACGTAGCTCTCGTTCGACCCAACCCTCTTAAGTTTGACAGAGTCAGTTCATTCCGCGTTCAGGGGGGACGAGGGCCTCACTGGGCACACCCTGTGATATACAAAGGCACGCTCTATATCCGTCACGGCAACACCTTAAACGGCTACAAGATCAATTAATCGTCTACAATTAACCCTTATGAAAAGAATTTTCCTGACCTTAATTATCTTCACATTAGCGGCATGCAATGCCCCTGTAGTTCAAACACAACCTGCCGTAACAGGCTGGCGCGCCGGAGACGGAACGGGATCATTTACTGCAGAGAAAAGATTGCTAAAGAGCTGGCCTGCAGAAGGGCCCGAAAAGGTGATGGTAATTAACGGGATTGGCGAAGGCTACTCCTCTCCGGTAATCTCGGACGGAAAAATTCTGGTTGCCGGCAAGCGCGACACGCTTGATGTGTTGCACGCCTATACCCTTAAAGGCGAAAAGTTATGGGAAACCGTCTGTGGTAACGGCTGGAATCGTTCGTACGAACAGAACCGGTCGACCCCCAGGATAGAGGGTAACAAAGTGTGGGTTGCCACAGGCATGGCCCAGTATGTCTGTCTCGACGTGGAAACGGGAAAAATTCTTTGGAAACGGGATCTCTTTAAGGATTACGGCGGCGTTCCTCCCTTCTTCGGATATTCCGAATCGCCCCTGGTGGTAAATGATCTGGTGGTTTACAACATCGGCGGAAATCAAACCCTTATGGTGGCTCTCGACAAAAACAGCGGCAATGAGGTGTGGAAAACCGAACCGTTCGACAGGGATCCTGCCTACTGCACTTCGGCCTTTATTACCCATAACGGGATACCGATGATTGTCAGTGTGTCGGCAAACTTCATTTTTGCCGTAAATCCGGCCAACGGCCAGCTTCTTTGGAAGTTCGACTATGCCCATATAGAAAATGCTCCGGATCGTGATACCAACAATAACACCAACACACCCATCTACCATGACGGGAAGCTTTTTGTTACCAGCGGCTATAACCATGGTGCAGTAATGCTTGAGATTGCACCCGACGGGAAAAGCGTGAAACAGGTTTGGCTGAATAAAGATTTCGACACCCAACACGGCGGAGTGGTTAAGGTGGGTAACTATCTCTACGGATCTACCTGGGATAGCAACGCAAACGGAAAATGGCTCTGCGCCGACTGGAATACCGGCGAAACCAAATATTTTTACCAATGGCTGAACAAAGG
>CAZJKK010000143.1:0-3843 GCA_964546605.1 uncultured Clostridia bacterium
CTAATTGCTACAAATGAGTATACATCATATTCTGTTATAGTTTTTTGATAAGAAGCTTTATCTCCTATATTAATTTCATTTATAGTTTTACCACTCATTTAAAACTCCATTCTAATTTAATTTTGAAAATCTTGATATATCTTTTGTTCTAATTCTAATAAATCCTGTGATCTTTCTTTTATTTTTTTTGCAGGAATACCAGCATAAATTGACCATTCTAGCGTACTTTTACTAATTAATGACATAGAACCAACAGATGTACCTTCTGCAATTGTTACGCCTGGTAAAATAACACAGCTTGCACCAATAATAACATGTCTTTTTAAGGTCACAGGACCACCAATAGTATTTTTATACTTATTATCTACTGTAGGGTTAGTAAGATATAATCCTGAATAATCATCGGAGTCACTATAGATGGTTACCCTTGATGATGTACCAGCGAAGTCTTCAAATGTTATTCCAGAAGATCCAAAAAGAGCACAATAAGCAGCAATGTGTATATAATTTCCTAATGTTATATTACCACTTAATAAGCAAAAATCATCTATTCTAACATTATTACCAATCGATATTTTTTCAGGAGAATAAATACTGCATTTTTTACTAATTAATACGTTACTTCCCAATGACTTAAAATTCATATTATTTAACTCTTCTTGAGTATGGAAGCTATTCATAATTCACCTCAAATTATAGTTTTTTATTTTAAAATAATTGTAAAAGTCAAGTATTACATTTATTACATTTTATCATAGTAAAAACAAATCTTCAATAAATAGTATTCATAAGTTGCTTTATTTTTTAAAATGATCTTTGTAAAAAGATTTCTATGTTTAAACTAATATAAAAATATATAAAATTACATGAAAGAAAAAACCTTATTGATATTTTTTATCTATTAATGAATCGGAAACCATTGGTAAATTAAATAAAAACACATATAAAAATACTAGGAAGACGATTTATTCGTTGGAAAATAGAAGTTTTAAATGATTTTAATATTTTTATAATCATTAAAACAAGTCTTGATTTTATAAACTAAAGTGTTATAATAAGGTATGTGGAAAATTGTTGAAAAAATGGCTAAGCTTTTCTAAATAATGAAAAAAGGCAAACTAATTGAAAGATTAGGACGCAAAGCATAGAAGTCTAAGGTATAGTGTACTATGATAGTTCGGCTGCTAGAATTATTTATTTTTTTCATATTTTTGTGTTAAACAAAAATTAATTATTACATAATTCCAGTGCTTTTTAAAATAAGGGGTTTTAAAAAGATTTATTTTTTATCATTTGGGGGTGTTGCAAATCGAAATTCATCAAAAAATGTTTACTTTATTGAATAAGTATCGGAAGTATATTCCACCTGTCATTGATGTTTTTATCGCACTGATTTCATATGTATTGCCATATTTCCTAACTGGAATTGAGCATGTAAAAGTAGAAATTATACATAATACAGTCTTCATATATGCACTAATATATCTCATAACATTCTACATGCTAAGTGTTTATAAAAATATGTGGAGATACACAGGCATATTCGAGCTTTATACTTGTCTATGTGCTTCAATTCTAGCTAATATTGTATTTTATTTCACAGCAAAAGCATCTAATCTTACAGTCTTTAATTATGTATTTATATTTGCCACTGCCGCATCTACCCTTTTGTCTCTTTCAGCAAGAGTTATGTTTAGAGCTTTATTAATTATTTTTAGAAACAGAAATAATTTTAAAAAAGAAAATAAAATGAATGTAATGATAGTTGGGGCAGGACAAGCTACATCCATAATGCTTGGAGAAATAAAATCAAATCCAAGACACAACTATTCTGTTAAGTGTATTGTAGATGACGACCCTTCTAAAATAGGGAGAACAATCCACTCAATTCCCATAGTTGGAAACACAAATGAAATATTTAAAATGGCAAAGTGGTATGAAATAGAAAAAATCATAATTTCCATACCATCAATAGATGCAGAAAACAAAAAACGAATAGTAAACATATGCACAGAAACAAACTGCAAGCTTAAAATACTTCCTGAAATCTACAGCCTCTTAGCTAAAAATCAAATGGACCTATTAGGAAAGCTAAGGGATGTGCAGGTAGAGGATTTGTTAGGAAGAGAGCCAATAACCTTAGATTGCCACATAACAAGTGAATACATAACAAACAAGACGGTAATGGTAACAGGAGGAGGCGGCTCCATAGGCTCAGAGCTTTGCAGACAAATTGCCTGTTATTCACCAAAGAAGCTTATAATACTAGACATATATGAAAATAATGCCTATTACATACAACAAGAATTAATACGTAAATACCGAGAAAATTTAAACCTTGAGGTTCAAATAGCATCAGTAAGAGATAAAAACAAATTAGAGCAAATATTTGAAGCTAAAAATATAGATATAGTTTTCCATGCTGCAGCTCACAAGCATGTGCCATTAATGGAAAACAATCCAGAAGAAGCAATTAAAAATAATGTACTTGGCACCTATAATACAGCGTCAATGGCAGATAAGTATAAGACGAAGAAATTTGTCCTTATTTCCACAGACAAGGCAGTTAATCCTACTAATGTAATGGGAGCAACAAAACGTGTGTGTGAAATGATAATACAAGCTTTCAATCAGCATAGTAGTACAGATTTTGTAGCAGTGAGGTTTGGCAATGTATTAGGCTCAAACGGCTCTGTAATACCACTTTTCATGGAACAAATAAAATCCGGAGGCCCGGTAACCATAACTCATGAGGAAATAACAAGATACTTCATGACCATCCCAGAAGCAGTTCAACTAGTGCTAAAAGCATCGGTAATAGCCAAGGGTGGAGAGATATTTGTACTGGATATGGGCGAGCCTGTAAAAATTAAGGATTTAGCCTATAACTTAATAAGGCTTGCGGGGCTGATTCCCGATAAGGACATAAAAATTGAATATACAGGACTAAGACCCGGTGAGAAGCTCTATGAGGAGCTATTAATAACAAGCGATTCAAATCAGGAGAAGACAGAGATTGAGAAGATTTTTGTTGAGGAGTCGGGGAAAATTAATGAGATGAAGCTTTTTGATATTATTAAAGAGCTTTACACGGCGGCTGTGGGGATGGATTTGGAGAAAGAACTAAGTCTGATTGAAAAATTGGTGCCTACATATAGGAGGACACCGAATAGGAAATTAGAAGCAGAAGTTGATGGTTTTGATAGAGAAAGTGATAATGGGATGATATTACATAATAGAGATGCAGAAGGTAGTAGTGGTATACAGGTTGCGGTGGAATCAGCGTAAATAGTGTAGAGGCGGGCCTTGGGTCCGCCATAGTAATGAAATCACTCATTTAACTAATAATACATATAAATCATCAAAATGTTAATTACTATAAGTGATTATATTTTGAAAGGAAAGGATTTTGTGAAAAAGAGAAATAGTGGGTTTACGTTGATAGAACTTGTTGTAGTCATAGCAGTACTAGGAATTATTGCCGCAATTGCTGCACCTAGGTATGTAGGTTATTCAGAGATAGCAGAGAAAGAGGTTTGTGTTGCTAATAGGAATATGGTGGCACGACATTATGAGGTTTTTTTGCAAGGTGAAATGCAAGGAAATTTTAATTTTGAACAGTTTGTTAAAGAAAATTTTAATAAGGTTTGTTCTATTGATAGTGTGATTACTTTTGAGGATGGAAAGGTTAAATGTAGTGTACATAAGGAAGAAAGTGATGGTAATAATGAAGAACCACCAGGTGATGAAGTGCCTTGGCTTTAAGTTTTTTGATTGAATGAATAGGGCGTCGTGAGTATCGGAAAAGAATAACAAGGGTGCAAATGTAGTAATAGCAAGGGT
>CAZJKK010000144.1:0-3807 GCA_964546605.1 uncultured Clostridia bacterium
GGTGGGGAAATTGTTCAGCACATTGTTTGGATTTAAATATCAATACATGATGATTGCGGGAGCCGCATTCGTATTGGTGTATACATTTATTGGAGGCTTCCTGGCGGAAACTGCATCAGACACCATGCAAGCATTTGTTATGATAATAGCCTTGGTAACAATTGTTTCAGTAGGAACTGCAGCAGCCGGAGGTATTTCGGCGGTTATTGCTAACACACAAGCTTTTCCAGGTTATTTGGAGTTTTTCGGTATTGCACAGCCTATAATGACAGCAGATAAAACACAGGCTGTAGTAAATGGAGTACCACAGTTTGGAGAAGCAGGCAAATACGGTTTATATACAATTCTTTCTACAATGGCTTGGGGTTTAGGTTATTTTGGAATGCCACAGGTACTTTTAAGATTTATGGCCATCAGAGATGCTAAGGAATTAAAGCAATCAAGAAGAATTGCCACTATATGGGTTATTATTTCTTTGGGAGCTGCTGTTGTATTAGGTATTATAGGAAGAGCGTTATATCCTACAGCTCTTGCAACCTACAGTGAAGCTGAAAGTATTTTTATAGTGCTTACTCAAAATCTTCTTCCCGCAATTTTAGCAGGCTTTGTAATGGCTGGTATATTAGCTGCAACCATAAGTTCATCCGATTCATATTTGTTAATCGCAGCATCCGCATTTTCTAAAAACATATATCAGCATTTAATAAACAAACAGGCAGAAGATAAACAGGTTATGAATATGTCAAGGATAATACTTCTTGTAATATCACTTATCGGAATTATTATAGCACTTGATGAAAAGAGCATTATTTTTACTATAGTTTCATTTGCATGGGCTGGCTTTGGAGCAACATTTGGTCCTATAACATTGTTTTCTTTATTTTGGAAAAGGACTACCAGAGAGGGTGCTATTGCAGGCATGCTTTCAGGGGGTATAATGGTGTTTATTTGGAAGTTGATTTTAAAGCCCATGGGTGGCATTTTCGGCGTGTATGAGCTTCTTCCTGCATTTATAATTTCCTGCATATTCATATATGTGGTATCAAACATGACAAAAGAGCCTTCAATGGAAATTCAAAATGAATTTGAGTTGGCTAGGAAAAAATCTATGGAAGAATAAAAATACATCAATAAACCTGAAGGTTGATATAAATTATAGAAAAATAATTATAAAATGGACTGAATTTTCAGTCTATTTTTAATTTATGACATATTTTATTTCTGTGCTTTAGTTTTGTATGAACCACTCTGTTAAATTTATAATTAATTGCAATTTGTAATATCATAAATTATAATATTGTACAATTAGAAAAAGTTATGAAACATTTAATACGAGAAAAATTATGTTAGTATTCTCAACTATGACAGTACAATAGCTGTTATGTTTATTTGATCTTACAAGAAAGCTTAACAATAAAAAGGAGTACAAGATGGAGTTTGTGTTTGATAAGGAAAAAAACAAAGAAAAAATTGAAAGCTTTAAAATGTTTATAATGGATCATAAGAACACCCAAGGAGCGTTAATGCCTGTATTGCAGGAAGCCCAAGAGGTTTTCGGTTTTTTGCCCTTGGAAATTTTACAGTTGATATCAAGGCTCTTAAGCATTCCAATGGCTGAAATTTATGGAGTGGCCACATTTTATTCTCAATTCTCATTTATACCTAAGGGTGAAAATGTTATCAGTATATGTCTTGGTACAGCTTGCTACGTAAAAGGTGCTCAAGCCATATTAGAAGAATTTGAAAATACTTTAGGCATAAAATCAGGAAGTACAACACCAGATTTGAAATTTTCAATTAATTCTACAAGATGTATAGGTGAGTGCAGCTTGGCACCGGTCATTACAATTAATGAAGATATTTACGCCAAGGTTACAAAGAACCAGGTAAAGTCATTAATTGAAAAGTATGGAAATGAGGTACAATAAATGTTAACGCTTGATAATTTAAAACAAATACGCATGGATCATAGACCAAATCTTGAAGCAAGACTAACAAAAGAAGGCAATGTTATTATAAAAGAAGACGGTTCTATAGTTTTGAACGGAGATTATTATAAAAAACAAGTAAGAATTGCTCTAAAGAATTGTGGAATCATTAACCCCGAAAGTATAGAGGAATATATAGCAGTAGAGGGTTATTTTGCATTGGCAAATATTTTATTAAATAAATCTCCCGGGGATGTTATTGAAGATATGATGGCCTCAAACCTTAGAGGAAGAGGCGGCGCAGGATTTCCAACAGGCAGAAAGTGGAATGAAGCATATAAATATGCAGCTGATCAAAAATATATGATTTGTAATGCTGACGAGGGAGACCCTGGAGCATTTATGGACAGGTCGATACTTGAAAATGACCCTCACAGCGTATTAGAGGGTATGGCAATAGGCGGGTATGCAGTCGGCGCTGATAAGGGATTTATATATGTAAGAGCGGAATATCCTGCAGCTGTCAAAAGTCTAAGAAATGCCATAGAACTAGCAAAAGACCTTGGAATACTTGGCAATAACATTTTAGGTACAGGCTTTAACTTTGACATAGAATTAAGACTTGGCTCGGGTGCATTTGTATGCGGTGAAGGAACTGCTCTTATAGAATCTATTGAAGGAAAAAGAGGAATGCCAAGAACTAAAATAGAAAGAACAGCACATAAGGGTTTGTGGCAAAAGCCTACTATTATTAACAATGTTGAAACTTACGCAAACGTACCTGTAATTTTTCAAAAGGGAGTTGAGTGGTTCAGAAGCATAGGAACAGAAAAGTCTCCCGGAACTAAGGTTTTTTCCTTGGTTGGAAAGGTTCAAAATGCAGGTCTTGTTGAGGTTCCCATGGGAACACCTTTAAGAGAAATTGTGTATGATATTGGCGGTGGTGTACAGTATGGAAAATTATTGAAGGCTATTCAAACTGGTGGTCCATCAGGAGGATGCATACCGGTACATTTAATGGATACTCCCGTGGATTTTGAATCTTTAGGAAAAATAGGTTCCATAATGGGTTCAGGAGGAATGGTTGTCATGGATGAAGAAACCTGTATGGTTGATGTGGCGAGATTTTTCCTTGAGTTTACAGTTGATGAGTCTTGCGGTAAATGCGTGCCTTGCAGGGAAGGTACAAAGAGAATGTATGAAATTCTTGAAAGAATAGTAAACGGGGAAGGTGAAGAAGGCGACATAGAGCTAATGGAGAGATTAGGTCATACTATAAGCACTGCTTCATTGTGCGGGCTAGGCCAAACTGCATCAAATCCCGTGACAACAACTATTAAATATTTTAGAGATGAATATGAAGCTCATATTAAGGATAAAAAGTGTCCTGCAGGCTCCTGCAGAGCATTAATAGAATATTACATTACAGAAGACTGTATAGGGTGCACTAAGTGCGCCAGAAACTGTCCTGCAACTTGTATTTCAGGCAAAGTCAAGGAAAGACACGAAATAGATCAGGAAATTTGTATCACATGTGGTAACTGCAGGGAGGTATGTCCTGTTAAGCCTGAAAAAGCAGTAATTAAGAGATAGGTGGGGTAAAGAATGGCTAATGTTACAATTACAATAAATGGACAAAAAATTACAGTACCTAGCAATATTTCTATATTAGAGGCTGCAAAAAAATTAGACATTGAAATACCTGCTCTTTGTTACGATCCCAATCTTGAGGTGGTAGCAGCCTGCAGATTATGCGTTGTTGAAATTGAAGGCAGCAAGAAGCTTGAAACATCATGCTCTACAAGAGTTAAAGATGGCATGGTAATTAATACTGAAAGCGAAATTGTGGTAAAGACAAGGAAGGATATATTGCAGCTAT
>CAZJKK010000145.1:0-3721 GCA_964546605.1 uncultured Clostridia bacterium
AGATCACCACGCTTGTAGAGAGACTATGCATAGATGCAAACTGTATCATAGGCAACGATATACTGGAGAGTTTTTCAAAATGTGCAACTTGTGAAAAATCGGCCCTTGGCAGGGAGATACTCCAGACTCTCTCCAGCAACGCACAAATAGCACGGACAGAAATGAGCCCCATTTGCCAGGACACAGGTATGACCGTTGTATTTGTAACCATGGGACAGGAGGTCAGGATAGAGGGAGGATTCCTGGAAGATGCCATAAACGAAGGTGTGAGGAGAGGATACGAAAAAGGCTATCTCAGGAAATCAGTTGTGAGAGATCCATTTGACAGGGTCAACACAAAGGACAACACCCCTGCAGTGGTTCACTACGAAATTGTACCTGGCAATCAGTTCCATATAACCGTAGCTCCAAAAGGTTTTGGCAGTGAAAACATGAGCAGGCTCAAAATGCTTAAACCGAGTCAAGGACTGGATGGAGTCAAGGATTTTGTGCTCGAAACAATATTTGAGGCCGGAGCCAACCCTTGCCCTCCCATAATTGTAGGTATAGGAGTAGGCGGTACAATGGAGAAATGTGCCTATCTCAGCAAAAAAGCGCTTCTTCGCCCGGTGGGTACAACTAATCCCGACAATGCCCTTGGTGCAATTGAAAAAGAACTTCTCGAAAAAATCAACAAATTGGGTATTGGGCCTGCTGGTTTTGGAGGTAGCACTACCGCTTTGGCTGTGAACATGCTAACCTACCCTACCCATATTGCAGGACTGCCTGTATCAGTAAATATTGGATGTCATGCAACCAGGCATGCCGAGGGAGAACTATAAAAACAACTACAATGAGTGAAAGGATTATACTAGAAACACCCTTCCAGGATTCCCGACTGAAAGAGCTTAACGCCGGGGATATGGTATATATTTCGGGAACCATATACAGTGCAAGGGATGCAGCACACAAAAAAATGTGCGAACTGGCTGCAGAGGGACAACCCATGCCTTTTGAATTCAAAGGTACAGCAGTCTACTATGCCGGACCCTGCCCCGCAAAACCCGGAGAGCCGATTGGCTCTGTTGGACCAACCACCAGCGGCAGGATGGACCTCTACTCTCCCACCCTTATTAAAAAAGGGCTAAAAGTAATGATAGGCAAAGGACTTCGTAGCAAAGAGGTAACCGATAGTATAGTAGAACACGGAGGTGTCTATTTCGCCGCAATTGGAGGTGCTGCGGCCCTTATGGCAAAATGTGTAAAAAGTGCAAAGGTGATTGCCTTTGACGAACTTGGCACCGAGGCAATAAGGGAGCTGGTAGTAAAAGAACTACCGGTAATAGTGGCAATTGACAGCAAAGGTGTGAATATGTATCAAAAAGCGATAGAAGAGAACAGAGAGTAACATTACCTCTTTCTATAAATGCGGACGTTCTGCACATATACTTGAAAAGAAAAAATCCAAATTATTGTATTTCAATAATTTGGATTTTTTATGGTGCCCAGAACAGGGCTCGAACCTGCACATCCTTGCGGATACTAGTCCCTGAAACTAGCGCGTCTACCAATTCCGCCATCTGGGCTTTTAGAAACGGGAGTGCAAAAATAGTATTTTTTTCTCATCCTCTTCAAAAAAATAATATTTTTTAAAAGAGAAGTATTAGCAATTGTGCAAACAAAACCCTAAGGAACATTGTTAGCGGGTATACGGTTGCATAACTTACAGCGGGAAGGTCATTGCCTGCAGAGGCTCCGGCAAAAGCAAGGGCGGGTGGGTCTGTAGTGCTCCCGGCTATCAACCCCATAAGAGTGAAAAAGTTGATTTTTAAAAACCATCTTGCAAAAAACCCGGTGACCAACAAAGGGACTATAGTTATAATAACCCCGTAGACAATCCACATTGCCCCACCTTTATTCACTATTGTATCCACAAAACCTCCACCGGCATCCAGCCCCACACATGCAAGGAAAAGAGAAATACCCACTTCCCTTAACATCAGGTTGGCACTCACTGTTGTGTATGTAACAAGCCTGAACTTTGGGGCAAACCGACTCATCAATATAGCTACCACCAATGGGCCACCGGCCAATCCAAGCTTTACTGGCTGGGGAATACCCGGAAGGAAAAACGGAATGGATCCGACCATAATACCCAATGCTATTCCGATGAAAATTGCAGCCAGGTTAGGCTCAAAAAGTCGGTGGGTTGAATTGCCCAAAAGTTCAGAGGCTGCTTTTATACTCTCATTTGTACCAACCATTGTAAGTCGGTCGCCAATCTGGAGCTTTAGGTGAGGCCTGGCCACAAGGTCAACCCCTGCCCTGTTTATCCTTGTAACCGTGATCCCGAATGCCCGCCCCAGTTTGAGGTCTGCAAGGCTTTTCCCGTGTACATCATCTTTTGTAACAATCACCCTTGTAGGAACTACATTCAGGTCATTTATCTCCCACTGTTTATCGGTTTTTTCAATCTCCTTTCCAAAGAATGCAACAACCTGCTCCCTTTCCTTTTGGCTGGTGATAACAAGCAGTTCACAACCATCTTCCAGCATAGTAGCGGCTCCTGCAATCCGGACTTCTCCGTTTGCATTTGACACCCTAGAAATTACAAAGCCCCTCCCAACCAGTTTTTTTATCTCCTCAATTGTTTTACCAAATAAAGCAGGATTTTGGACCAAAACCGAAGCCTTCACAGTACCCTCAGCATTGTCTCCTCTCTCTTGCTCAGCCTGTTCGAGTTCCACAGATGGATTTACCTTGAAAACAGTTTTGATGATTATTATAGAAAAAATAATTCCCAGCACACCCAAAGGGTAGGCCACTGCATATCCCAAGGATATTGAAGGATCGGCAAAACCATTTATATCCAAGAAAGTTTGCTGAGCAGCACCCAAGCCGGGAGTATTAGTGATGGCTCCGGACATAATCCCGACCATTGAAGGCATAGGAATAGATGTTATGAAATGTAAGGCAATTGTTGTTAATACACCCAACACAACAACTGACATTGCCAGCATATTCAGCTTGACCCCACCCTTTTTAAAAGAAGAGAAAAATCCAGGACCAACCTGTAATCCAATTGAATAGACAAATAAAATCAAGCCGAATTCCTTTATAAAATGTAGAATATCGGAATTGATCCTCAAACCAAAATGACTAAATGCAATTCCAGCAAACAAAATCCATGTAATACCGAAAGAGATGTTGGCTATTTTGATTTTTGATAAAAGAAGACCCAAGGAAATCACCGATGCCAGTATTATGACAGACTGGGCAACACCCTCATTCATGAAAAGAGTTTCGAACCATTCCATAATTTGATTGTTTTGGGCAAACATATGAAAATTATTCGTAAATTTATAAGAACTTAATCCTAATACTAACTAAAATCATTTACCATGAAATTTATAGACGAATTCAAACAATTTGCCATGAAAGGCAACGTAGTTGACATGGCTGTCGGTATAATCATCGGAGGAGCTTTCGGGAAGATTGTCTCATCTTTTGTTGCCGATGTCATTATGCCTCCTATCGGTCTTTTGATCGGAGGGGTTAACTTCACCGACCTTAGGATCACTCTAAAACAAGAGATACTTGATGCTGCAGGAGCTGTGGTCAATCCTGCCGTCACACTTAACTACGGCAACTTTGTACAAGTAGTATTCGACTTCCTTATCATTGCCTTCGCCATATTCTCTATGATCAAGTTCATGAACAACCTCAAGAAAAAACCAGAACC
>CAZJKK010000146.1:0-3708 GCA_964546605.1 uncultured Clostridia bacterium
CAAAAATTCCTTCATTGTCTGCCTTAATAACATATCCAGGCACATGATTGATTCTTTCATTTGAATAGGTCGATTCATATACTTTTACTTGTTTGTCTTCCATAGTAAAATATGCTGTAGGCCATGGTGACAAGCCTCTTACTAAGTCATGAATTTGTTTTGCGCTTTTGTTCCAATCTATTTTCCTATTTTCATTGTTAAACATGGGTGCATAATTTGAAAGGGAATCATCCTGCATATGTGGAGTCAATTCATTTTTTTCAATTTTTTCAAGAGTTACAATTAAAAGCTCTGCTCCCTTTTCCATTAAAATGTCGTGAAGCTCACCCACGTTCATATTTTCATCTATTTCAACTTCAGATTTTAAAAGCATATCTCCCGTATCAAGTCCCACATCCATTTTCATGGTTGTAACACCAGTATGGTCTTCACCATTAATAATTGCCCAGTTTAATGGAGCAGCCCCTCTTAATTTAGGCAACAGTGAAGCATGGACGTTGATGCAACCGTACTTTGGCATATTAAGTATTTCCTTATTTAATATTTGCCCGTAAGCCACAACTACTATTACATCAGGATTATATTTTTTTAATTCTTCTATGTTTTCAGGCTTTTTAATTTTATCAGGCTGAAAAACAGGAATATTTAACTGTTCAGCTGTTTCCTTTATCTCTGATTTTTTAAGTTTTTTGCCTCTGCCAGATGGTTTGTCAGGCTGAGTAACTACAAGCTGAATATTATGACCTTTTTCATATAGCTTTTTTAAGGTTGGAACTGCAAACTCAGGTGTTCCCATAAATATAACATTCATATTCTCACCTATTTATTTTTTACTCTGTCAACAAACAATATGCCGTCTAAATGATCTATCTCATGGCATATAGCTCTTGCTAAAAGCTCTTCTGCAACCAATGTTACAGGTTCTCCATTTTCATTGGTATATTCTACAGTCACATTCATTGGTCTTTTTACTATTCCCTTTTTTTCCTTAACGCTGAGACACCCTTCCTGGCCAACTTGTTCTCCGGACTTTTCAATTATTTTAGGGTTTACCATCTTATATACATTGCCATCTTCCACATCTATAACAACAGCACGCTTTAAAATCCCAACCTGTGGTGCTGCAAGTCCTACTCCGTCATAATGATACATAGTTTCCACCATATCATCAAGTAACGCTCTTATTTTATCGTCAACAACACTTACTTCCCTGCTTTTTTTTCTTAATATTTCATCGCCTTCATATCTTATATTTCTTAAAGCCATCTTTTCCTCCTTAAATTGTATCCGTATTAATGTTAATGCTTAATTTTATATATTCCATGTCATTATCCATGTAGACTGACCGTATAATTTTTTTAAGTCGGTTCATGGCATGGTTTGAAGATTTTATAAACAAATTTATTCTATATTCATTGTCAACCTTGTAAATGGAATGGGGAATTGGTCTGTATAAAAGCAAGCTTCTTTCCTCAACCATATCTTCAACTAAGCTTTTTAACTCTTCATATTTTTCATATGATACTTTATTAACTCTTTCCTCATTTTTCGAAATAAGGCATATATTTATTATATTAATAAACGGCGGAAATGCAAATTCTTTTCTTAATTTTAACTCTTCGCTTATAAAAGCTTCATAATTATTTTCTTTGGCAGCATTAATTATGAAGTTTTCAGGCTCGTATGTTTGAACATACACTCGGCCTTTTTTTAAGCCTCTGCCTGCTCTACCGCTTACCTGGGTTATAAGCTGAAATGTTTTTTCCGTAGAATTATAAAATGGTAAATTTAAAATTGCATCTGCCGACAACACACCCACCGTTGTTACGTTAGGAAAATCAAATCCTTTGGCGAGCATTTGAGTTCCTATTAATATATCTATTTTTCCTTCTTTAAAATCATTATATATATTTTCATATGCATCTTTGTCAGACATGGAATCAAAATCCATTCTTTCTATATTTGATTTAGGAAACAACTGAGTCACAAGGCTTTCCACGTGCTGCGTTCCTGCTGAAAACTGCTCTATTTTTTCACTGTCACACTTAGGACATTTTAAAAACATCCTTTTGGTTCTACCGCAATAATGACATTTAAGCATGTTTCCCTTTGAATGGTATGTCATGGAAACATCACAGCGTTCACATCTTGCCACATATCCGCATTTTTTACAGCTTACAAAACCGGAATATCCTCTTTTATTTAAAAACAATATAACCTGTTCTTTTTTAGATAATGATTCTTTAATGCTTAAAAAAAGCTCCTCGCTTATTATTGTATTGTTTCCCTTATCTAATTCACTGCCCATATCAATTATTTTTATATCCGGCATTTGATTGTTTACACGTTTTAGTAAATCAATTTTTTCAAGTTGATCCTTCATTGCCATGTAGTATGTATTAATAGAAGGTGTGGCAGAACCTAAAATTACCTTTCCGTCTAATATATGTGACATTTTTATGGCGACCTCTGTTGTATCATATTTAGGAGATGTTGAAGAAATATAGCTGTCCTCATGCTCCTCATCAATAACAATAACACCTAAATTTCTAATGGGAGCAAAAATAGCTGAGCGAGCTCCTATGACCACATCCACCTCATGATTGTAAACCTTAGTCCATTGTATGAATTTTTCTTTTTTCGTAAGCCTTGAATGAAACACCGCAATTTTATTTCCAAATCTTTTTTGAAAACGGTCAATAGTTTGTGTTGTAAGAGAAATTTCAGGCACAAGCATTATGGATTGTTTATTTTCTTTTATATAATGTTCTATTACATCCATATATACTTCTGTCTTGCCACTTCCTGTCACGCCATGTAATAAAAAAACCTTATTTGGGGAAGATAATATGTTATCCCTTGCTGCTTTTTGTTCCTCATTTAATATTAAGGTCGCATTCGTTTGAATTTCCTCTTCTTGGCTGTAAAGTACAAATTCTTCCATTAATATGTTCTTTTTTATTAAATTATTTACAACTGCAGTTGAAACATTTAAATCCTCACATATTTTTTTAATGCTTTGTCTAGTATGTTCCTTTAAATAGTTTATAATTTTTATTTGTTTTTCAGTTTTGTTAATATTATATTCCTCTAATGCTTTATCCTCTATTAAGGAAACATACCTTTCATAAGCACTTTTGCCATTTACTTGGTCTTTGCTTGTAATTTCAATTAAATTATTTTCTTTTAAGTTTTCTAATAATTTAAAAATGTCTGAGCCTTGGTATAACTTTTTTAACTTTTGAAGCTCAATGGGAGATGTCTTAATAATGGATAATAGCTCATTTTCCCTGTCGCTTAAATATAAATCATTGAGGTCAAAGCCATTGTCTATTGCTTTTATATTAATATTATGCTCGTATTTTATCATGGAAGGTATCATGAGTCTAATAACATCAGAATATTTGCATATATACCTTTCTCTCATCCAAAATGCAAGCTTTATCATTTCTTCCTTTACCACAGGAGCATCATCAAGTATATCCAATATAGGTTTAATTTTTTCACATGGCAAATCACATGACTCATCAACAGATACAACCAGTGCATCCATCATGTGCTTGTTATTGCCAAAGCTTACCTTGACTCTTTTGCCTGCTTCAATATCCTGTTCATAATCCATGGGTATTCCATAGGTAAAAAGCTGGTCTGTGCTCTTTGAATTGTTGTTTATAATAACCTGTACATATTTATTATACATAATACTCC
>CAZJKK010000147.1:0-3662 GCA_964546605.1 uncultured Clostridia bacterium
TCATACATTGATATTTATAATATGCAAAAAGTACTATTTAAGGAATTAAATCTAATAAAAATTGTAATTTTTTTGAAGAAATAAGTTCTGTTTAGATAAAACTGATATTTTTTTTCCCCTCATGTTGTATCTAATTTATTTTTAATTACTTTTGCTCACATTTTTTTAAAAAATATTATAGTGATGAAACTATTTATTAACCTAAGATTTATGAAAACTATTTTTCCTTTCTGTTTGCTTGTTTTAATAGCGATATTCTTTTATTCATGTAACAAAGAAGAAGGGGAAGGAGGGACTGCCTCTGTTGAAGGGCGCATATTTTTAGTGCAACATCCTGATGACAATTTTAGTTTAGAAACCGATACCGTGTCTGCAGCTAAAACAGATGTCTTCATTGTATATGGAGAATCAGATTATTTTAATGATGATGTGGAGACAGACGCACAAGGATTTTACAGATTTAAGTATTTGAATAAAGGAGAATATACTGTTTTTGCCTATTCTACTCTTTCTACCGGAGAAAAAATTGCAGTTTCGAAGACAATTACCATCAAACGGGGAGAAAATGGGGTGATGCCGGATTTATATATTCATGAAGGAAAAGCTTACGGAACTTCAATTATCAAAGGAACAGTCAAAGCCACTTATATTAATGGCAACGGTGATGAAATTCAGACCAATGCGTGGGCATACGAACATAGAGTTTATATCAGAAAAATTGGAGAGCCATATCATTTCGATGATGTTCGAGTCGGCATAGACGGGATTTATATGTTTCAGAAAATTCTTCCGGGAAATTATGAAGTGTTTACAACTTCAGTGTCGCAAGACGGTTATGAAATCCCATATATTATTTCTCAAAATGTAACAGTCAGTGAAGCAGGTCAAATTGTGGAAGTTCCTGAATTTACAGTTTTTATTAAACCATAATTTTACTACTTAAAATATATAAGCACATGAAAAAAATATGGCTTGTTCTCATTCCTCTTTTATTGTTTTTGGGAGAGGACGTTTTAGCTCAAGTATCTCAAACAACAATAGATAAAAGGGAAAAACGAAAAAATTTGACTGTCAAGCAGTGGAATACCAATGCAGCAACCAAAACGAAATTTTTAGACCATGTGACCATATATGATGAATATGGTCGTAAAACGGAAGAAACGGAATATGCCAATTACGGAAAAGTGTGGAAAATAGTCTATGAATATGATGCTTCCGGTCGCTGCTCCCGCGAAGTAGAGTATGACGGCCGCGGTCGCGTTACCCGAATCAGAAAGTTTGAGTATCATCAAGACGGAACGAAAAAAGTTCAGTATAATTATTTACCAAACGGAAAACTTGAAACGACAAAGGAATTTGAATATATTTATAAGTAATCGTTCTTTATTCGATAAGCAAGATGGATGATATTTTCAAAATTATAGAACAAATGCCTTTGATTTCATTGGAAGAGATGAAATCGGTTAAGTTGATGAATAGGATAGATACGAAATATATAATAGATAAACCTACGTTTATTCGATTGCTTGATCGGTTGAAACATCAATATCTTGTTCAAGAAATTCAAGGGCAGGTGCTGATGGAATATAAGACTTTATACTACGATACCCCTGATTTGAAAATGTATACCGCTCATCATAACCGAATATTAAACCGGAAAAAATTAAGAGTGCGCCGATATTTAATTTCAGATGATTGCTATTGTGAAATAAAAATGAAAAATAATAAAGGCAGGACAAATAAAAAAAGGATGAGGATTGAGCCCGAAAAATGGGATAGTATTCAACTAAGTCCCGAAATAGTTTTGTTCATTCAAAAATATCTCCCTTACGAAGTTACTCAATTGATGCCTCAACTTGAAAATAAATTCAAACGGATTACGTTGGTCAATAAAGATAAAACAGAACGCCTTACCATTGATACCGGACTTTCATTTTACAATCATGTAACCCAATTGACGGCTTCGTTAGAAACATTGTTTATCGTTGAGGTAAAGCAGGATGGCAGGAGTGATTCGTTTTTTAAAACCCAACTTATTGATTTCCGAATAAGACCTAACGGATTCAGCAAATATTGTATGGGTACCGTTTTAACCAGGTCGGATGTGAAGTATAATCGTTTTAAATTAAAAATTAGATATCTTGCTAAATTATTGCAAGATACTACTATTAAAATAGCAGAGTAAATTAAATAATTAATATTATGTTTCATATACAAACTCCCGAGTACGATCCTACCATAAATCATGAATTTGCTAATGCAAATTATACGGAAATCGGATCGATGAAAGATCTTTTTGGAATTCCGTTATTCCAAGCAGACAGTTTTTGGCAGCTCTTATTGCGTTTTGCTTTTAATTTATTGATTTGTTGGATAATTGTCCAATTTTTCTATTATAAAAAAAGCAAACGTAAAGATTACTACACTACATTTATTCTCTTTAGCGTAACTATCTTTTTGCTTATCTTTTTACTGGATAATGTTACCATGCAGATTGGATTCGCATTGGGATTATTTGCCATTTTTGGGATGATCCGTTATCGAACAGAGACCGTGCCGATTCGCGAAATGACCTATCTATTTGTTATTATCGGTATTTCTGTCATAAATGGTCTTGCCATGACCGTAAGCTATGCGGAATTATTAGTAACCAATCTGTTCTTTATCATAGTGGTTGCGGTTTTGGAAGGAAATAAATTGATAAAGCACCGGGCTACAAAAATTATTTTATATGAAAAAATTGCCTTAATCAAACATGGACATGAAGCAGAATTGCTTGCTGATTTGAAGGAACGTACGGGGCTGGATATTATAAAAGTGGAAGTCGGCCATATCGATTTTTTACGGGATGCAGCCTATTTGAAAGTGTATTATAATCCATTTGATAATCAGATTAATACGATTGATCACATGACAAAATTGAGAGACTTTAGCTAAGTTTGCCTATGAAGAAGAAATTGATATTGAATGTGGTGATTTTCTTGTTTCCCATTGCTTTTTCTGTTGCTCAAAGTGCTGATTTTGGTGCAATTATAGGGGTGAACTATGAAAAAAAACTTTATAAAGATTTCTCTTTGACAATTCAGGAAGAGGTGCGGTTTCAAAATAATTTTATGTGTTTTGGAAGATTAAAAAGTGAAATAGGGGTGGATTATTCTTTTTTGAAAAAACGACTTAATGCGGAAGTTAACTTTCAACATCTTTTGTATAATCAGCTAACTTTTTTGGAAAATAGATATCGTACCAATATTGCACTTACTTACGCAGAAAGAGTGCGGCAATTGAAATTTAGTTATAAAGCAAGATTTCAATTTTTGTTTTATGATGAATTGCGAGGAGAGCACATGTTGAACCCTAAAATATATATGCGCAATAAAGTTGAAGCAGAATATAGTTTTTCTGCAAAACCGTTGAAAATTGCATTAAGTAGTGAGTGGTTCCTGAGAGTCAATAATCCTAAAATGAATATTGTGGATGCAGTGAGGACAACATTGTCTTTTAATTATCGTTTGAATAAAGAAAGTTCATTTACATTCTTCTTGCGATCAAACCACGAAATACAAGTTAAGTGCCCGGAATATGTTTACTATGTAGGCTGTATTTATAATTTTAAACATTAGCTATATTTAATCAAATGAATCAAAATTATAGGGAAAAATTAA
>CAZJKK010000148.1:0-3660 GCA_964546605.1 uncultured Clostridia bacterium
GTTCAACATTATTTATAACCGAGTCGTTGTTATTAAAAACGACTATAGAAATCGGTTCAGCGCTTGTTTCAACATTCGCAACCGTTTTTTCGGCTACCTCATCCTTAGGAGGCGGAACCAGAATCAGCATTAGCAAAAGGGGCAAAATAAGCAGGAAGATATTTTCCGGGGTTAGAGGTATTCTTTCCCTGAATGATCTCTGCTTTTCTTTGCCTTTATTTATACCGGTATTTTTTGAATAGCGGCGATACACGCCATAATTTCGTCTGTCCATGATAAAGTTTATGATATTATATAAATACTCATGCGAGATTTCCTTGGATTTTTAAGCAAATGCCTGCAACAAGGAAAAGATATGATAGAATTAGTTTGGAAATATTTTTAGGTATTGGTCAACTAGGAGCGCTATACCTGTCATTCTAAGCGCCAGCGAAGAATCTTATTGTTGACACAAAGATCCTTCACTTCGTTCATGATGACAGAATATCGGAATACAAGAGGACTATATTACTATGAAAAACCCGTACATGGAACAGGCTATTATAGAAGCCCGGAAGGCATCCGAGCTTGGGGAAGTGCCGGTGGGTGCAATTATAGCTTATAAAGGCAATATAATAGCCCGGGCACACAATTTAAGAGAAAATAATAACAACGCTCTGGCCCATGCTGAAATTTTAGCCATAAATGAGGCTTGCAAGAAGCTAAACTCATGGCGTCTTGACCATTGCGAATTATATGTAACATTAGAACCATGCCCTATGTGCGCAGGAGCCATTATTAACTCACGGATGGGTACCGTTTATTTTGGCGCATACGATTCTAAGGGTGGCGCATGCGGTTCAGTTATTGATTTATTTGCAAAAGGTAGCTTTAACCATTCTCCTACAGTTTACGGTGGTATAATGGAAGAAGCCTGTGAAGAAGTGTTAAAGGATTTTTTCAAGAAACTGCGTTAGTTGTCACTCTAAGCGAAACGAATTAAAGAATCATACAAATATGATTGTCATTCTGAGCGCCAGCGAAGAATCTTCTCAATCAACGCAAAGATCCTTCACTTCGTTCAGGATGACAAGTAATGCTTCATCCGAAATGACAAATAAAGTCGCATCTTGATTTAGGCTATAATATATCTTATAATTAATTACGCTTGATTATTTCTAGCTAACATATGGAGGAGTATCGAAGTGGTCATAACGAGCTCGACTCGAAATCGAGTTGTCCTTAACCGGGCACGTGGGTTCGAATCCCACCTCCTCCGCCACAAAATGTCTGAAAGCCCTTTCTAAGAAAGGGCTTTCGCTATTTTATCAATAATTATATGATGATTTCTTGTATTAGAAAGCAGATCTATTTTTTCCACCTTTTATTATGGTCATTTCAACTTCTTGCTTATCTATTTTTGTGGTGACATTAACCAATTGAGATTCTATTGCTTCCTGACCCTCCGCTAACTGTTTATAACCATCTAGGAGTGCTTTTATATCTGGTTTTATTTCATGTTCAATAGAAAGTCCCAGTTTAGAGACTTGATTCCCTACTGTTTTTATTTCGCCTTTAAGATCAGCGTACATTTTTTCAATCAGTTCAAAGACTTTATCATCCATGCCATTCACCCTTTAATATTTTATCATACTTTTTAATTAAATTAAATCAAATAGAAAATTCCTCACTGCTTCGTTTCTATTAGAATGACAAATACCAGCCTCATATAGATAATGAAAGAACCCCCCAACCAATACAATTGAATCAGAGAGCTCTTTCATTCTTTATATAAAAGAATCCTTAAGAAAGGCTGTGTCGATAAATAAAATGCCAAACACTACCTCAATGTTATTTTACCATTACTATATGAAGATTCATTGGCAAATTCATGAAATTTCTATGTCATAGTATTTACAAGTATATTTCATTGACAAAAATCATTAAATAGTCCCTTGACAAGAACGGTCGGAATACTGCTTTAAATCAGCCAAATCGGCACATAATAATTGTTTTCAGCGATAGGCAGTTACTCAGTAAATTAAGGGACGAATTTTATGTTTACAATAAACATAAAATTCGCCCCAATACTACCCCCCAGCCCAACCGTGTTGTTACTTAATTAGTTTTACTTGTCACCGTGCCTTACTTCGGCCTGGCCTTGTGTTCCTTCGGCACCGTTGTAGTCCTTTAATTTATTATACTTGATAATAAAGGAAATGTCATCATCTTTTACTAAAGAATCGAATTTTAGTATCACTATTTTTGCGTTAATGTAGATAACGCTTAAAGGAACCTTTTTATACTGCGTACCCGAAACCGAATACTCCAGAATATAATTACTTGTAAGAATATTTGAAGCATCAAGGGCTATTTCTCTGTCAAAGGTAAGCTTAATTGCATCACTTGATATTGTAACCGCATCATCTATCTCAGGTGCTCGGATGGGGTCAGAAGTCCCGCTAAAGTATTCCTTGATATTCTTGCCTATAAAATTCCCAATATAATCCTGCACCCTACTGTCAATAGTTAAATAATAATCTCTGTTATTTACAAGTTTCTTACTTTCAGGAAGGTATAGCTTAGCCCTATATGGATCAACAGTTGCGTCATAAAAAACTTTTTCCGGAGTAGCAGTATATGAGTATCCGTCTCCCCTAATAGTATAGTAATTCGCTATACTTACTGTATTTATATCCGGATGAGTTACAAAATACACTTCTAAGGTCTTATTATCTATCGCATAAACAGAATTAATTTTAAATTCATCGGTACTCCCATAATCAGCAGTGAATGAGTGTTCCTCTTCATTTATATACTCCAGCCTTGCTACATCACTAAGAATGTATATTGTAAGCAAATATTTACCTTTCTTAACAAAGGTACCCTTTGTGTTTATATACATGATATTACCTGTATCGCTATATAATTTATCGACACCTGTTTTTTCTATTTCGACGACGGCACCTTTTTCATCCGAGATAAGAAAACTATACTTTTGTCCTGCTAAAACAGGGTTTATTTCCTTATTAAACTCAAGTAGAAGTGTTTTATTATCTAATGGTATTATTTGATTTAAAGCAAACGGTTCGGCAACATCTGACGAAGCTACAAATTTCATGCTGTCCTTAGCTCCGTCATTTAATTTCACTCCGTATGCACTTGTTAGGTCTCCATCGATTCTTAGAGAATAAATACCATTTTCTTTAAACACCTTATTATTTAAGGTCAGGATTACTCCATCTGATGAAGAATTAATTTTCACTGTAATGTCCCCGGACTTTCCCCCGGTAAACAGGTTATCCTCGTCATATATGCGATATAGATTCGGTGTTTCGGTGTTTTCATTAACAGGATGAGTAAAAAGAACCTTGATAGACTTCTCATTAATCCCTTCAATGCTTTTAATCCTGAAATAATCGGACTCTACTTCATCTACTTCTAATTCATATCCTGCAAATATGCCTAAAACTTCAGAAGTTATATTACCGTTTTCATCTTCCACATTTAAAAGCTTAATATCATATATTTTCTTTGACCCTCTGTTAGGTGCGTACAGTACAAGCTCATTTCCGTCTAACGAAGCTAAAGAACATTCAATTTTATTAGCTTCTTTGCCATGGACATACATTACTATATTTTTACTTGAAATTGGCTTAATATTCTCATTGAACTTGATAA
>CAZJKK010000149.1:0-3582 GCA_964546605.1 uncultured Clostridia bacterium
TTCGATGCCGCCGCAGTACTACATATGAAAAATATCATTGGGATTTTTTGTCTAGTTCTCCTGCTTGCAGGAGTCATCCTCACTGCCGGGTGCACATCAACCGACTCAGCAGAAAATAAAACCCTGCTCGTTTATTGCGGCGCAGGGATGAAAGAGCCGATGGAAGAGATTGCAGAGCTGTTCAAAGAACGTGAAGGCATAACGATCGAGTATACATACGGCGGCTCAGCCCAGATGCTCAGCCAGATCGAACTTTACCAGACCGGAGACGCCTACATGCCGGGAGCACTTGCCTATATCCAGTCAGCTATGGACAAGGGTTTTATCGACAAGAGCGAGAAGGTCATCTACCACGTAATTACCATCATCGTCCCGAAAGGCAACCCGGCAAATATCACCTCACTCGAAGACCTTGCAAAGCCGGGTGTCCGTGTGGCAATCGGTGAACCAACCGGACCGGCCATCGGGCAGGGAACAAAGAAGATGCTCGAAAAGGACGGACTCTGGGAGGCAGTCAGTGCAAATGTAGTCGTCAAATCTGCGACCGTAAACGAGCTGCTGGTGTATGTCGCCATGAAACAGGCCGACGCGGCACTTGTCTTTGAAGATCTTTACAACCCCGAGGCAATGGACAAAATCGACATACCAAAGGAGCAGGGAAAAGTTGACATCGTCCCGATCGGAACCCTCAAGTTCTCTACCAATAAAGAGGACGCCGAGAAGTTCCTGAATTTCGTGGCATCAGCTGAAGGAAAGGCCATCTTTGCAAAACACGGATTCGAATCATACCCCTCAGCAAAGTACGGGGATGCCTGAGATAAAAAAATACATCATACATTTTTTTCATTTTAATTTACAAACAGCTTCGGTATCTGCCGGATATTTTTATGGAAAAATGGAGTATTTATGAATATTTCAAAAAAACATGCTGAACGGTGGCAGGGTCAGGACATTCGGTTCCAGCCGATAGGGATCATCCATTCCAAACACACTGAACAAGAAAATACACCGATACAGGGTATCTTCAACTCGTGCAAAGGATATGTCGAAATCTTCCCTGAGTATGAACCTGGTCTGTGCGATATCGAATCGTTCACCTACCTGTATCTGCTGTATTACTTTGACCGGGCGACAGGTAAAAATCTCCTCGAGAAACCGTTCCTTGACGGTGAAAAAGACCGGGGGATCTTTGCCATCCGCCACTTCAACCGCCCCAACCCGATCGGCCTCTCGATCGTCAGGCTCTGCGGAGTAAGCAAAAACATCCTCGAAGTTTCCGGTGTCGATATTCTTGACGGGACCCCGCTGCTTGACATCAAACCGTATGTAAAGCAGTTTGATTCCCGGGAAGACATAAAGAGCGGGTGGGTCGACGACCAGCACATAGACGATATCACCGAATGGAACAACACGCCAAAAGAATTGAGAAAACGCAAATGACCACAATTATAAAGAATCTCCAAACCTCGTGGCTGAAATACGCAACGATCGGGATAAGCGGCCTTATTGCCGCTTTCATCGTCACCCTGCTCGCGCTTATCGTGACAAGACCAACACTCGAAGGCCTGATCACGTCCATTACCAGCAGTGAGATCCATTTCGCGATCATGCTGAGTTTGTCGACGGCATTGATCTCAACAATCCTCTGTATCATCACCGGCGTTCCGGCTGCCTATGCCCTTGCCCGATACTCTTTCAGAGGGAAAAATATAGTCAACGCATTACTTGACATGCCTCTCGCACTTCCCCCGCTCGTCGCCGGTCTCGGACTCCTGCTCTTCTTTGGGACGACCGGGTTTGGTATGGGTCTTGCTGAAATGGGGCTTGAATTTGTCTTCACGCCGCTTGGGATCATCGTAGCCCAGTGGTTTGTCAATATGCCGTTCATGCTGCGGATCATGAGGTCAACCTTTGAATCGATCAACCCGCGGTATGAATACGTGGCAAAAACCCTGGGATGCAGCGATCCGCAGGCACTTTGGCGGGTAACTCTCCCGATGTCGGCAAACGGATTGTTCGCAGGTTCAGTCATTACATTGGCAAAAGGCATTGGTGAATTCGGGGCGGCACTCCTGCTTGCCGGAGCAATACAGTGGAAAACCGAGACACTGCCGATCGCTCTGTTCCTAAACATGTCATGCGGAAACCTGAATATGGCAATCTCAGCAGCAACGAATTTGATCATCATCTCGATTACGGCACTCTACATCTTCGAGAAGTTTGGCGGGTCTTCACGCTTTTAAAAGGAGAAAACTATGTTGCAGATTCAGAACCTATCAAAAGATATGGGGGAGTTTTTCCTCAAGAATGTAACGCTTGACATCGAACAGGGGGAGTATCTGGTTATTATCGGACCGACTGGTGCGGGAAAGACCATCCTCCTTGAAACGATCGCAGGGATATATCCCCCTGATTCCGGCACCATCATTCTCAATGGGAAAGATATCACCCATCTCCCGCCAAAGGAGCGGAATATCTGCGTGGTATATCAGGACTACATGCTCTTTCCTCACCTTACGGTTGAAGAGAACATCGGGTTTGGCCTGGTTTTAAAGAAGATGCCAAAAGACGAGATAAAAAAACGGGTGACCGATGTTGCAAAGCTCCTTTCCATCGATCAGCTCCTCCACCGGTATCCTGATACGCTCAGCGGTGGAGAGCAGCAGAGGGCCGCTATCGCTCGGGCAATGGTAATGGATCCGGTTCTCCTTCTCCTTGATGAACCGCTCAGCGCCCTTGACGGCCAGACACGGGAGATGCTCAGGAAGGAGCTTCGGCGCCTGCATGCCCTCTATAATATCACGATCGTGCATGTCACCCATAATTTTGAGGAGGTATTTGCTCTCGCCGACCGTGTGGCGGTGATGAATGAAGGGGATATTGTCCAGTGCGGCGTTCCTGATGAAGTCTTCCGGAAACCCAATTGTTCGTTTATTGCAAACTTCACCAGCGTCGAAAATATCTTCCGGGGAACGTGTACTTCGCAGGAAGGAGCATCCGCGATTGATGTCAATGGGCTGACTATCATCTCGAGTACCTGTAAAGGGAACGGAGAGGTATATGCGACGGTCCGCCCGGAAGATATCCTCCTCTCAAGGGAGCCGGTGCAATCAAGTGCAAGAAATTCGTTCAAGGGAACGATCACTGATATTGTGAATAACGGCATGGTCATCAGGGTGACCATCGATACCGGGATACCGTTTGTTTCGGTCCTGACCCGTCAGGGATTCGATTCCATGAATCTTAAGGAAGGTGAAGATATATATCTCACCTTTAAGGCTTCGGCCGTTCATGTGTTTTAAAACCGGCGTGCCGGTTTTTCTTATATTCCCCATTCCTTTTTTTCTTTTCCTGAGTGCCAAGCGGCCTTAGCGGAGGCGGATCGACGGTGCAACCGGCGATTTCAGCTAAGCAAACCGAAGGTTTGCGACTGCGGGTTGGACGCTGAAAGCGGCCGACCTCAGCGGAGCAAGGCTTTGCCTTGCGACCGCGGGCTGACTGCGGGCTGACGGTGAATGACTTTTTTTAAATAGGAGTCACGCAGGGTTGGGGCGGATCTCATTCAGGCGGAAGATGTTTCCA
>CAZJKK010000150.1:0-3567 GCA_964546605.1 uncultured Clostridia bacterium
GAGATAAATCCAGAGATTCAAGAAAGAGAAAGGACTATAAACTTTTAAGCGAAGAATTTATCAGCAAGTACAAGCATATAGGTTCTCCTATGAATCAGCTTGGAAATTTTGTGTATTACAGAACATATTCCAGATGGCTTCCTGAAGAAAGAAGAAGAGAATACTGGTGGGAAACTGTAAGAAGAGCAGTAGAATATAACTGCAGCCTTGTTCCTACAAAAAAGGAAGAAGCAGAGCAATTATATGATAATATATTTAATTTAAGACAGTTTTTGTCAGGGAGAACATTCTGGGTTGGTGGAACTCCTGTTTCTTACAATTACCCAATGGCAAACTTTAACTGTGCATTTGAAATAATTAATGATTACCATTCATTTAGAGATTTGTTTTATCTTTTAATGATTGGCTCAGGAGTTGGAGTAAGAATATTAAAGGATGACGTTGCTCAGCTTTCAAAAATCAGAAGCAATTATAAAATAATTCATGAAGACTACACTCCTGTTGAGAAACCAAGGCGTGAAGATAACACAAGCATTGAATTTAATCAAAACAATACTGTAAAAATAATAGTTGGAGACAGTAAGGAAGGCTGGGTGCAGGCTCTTGATCATTTCTTCAGTTTTATTAACTCCAGTGAATATAGAAATATTTCTACTGTTATTATTAACTATAACAATGTAAGACCAAAGGGTGAAACCTTAAAGACATTCGGAGGAACTGCTTCCGGACATGCAAGTCTTAAAAACATGTTTACTAAAATAGATAATGTAATTAAAAAGCGTAGCACTATTGAAGGCAAGGAAAGATTTAAGCTTAAGCCTATTGATTGTTTGGACGTAGCTAATATTATAGGAGAAAATGTTGTTGTAGGCGGGGTAAGAAGAACAGCTGAAATTATGCTTATAGATTATGATGACAAGGACTGCGTAGAAGCTAAAAATAAGCTATATAAAAATATTGATGGACAATGGATTGTTGACAAGGACATAATTCATCGATCCATGAGCAACAATTCAATTTACTATAGAAAAAAACCTACTAGAGAACAATTAAAATGGCAGCTTGAACAAATGCGTTATTCTGGTGAGCCAGGATGGGTAAATGAGGTTGCAGGAAGCAAAAGAAGACCTAACATGAACGGTGTGAATCCATGCGGGGAAATTCTTTTAGACAACAAAGGGCTTTGTAATTTAACAACAATGAATGTATATGCCTTTGTTGATGAAGATGGAAATTTAGACGAGAAGGCTCTTCTTAGGGCGCAGCGCCTGTCTGCGAGAGCTGCATACAGAATGACATGTGTTGAACTGGAATTGTCACAATGGGATAGAGTACAACAAAGAGATAAAATTACAGGTTGCTCATTAACAGGATGGCAAGACATGGTTAATGCCGTTGGATTGGACAGAGAACAACAGGCTGAGCTATTGAGAAAATTACGAGATGCAGCAAAGGATGAATCAGACAGATATGCAAATGAAATTGGAGAAAGCGCTCCAATTCTTGTAACTACTGTTAAGCCAGAAGGCACATTGTCACAGCTTCCTGGAGTATCAAGCGGAGTTCACTATTCACATTCTCCATACTTTGTGAGAAGAGTAAGAATAAATAGCCATGACCCACTTGTTAAGGTATGTGAAGAATTAGGATATAAAATTCATCCTGAGGTAGGACAGGACATAAAAACTTGCACTACAAAGGTTATTGAATTCCCTGAAAAGGCACCAAAGGGAAAAACAAAGTACGATGTTACTGCAATTGAACAGCTTGAAAACTATAAAATGTTCATGGAAAATTACGTTGACCACAACTGCTCTATAACAGTCCATGTTAGAGATAATGAGTGGGAACAAGTAGAACAATGGGTTTGGGACAATTGGGATGATGTGGTTGCACTTTCATTCTTGTCATTAGACGACAGCTTCTACCAGCTCATGCCTTATGAGTCAATTACAGAGGAAGAATACAACAAATTAAGAAGCGAAATGAAGCCGTTTATTCCTTCATTGCTTAGTAAGTATGAAGTTCAGGAAGAAGAACTGGATGTAGGAAATGATGGCTGTGATTCAGGAATTTGCCCAATAAGATAAATTAAATTCACTATACCCTTATTAGAATTCTAATAGGGGTATTATTCTTGTATGAATTATTATTTTAGATTATAATAAATGCATGGCAAAATAAATTATGAACATGGAATACGTTATACTTATTTTTATAAATTTAGAAAGGATATCTATGAAAAAAGTTGAACCAAAATATAGTGGGGAAAATAAAGGACATGGCGGAGGTGCATTCATGAAATATATTTGTTCAAAATGTGGTATAACAGAAAAGGTAACTACAAGAAAATCAAAATGCAATTGCGGAGGACTTTGGAAATTAGATTACAAACCTCCAAAATTTGATCTTTCTTTAATAGATAAGGATACTTGGAGTATTTTCAGATATAGAGCCTTCATGCCTTTAGAAGGGGAGCAGTGGAGGGAATTAAGCCTTGGAGAAGGCATGACACCTGTTATACAGTTTAATGAGGATGTATTGTTAAAGATGGATTATTTCATGCCCACACTATCATTTAAGGACAGAGGTGCTGCAGTTTTAATAGCTCATTGCATGGCAATCGGAATTGACTCAGTTGTACAGGATTCAAGCGGCAATGCAGGAAACTCAGTTGCAGCATACTGTGGCAAGGCAAACATTGATTGTGAGATTTTTGTTCCTGAAGGTACTTCTCCAAAGAAAATTGATATGATTAAATCCCATAATGCAAAAGTGAATGTTGTTCCCGGCACCAGGGATGATTGTGCCAATGCATGCAGAGCAAAGGTAGATAAAGAAGGAATATATTATGCCAATCATGTGTATAGCCCTTTCTTTTATGAGGGAACTAAGACATATATTTATGAAGTGTATGAGCAATTGGGAAGGATTCCACAGAATATTTTTGTTCCTTTAGGAAATGGTACATTGTTTATAGGTATAGTGAAGGCATTAGAAGAGCTTTTAGAAAGCAATGTAATTGATAAAATGCCAAACATCATAGCAGTTCAAAGCGAATATTGTGATCCATTTGCAAAGGCAGTTATAAGTAAAGGAAATTATCCTGCTAAAATAACTCCAAAACCAACAATGGCAGAAGGAATTGCTATTGGTGAACCAATGCGTGGAGAAGAAATTTTAGAATGCACATATAAGCATAACATAGTAATAATTACAGCACCAGAAGACCGTATTTTGGAAGCAAGAGCCATTCTTGCTGCAAAAGGTGTTTACTGCGAGCATACAACTGCTGCTACATATGCTGCTTACTTGAAATATTGTGAGTTAAAGGGAAATATTTCAGATGCTTTAATTCCTATGTGTGGAGCAGGACTTAAATCAGATCATTAAAAATTGAACTTTTCTTAAAAAGACTAACATAATAGCGTGAGCATAGCTCTCGTTATAGAGACACTTACTCTATGTCTTTTTGTTGTGGTAAAAGTAACTGTTTACGTGAATTAAGCCGTATAAAAAGATAAAAAGCGAAAATCAAGACGCATTTACTCGTGGTGATGTGGATAT
>CAZJKK010000151.1:0-3512 GCA_964546605.1 uncultured Clostridia bacterium
CATATCCTGTACTACTTCTACTGGTATGGGAAAGCTTTTATTCTCTATTTCTTGTTGTATTTTTAGGCTTATTTCCTTAGCTAATTCCTCATCAACACCATCCTTTGTTTCCTTCATTGCCTTCATGATTGCATTGGATATTTTGTCACTATTGAAGTCTACAAAGTTTCCGGTTCTCTTTAATATTTTTATCATTACCCCTATCTCCCTCACTCATTATTATACGATACTACATATTGTAGCAAAAAGCTTAATTCATGTCAATATACCACAACATGTTGTGCCCAAAACGATGTATATATTAGAAAATACACATTTACGAACATTGTCTAATTTTGTCAGAATTTGCAATTACTGAAATATCAATGAATAATACACTTCTTAACAAATCTTAATATTTATTGGCATGGTTAATTAATTTTGTCATTGTACAGAATGTCAAAGTTATATTATATAGATTTTCTAATTAATTTGGTATTTCAATTTCTTCACCATTATCCATATTGTTTATTATATGTAATTTTATACCTAATAATAAGATTCATAAAGGCATAAAAAAACCAAGACGCTAATCTTGGCTTTAAGAACTTACAAATTTATTTAATTAAGTTAAGCAGTAGTCTTTTGTACCCGCAACGCCCCTTTTGGTGCTGCTAAAGAATTAACATCTATTTTTTTTATGTCACAATAACGTTGTAAAATTTCTGTTGCTGCTGTTTCATCAGGAGTGCCTTTCTTTACTTCACTTATGGCTTCCAACACTTGAGAAGCTTGAACATCATCAAAATATCTGTATGTGGTGCTGCTGTTAGCTATTTTTTCAGGATTCTTTGGATTAAAATAATAATCCCAAAACTTAACCTTTTTAGCTTCTTCAAAGGATAATTCAATTTTATATTTCTGGTTTGCTCCTAAAAATCCTTTAGTATTATAATCAATACTATAGTCATCTTCCATCAGATAAACACCAAAAATTATTCTGTCCTTTTCCTTCTCATTAGGCAACACTGTTGATAATAAAACCAGACTTCCAGGATTTACATTCTTTAAATTCTTAACCTTTGCTCCTTTTTTCTCAATAAAGCTTATATCAGGAAACGCACGCCATTGATTTAATAATTTATTCTCATAACAAAAGTTATCATAATTATTGTATCTATCCTCAAGATCTTCTCTTGATATATTTCCGGATAAATACTCATAACAATTGCACGAGGATGAACTGCACACCTTATTTTTCGCAATATTAATGTTATAATTAATCATTTCATCACTGCAAACAAACTTAAACCCTATACTATTGTTACTTTTTCCTCCGTCACAATAAAAACACTTAAAAGCAATATTAGAATCCGTTGTTTTAACTTTATTTTTTTTCGAATTTTCTAATTCTGATTTTAAAACCCTTAATTTATATGCTTCCATTTTGTGTTCCAGTTCTTTTGCTTTCTTTTCAGCTTCTTTTTGCCTATAAGCAACTAACTTTTGTTCCACTTGCTTAGATAACTCTTGATTTTCTAACTTTAAATAGGAATCAAAGGCATCTGGAAATACAAAATCCTTTTGTGAATCATTTCCAAACTTCACTACAATAAATGTATCATTGAATTCAACAATTTTACCCGTACCAAAAATCTTATGTGCTACTAATTCTCCAACATACTCCAAGTTACATACCTCCTTTGAATTATGTACCAATAACATTGTAATATTAAAAGATACCGCTACTAAATAAGTAGGGATATCTTTGTCATGTTATATAGATTATATCACAAATTCGAAAAATGGTCAAATTTGATAAAAATAAATAAAAAATCCTAGAAATTATTATATTTATCTAGGACTTTTTATTATTTAATAAGTCATTCTTTGTTAGACGCTATATTTCTTTTTATATTAACCTAACCAGTTTATTATGCTCATTGTATCTTTAAAGCAATTGTTTCTTAAAAAATCATCCTCATATTTTTCTGAGCACATCATTGGATGCCTGCTTATATAAAACATTCCTTGTTTTATATATTTGCTTTTGTCTTCAGCCTGCTTGCCCCATAAAAACCAACGAATATCACTGTTAGTTTCAGATATATAATTTAAAAGCTTTACACTAAATGGCTCCCATATGGATATATGACTTCCTGTTATGCCAGGCTCAACAGAAAGGTATGTGTTTAGTAATAAAACTCCTTGTTTTTCCCATGATTTAAATATTTTATCGGGGGGTAGAATATCAAATCTTCCATTTTCAATTTCATATTGGATTTCTGAAAATTTTAAAATTTCATTATAATTATCAATGTTATTATAATTTTTATATATTAATCTAATAATGTTTTTAAGAGAAACCTGTCTGAACTTTTGACTCCAAGATTTTAAATCTCCAACTTCAAAAGCGCGACCAGTAGACCTTCCTTTCTCCGGGTATGGATCTTGACCTAAAATTACTACCTTTATTTCATTTAAATTATTTTTCATAAATCTTAAAACATTATCATGATGGGGATTAATATTATTACCTATTTTTTCTTCAATAATTTCTAATTCATCACGTACTTCCTTAGTTAAAAACCTATCCCATGATGAATGTGCATCTATTGGTATTAAGCTCATATTTTCTCCTGTCTAATATGGTTGTTTACTTTGGATTCTCAGTTTTTCATCCCATATTGTTTTCATAATTTTAAGTTCTTCACTGTAATCTGTTTTTGATTCATCCTTGTCATATTCAAGCACTTCTAAAATCTTAAGCTCAAAATTCTTTGAACCCTGCTTTTTCCAATCTTCTTGTAAGTCCTCGTTATTTCTAAAGCTCCCCAGCTCTAATTGAAATTTAACACTGTTCATTTTCCCTTTTAAGTTTTGTGTTGTTTCTAAATAATATTTATTGTTTAGTTTAGATTCTATAATAAAGATACCCATCTCGGTCTTCATTTGCTTGTACATATCTTTTAATTCTTTTTTTCGATCCATGTATTTCACATCCTTATTGCATATTTCTTATTAATTGTATCCCATTTCCTTTAATATATTGGAAAGAGTCCTTAGTCTTTCACCAATAATTTCACCATCATTGCTTAATGCTTGATTAAATAATTTAATGTCTTCATCTATTTTTTCATTATCCGTACACACTTCAACAGTCATTGCATCTCCTTGAAGACCAATTCTGTCAATTCGGGTATTGTCCGGATCATATAACTTTTTAAATCTATATGCATCTTTAAAATATAAAATAGCTCTGCACACTAATATAGTTAAATCCAACACTCTGTGAAGGGGTAACTCCTCTGACTGCCTAGACCACTTTTCTCCAGTATACCTCCAAACTTTAGCTGATATATCCACCTTGCCTCTGTCATTCCACTGGGCTAGTCCCAAAGAAAGACCCTTAGCATCTGAATTGTATGCATTTCTTCCATCAACATTCTCATAATTCTCTGATACTATAACCGGTTTATGTTTTAAAATAGTAGGTATTTTCATAATTGCTCCTTTATTTACTAAATTACTAA
>CAZJKK010000152.1:0-3477 GCA_964546605.1 uncultured Clostridia bacterium
AAAAACACTATGTTTCCAACAAAAAACGGATATAATGGTGGAATATACGGTACTACCAATGCCGATAATCCGCATAAGAAGAGCACAATTATGAGTGATTTTCTAGCATTTGTATATTTTTCAATATATATATTAATTGTAAAATTCACTGTCAATGTAACAATTCCTATTATGGCCTTTATTATTCCGTTGTAGGACGAAGAAAGATTTAGTGCATCTCTTAAATAATAATTAAATGCATTGTCATAGGCAGTTGTAGCAAAGCTTGTTAATAAAACCGCTGTTAAAAATGTTAATAATAAACTGGGCATTTCTCCATGTATATCTTTATATGCCTTGAATGGATTAAGAGAATGTGTTGAAACAAACTTATTGTCTACCGAGGAATCACTAAGAATTAAATATGTTAAGACGCCGTTAAGTACTATTACTACCATTTGCAATATAAATACAGCTTTTATTGAAATGGTGCCAAGTATTCCACCTACAAAATATCCAAATGCAGCTCCCACTGAATTAATAGCTACATAGTAGCTCATGTTTCGACCTCTGCTCGTTTTATCAGTAAGGTTAACTAAATATGCCAAACTGCACACGAAAAAGCCTGAACTGAAAAAGCCTGCAATGAATCTTGCTATAATGGTCATAGTGACTGTATCGGTCAAACCAAATAAAAGCTGTGCAAAACCGTATATTGGTCCTGTAATTGACATTACCTTTATATGCCCATACCTGTCTCCAAAAAAACCCCAAATAAATGACCCTATAAAATAGCATAGCGACATAGCCGCAAAGGATACTCCAAAGAGATAATCTCCAAAGCCCTTATCTATAAACATGGTTGGTGTAACAGGATGAGCCACATTGCTGAATATTGAAAATATTCCAAAAATTAAATAAAGCCTAACAATAGATGCTTTCTTCAATTCTGCCTCCAAATTAAAATTTCCTATAGAGACTATACAATAAAATTACAATATTTTCAAGCAATTAAATTAATGAATCCTTATAACGAAAAAAGGCATGAAACAATTTTATGTTCCATGCCTTCTATTTATAATTCTTATTATTTTATCCTTAGCTTTTCATCAATTATTTCATTGTCTAGAGGAGATTTGCATGCTGCTTGGTTTTTAAAGTCATTTACAGCCTTTCTAACTCTATTGAATGAAGCCAATGTTCCGGGACCGGCAATACATCCGCCCTGACATGCCATACCTTCCAGCAAGTATCCATTCTTTTTTCCTGCTTTAGCTAATCTCATAAGCTTCACACATTCACTTAAGGTTGATGCACCCTCCACATTGATTTCTCTTGTGGGGTCTATTTCTAAAGCAGTTCTTTTTACTGCATCGGCAACTCCACCGGCTATGGCATAGCCACGACCTAATGTTGATGCATCCTGAATTTCTTTAGATACCTCTATTTCCGATAACTCTATGTCTTTAGCAACAAACATACCCATAAGCTCTTCAAAAGTTATAACAAAATGAACATAATCCTTAACACTTTCCCTTAAAGCTTCTAATTTCTTAGAAATACAAGGTCCTACAAATGTTATTTTTGCATCGGGATCTTTGTTTATTATATACTTTGCAGTTTCAACCATTGGAGAGGCTGAGTCTGAAATATATTTGTATTGATCTGGAAACAGCTTTTCAACCATAATTGTCCAAGAATTGCAGCAGCTTGTTCCCATATAAGGAATTTCTTCCGGTACCTTTTCAAGAAATTCATGCGCTTCTCTAAGAGTTGTAATATCAGCTCCCAAGCTTACTTCTACAACATCCTTAAATCCAAGCTGTTTGATACCTTCAAATATTTGAACCGGTGTAGCTAAGGGACCAAACTGTCCTAAAAATGAAGGTGCTATAATAGCATACATATGATCATTAGATTTAATAGCTTTTATAAGCTGATATATTTGAGACTTATCTGAAATAGCACCATATGGACACTGAGTAAGACAAGCACCACAAGATACACATCTATCTCTGTTTATTTCTGCCCTGCCTAAATAATCACTGCCTATGGCGTTCACACCACATGCTGCAGCACAAGGTCTGTCATATTGAACAATTGCGCTGTATGGGCATGTTTCCTTGCATCTGCCGCATTTTATGCATTTTTCCTGATCGATTATTGCTCTGTTCTTTCCTATGGAAACTGCATTTGTAGGACATACATTAGTACAAGGGTGAGCCAAACATTTTCTGCAATTATCTGTCACAAAAAATGCTTTTGTAGGACATTTTTCACAAGCATGAGTTATTACATTTATTAATGGCTCATCAAATTGAGATTTATCCACATCAACTTCCTTAATGCCATCAGTAACTCTGTGGTATTCTGTTGGTTTTCTAGCACTTAATCCCATTGTTAGCCTTAGTCTTTCCTCAACTATTGCTCTTTCTCTAAATATGCTGTCTCTATAAGTAGCTACCTCGCCTGGCAATATTTCAAAAGCTGCATTTTCTAATTCACTTAAATCAATGCCGTCATATGCCATTTTGGCAATCTTTGCAAATACCTGCCTCCTAATACTAATGAGATCAACGTAACTTTCTTTCATGTAACTTTATTCCTCCAAGTATCTTCTAGTCATTTAACTAGTCTCTAATTATTTTCTTAATCTTTTAACAACCTTCTCCATTACAGTTTGACCTGTAGCGTTAAATAAGGGTTCCTCATCAATAACTACAACAGGTGCCACCTTTTCGTTATTCTTACAATATCCCAAGCATTTTATAGCTTCTACTTCCAGCTCCTCTCCCCTATAGTTATCAGGGTCTTCGCCAATAATATCCTTTAAATCATCAAGCTGGTCTAATATATTCATAGAACCTAACAATGTACAGCTTGAACCTACACAGACTTTTACTTTCATTAAATACCTCCAAATATTGTAATAATATCATTATATAAATACTTTCTTAAATTATATACTATATAAGCATATTTTTCTATATAAAATTAAAATATTAACAATGTTTATATTTACCTATTCATAACATACTTCTAAAGCATATTTTTTACAACAAAATCTATCAGTTTTGGTACATTTTCAAACAAATCTTTTTTATGGACTCTTTCAGTATATTTGTGCAAATCTCTTCCCCAAGGTCCCACATTTAATACAGGCATGGAAAGCTCCCTTATAATGTCTAATGGAATATAGTACATGTCCCCCCAAAAAATCATGTTATCTTTTATATAATCTACAACCTCATTGTCTCCTGTAAATAATGCATAGCTTAAATCAGATATACCTGTATAGTAATTTTGAGTATATATACCTAAATTACATTCTTCTTTTGAAAATTTATCCATTTCAGCTATAAGTTCATTTATTTTGTTCCCACTTTCTAGCATTGAGTTGTTGGTGCTTGGATAGTATGGTGGGGCTAGGGCTATTACAACTAAAGGAGATAAATCACTGTAATATTCCAAAGTTTTTTCTATAAGCTCATATGCTCC
>CAZJKK010000153.1:0-1828 GCA_964546605.1 uncultured Clostridia bacterium
AATTCTGCAATATTTGATTTTTGTCTGATTCTTGTACAAAAATCGACTTTACTTCTGGGCTCCGAAAAGATTTTGTGAATTCAGGATTTATAAAATCGCCTTCAATAATAATAGGTAATTTATCATCAATATGCCTGCTTACAAGCCCTTTCAATACAGGAATCATTTCTTTACTTACATCAATAAGCCATTTTACATTGGAATTAACTCCAACATCTTTCCAGTTTACACCGGAATTCCAGTAATGTATTGAAGGAAAATTTTCTTTTGTAGTGACTATTTCTACAGATAGGCAGACATCATCTACCTCCAAGACATTCACACCATAGTATCGGGCAATTTCATAAGCTATACTTGATTTGCCTGTTCCCGAAGCTCCCCCAATAAACAAAACTGTCCAGTTTCTATCACTATAAATAACCCACTATAAAAATCACATATAACTTACATTTAACTAAAACAATTCATCAAGCAAAATATAATACTTAATTTTATTCCAATCTGTCACTATATTTAGCTCTTTGAAAAGAATTGTGGCATCAAAACCTTCATATACTCCTCCACCATACTTTCCATCATAGTTATGCTGTAAGTTTCTGTAGCAAAGGGCTAAATCTTGATATTTATCTGCAATACCACTTCGTCCCAAATCTATAAATCCATTTATTTTGTCATCTTCAATAATAATATTTGGTAGACAAAAATCGCCATGAGAAAAAACAAGCTCCTCATCTGGTTTGTTATCTTTTAACCATTGTAAAAGTGCTTCAGGATTTTCAAATCCACTTTCGCCATATGTTGTAGGCTCAACATTTTCCATATCACAAAGGTTACTTTGAACAATAATTTCTGCTTGTCTTAACTTATTATCAATTGAACTATTATATGGACATTTTGAAACATCCACATTCCAAAGCATTCTTAAGCCATCTGCTAGTAATTTTACTAGATGATTAGGGTTCTCGAGTAAATCTGTTGAACACGACATTTTGCCCTGAATCCTGCTCATTAGCAAAAAGTTTATTCCATTCTCTTTCATAGAATATAAAACCTTTGGGACAGGAAGTTTATCTTCAAGCCATTTCATCATTATATATTCATTATCTGATTCTTCATTTTGTTTTTCAATTTTTAAAATCATATCATCAAAACAAATCACATGTGAGTTTGACAATCCAATTACATCTATTGAATATGGCATGTCCTTAATTATTTCATATATGTTATTAGGTATGAATATTTTGTCCATATCATTTAACCTCAAAATTATAACTTAAACTGTGCTTAACTTTTCAATTGCCTTATTTTCATCCTGCAAGAAAAATATATCTTTTCCATTATTGCATTCATAAATAAAATCTCTTAAACTCTTACTGTTATAAACAGAGAAATCCCCTACAATTGCTATTTTCATTTGATAATTAATATATTTTTGTAGTATGTCTCCGGCTAATTTTGTGCTAAGATTAAAAAAATCCTCAGATATAGCAGATTTATTAATTATTATACGATCGCAATCTGTTTCATATCTTACAGTTGCCATTAAATCTAAAGCAGATTCAACATCTTTTATCAATATTTCATTGTTTTTTATACTAGCAATTATTACATTGCATACTTTTATAACACTTATTTCCATCTAAACATTCATCCTTTTATTTATATATTATTTTCTAAATATTCTTCTTTTAATATTGCATAATTAAGTCTTGAATATTTTTTACCATTAAGGTAAATAGCTTTCCTTTCTATTCCTTCTAATTTAAAACCTATTTTTTCTAAAGATTTCTGGGCAGGTACATTAATTTCAAGAGTATTAGCAGTTATT
>CAZJKK010000153.1:1928-3449 GCA_964546605.1 uncultured Clostridia bacterium
TTTCTTTAATTGTCATTTCATTCTTATTTATAAGTATATCCCAACTTATTTCCAGTTCTTCATTGGGGATTATTTCTTTTTTAACATCAATAACATCTTCATATTCTATATCCTTTAATATTTCAGCTTTATATTCTGGCTCAAGAGTCTTTATTAAAATATTACCATTGCTTACATTAGACAGAGTTACGCTGTAAGATATCTTTGTTTTATTTGGCTCTATTTCATCTAGTGCATAGTTCCATTTGGTGATTTTTAATTCTTCATTTCCAATATGTCGATAGGGTTTTATATAAATATTACTAAAAGCAATCAAAATCAAATATACAATAATAATAAATAACACTGTTTTCTTTAACATTCAATCTACCTATTAAACAAATACAAATCAATTTCCTTTCTTAAATTTCTTCATTGATTATTTATTAAAATTTCGTCTATATACGGGTAGGCTTCTTGCGGTGGTATAAAATATCCATCATAAATCATTTGTTTGATTTTTTCACTACTTGCCCACATAGCATCACAAGTTTCCTCTGGCTGAAGGACAACTGTTGAAATATCAAAGTCCTGTCGAAACAACCAAACATCTATGAAAACACCACCGCTATCATTTTTGCGTGGCTCACTATAATGTTTGAAAAGTTGTCCATTCTTAGGATCAAGCATTATCCCGATCTCTTCTCTCGTTTCCTTTAGTGCTGTTTTAAGGCTGTTGTCACCTGCAACAGCAGCACCACCTGTTGTTTGCCATAATCCACTCCACGATATGCCATTGTTTGATCGGCGTGAAATAAGAAACTCATTTTTGCTATTTTTTATCCAATCCTGTACAACAAGATGATATTCACCTTTATACATACGGGTACCTCGTTCACATAATCGCCCTGTCTTATTACCATTTTCATCTAAGATATCCCAAAGTTCCTTCATTTAACCTCCCAAAGTATGTTTATCTTATTAACATATTGCTGTGAATAATGCGAAATGAACATATAACTTAAATGTGTTGCAATAAAAAATATATTCTTCTAATTTGAATTTAAATATGTATTTTTAGAACTATATGAAAAACCTATTATGAAAACTATTAACATAATTAGATATGAAAAAATTGCAACCATTTTACTATCAATGGTATTAGTAAAAAAACCTATAATCATACTGCTAATACTTACAAAACCAAGAGCATAATGTTGTGATATAGACGCTATTATAGAATTCCTTTTTGAATCATCAAGTAAAATAAATTGCCAAATGTATAATATAAATGAAATAAACCATAAGCTATTACCTAATATAAAACTTTTATCATTTGAAGAATGAAGGTCGTAATTATTGCTGTTGTGACGTATTTTATGAATATTGATAGTTTATTCACATTAGTTTGTCCATGCCTTAATAAATCTTGATTATTTCATCCAAATTGGAACTTGAATAATTATTTTTCAATTTTTATTCTCATGCCGTTCCCATTATATCCAAAGGGTACGGCTTCAAATCCGCAACTTTCATAAAATT
>CAZJKK010000154.1:0-3445 GCA_964546605.1 uncultured Clostridia bacterium
CTCGGAAAGAAGATTGCCGAAGCCCGCAATCAACAAGCCATCACCCAAAAGGAACTGGCCGATCTCTGCCAGATTGATATCCGCACCATCCAACGGATTGAGTCGGGCGAAGTCATTCCCCGCGGTTCCACCCTCCGGCTCATCGCCCAAACCCTTCGGCTCGACCCGCAGGAGATACTGGCCGAAACCGACGAAGCGGCCGCGCAGGAAAACCCTGTACCTCTCTATTCGGCAGCCACTGTGCGCGGCCACCTCATTATCGGAATCTTGTATCTGCTCTCCTGGATTGTCTACTCACCCTTACTGCCCATCACCACCCTCTCGCTAAACTGGCGCTTCGCCCTCTCCATTCTTTTTCTTCTCACCGGATTTCTCTTCTACTTTGGATTTTTCGACCACGCCAGACGCAGCCGGAACGGCATCCTGAAATTTGCCTCTGTAATCATCCTGATTACCACACCTCTCTCCTTTATCCTAAACCTGTTTACCGACAGTTTTGGCCCCGCCGACATTCTGCAACAACTCCTCATTGCTCTTATGGGGCTCAACGGCATCCTCTTTGGTATCGGACTCTTCCGCGCCTCCTTTACCTACCGCAATGTTAAACTGATGGCAGGCGCCATGCAACTCCTCTCCGCCCCCTTCTTCATCATTCCCTTGCCCATCACCCACTACATCGGTTGCTGGCTCTCCCTCCTCTTTATACTTCTCCTTCTGCTCCTCTCCTACGGCGAACGGCCTTCATAAAATCCCTTCCCCGATTACAAAAGCACAGTGTCTTCACAACCGGAGGCACTGTGCTTGTATGTAAATATAACGGCCAACAAGAATAACCTATTCGGAATATTACTATTTTGGCATTCCTGAAAGGTTTTCACAAAACATCCAAAATCACCAGCCGGGGAAGAAGAAAGACGCTGTAGCGATTGTAACGCACAGCGTCTGGAACATTTGCATAGAACATCCATCGAATTAACCTATTAACACCGATTAAACAAGATAGTAATGGAAAATAAAAAAGAGGGTAAAAGCAGAATAGAAGTCATTGACAGCCTCAGGGGATTTGCCATAATGGGTATTTTGCTTCTACACAGTATAGAACACTTTAATCTTTTTGTATACCCCGAGTTAACGTCACAACCGGCCTGGCTAAGCAATTTGGATTCATCTATTTGGGATAGTCTGTTCTTCTTGTTTTCAGGCAAGGCCTACGCCATATTTGCTCTTCTTTTCGGCTTCACGTTTGGCTTGATGATGCGTAAACAGAGAGACCAGAATAAAGATTTTGGCTACCGGTTTTTATGGCGGATGGTATTATTGGCCGGTTTTGCTGTACTCAACGGATTGTTTTTTCCGGGCGAAGTATTGATGATGTATGCACTTCTTGGAACGTTATTATTCTTTGTGAGAAATCTTACAACTCAGCACTTACTTTATGTTGCTCTGTTCTTACTTCTACAACCCATTGAATGGTTGCACTACTTATACTATGTAGTGGATAATACCCACGTCGCGTCCCAGATGAATGACGGAAAATATTGGGGATTGGTCGGAGAAGGACAACTAAGTGAGTCTATTATTCAATTATTTACCACAAATACCCTGTACGGACATAAAGCCTCCCTGATATGGTCTTATAACGTAGGCAGGATGGTTCAAACAGTGGGTCTGTTTGTGTTGGGTTATTGGATAGAAAAAAAGCAACTCTTCTCGCATTCCACAGAGAACAACGCATTCTGGACCAGGACTTTGTTGATTTCTATAATGATTTTTATTCCTTTCTATCTTCTTAAGCTGAACTTCAAAGACTTCTTCGAACTAAAAATACATAGGGATACCATCTATAATATTGTTTCCATGTATGGAAATTTTGCTTTTACGTTTTTTCTGATCTCTTCTTTTATACTTTTGTATAACACCCAACTATTCAGAAAAATTGCCGGAGGCCTTAGGTACTGCGGACGTATGAGCCTAACGGCATATATTACGCAATCGATAGTGGGCAGTTTTGTCTTTTACAATTACGGTCTGGGAATAGGTGTTCATATTGGCAGCACAGTAAGTTTAGGTATAGGAGTGCTTTTGTTTATTCTCCAACTCTCTTTTTGCAAATTATGCATTAGCAAGTACGGGCAAGGGCCTTTTGAAAAGCTTTGGCATACATTAACCTGGATACATCGTAACTAAAGTAAACTACTACTAACCAATCCAAACAGAATGATTAACCGATTGTTATTCATTTTTCTGTTTACTGTTGCAGCCACACCCTTTTGTGTGGCGCAAAACAGTGCAGCAGTCATAAAGGAGGACTTCAAGCCCGCCTCCACCAACCAAATGGGGAAAGAGTATCCGCAGGTGAATTCCGAAGGCCGTGTAAAAGCCCGGATTTACGCACCGGACGCCCTGAATATCCAACTTGATATCAGTGGCAAGAAATACCCCATGACAAAAGACGACAAGGGTTTCTGGACCGGTGTTTCGGAACCGTTAGACGAGGGTAACCACTACTACGGATTGGTGATAGACAGCGCAGAGGTACCCGACCCTGGCAGTACCTACATCTTTGGTTCGGGTGCCTGGCGGAACCACATAGAGATTCCGGCCAAAGACCAGAATTTTTATGCTCTGAAGAATGTTCCGCACGGGCAATTGCGCGAACTTCTCTATTACTCAAAAACGACCCAATCCATCCGACACAGCTTTGTTTATACGCCGCCCGGGTACGATAAGGAGCCTACCCGGCGTTATCCTGTGCTCTATCTCCAACACGGCTACAGCGAAGGCGAAAGCGGCTGGGGAGCCCAGGGACGTGCCGGATTGATTATGGACAACCTTCTGGCAGAAGGGAAAACGGTGCCTTTTATCATTGTAATGGAAAATGGAGGTATTTCCGGTAAGATTGAACGTTTCCCCAATGGGGGCGGTTTCCATTTCGATGATTTTCAGCGCACGTTGCTTGATGATGTAATTCCTTACATAGATGCCAACTTCCGTACCCTCCCCGACCAACCGCACAGGGCCATGGCCGGCCTGTCTATGGGAGGCATGCAGACCCGGGTAATCACATTGGCAAACCTCAATACATTTTCTCACATCGGTCTCTTCAGCGGGGGAAGCATCTCGATGGCCGATATGAACCGGACTCCGGGATTTAAAGAAAAGGTGAAGCTGGTTTTTGTGGGCTATGGCAGTCGTGAACTGGAAAACACGCGGGGAGGATTCGGCGGGAACCCAAAGGCCAATACCGATTCTCTTAAGATGGCGGGCATTAACACCCGGTTTTTTGTCTCTCCGCAGACAGCCCATGAGTGGCAAACCTGGCGCCGGTGCTTGTATGAATTTGCGCCATTATTGTTCAAGAAATCGGGTGCTGAATCGGCAAGCCACGGTTACAACGAGCTGGCAAATCCGGACAACAGAAAGACATATACCATTTCGGACTTCA
>CAZJKK010000155.1:0-3205 GCA_964546605.1 uncultured Clostridia bacterium
GGGGTGTTAGTATAGACTGTAACTCCTTTTTCTCTTAAGTAGTTTTCAATATAAATGCTCATATCCTTGTCTATACCCTTTGAAATTGATGACCTGGCAATCATAGTGACTTCCATTCCAAGGTATTTAAAGCTTTCGCACATTTCCATACCTATAAATCCGCTTCCTATGATTACAGCTTTTTTAGGTTTATTTTTTTCAACAAATGCTTTAATGTTATTTGTATCATTTATATTTCTTAAAAGAAATACATTATCTCTATCTGCTCCCTTAATTTCAGGCAAGCTTGAGGTTGCTCCTGTTGCTATAACAAGCTTATCATAGAAATCCTTGAATATTTCCCCTGTTAAAATATTTTTAACTGTAATCTGCTTTTCGTCAGTATCAATATCTAGTACTTCATGTTCAATTAAAATATTTATATTGTTTTTCGTTTTAAAAAATTCAGGATTTCTTGGAACCAGCTCATTGAAATTCGTAAATTCATTGCTAATGTAATATGGCATGCCACAACCTGCATAGGAAATATATTTATCTTTATCGTAAATAACAATTTCTGCTTGCTTATCGTTTCTCCTTATTTCTGTAGCTGCAGATGTGCCTGCTGCCACAGCCCCAATAATAATTACTCGCATAAATACCTCCAATAGTAAAATATATTTACTATATACCCAATATATTATAAATTAATCCATGAGTTATTTGTAATAGCCTACTTTGTATAATTAAAGCATTCAACAAAATTTAAAATAATAATTGACATTTCTATAACAAGGGAATATAATATGTTTGTGATATCATTTTAATATCATTTTAATAATATGAAAATGAGGTGGTTAATATGTCAAATTTAAACAAGGAAAAAATGCTTCATAATGAAGAAATAACTCCAAAAGCAGAAAATGGAATGGTTGTTTTAATAATAAACATAATACTTATTTTAGCAGCTATAGCTCTATTTATTTATAGTATAGTTTATTTAGACAGAGGCGAAAAGTCTGTTTTTATAGGAGTTACATTTTTAGTAATCAGTGCATTGTATGCCTTTTTAGTAGGGCCAATAATATTTGCAGGACTTAAAATATTAAAGCCAAATGAAGCTTTAGTATTAACACTGTTTGGTAAATATTACGGTACATTAAAGGGCGAAGGCTTTTATTTTGTTAATCCTTTCGTATCAGCAGTAAATAACAGTTCCGCAAAAGCAACTACTGCTTCATTTTCAGCTGAAGCCTCCCTTGAAAAGGGTGTAAAAGATGTTAATGTACATGTGCCAAATAAAAAAATATCCTTAAAAGCATTAACTCTAAACAATGGCAAGCAAAAGATAAATGACGCATTAGGTAATCCAATCATCATTGGAATCGTAGTGGTATGGAAAGTGGTTAACACAGCAAAGGCTGTATTTAATGTTGATAACTATAAAGAATTCTTATCAATACAATGTGATTCAGCTTTAAGAAATATAGTTAGATTATATCCATACGATACATTTGGGGATGACAATGAAAAAACACTTAGAGGCAGCAGTCAAGAAATTTCCATGAAGTTGCAGGAAGAAATTCAATCTAAGGTTGAAATAGCAGGTTTAGAAATAATGGAAGCAAGAATTACACACCTTTCATATGCTCCTGAAATTGCAGCAGCAATGCTTCAAAGACAACAGGCATCTGCCATAATTGACGCAAGACAAATGATTGTTGAAGGCGCCGTAGGAATGGTTGAAATGGCTCTTGACAAGCTTAGTCAAAAGGAAATAGTCCAGCTCGATGAAGAACGAAAGGCTCAAATGGTGAGCAATCTCCTTGTAGTTTTATGCGGAAACAAGGATGCACAACCTATTGTTAATTCCGGATCATTGTATTAGGGCTATTGGATTGGAAAAAAAAGAAAAAGATAAAAAGCAACTTTTATTAAGACTTTCCCCAACACTATGGGAAGACCTTGCCAGCTGGGCTGAGGATGATTTTCGTTCCATCAACGGACAAATCGAATATTTATTAAACGAAAGTGTAAAGCATAGAAAAAGAACAAACAATAAAAAGGAAACAGAATAGAGCCCTCTCTATTCTGTTTTTTGCAAATACAAATGGTTATTTTAAATAAAAACAATAATCTAATATAACATTTTCCTTTTCATCAGGTGTTGTAAATCGTGGGCAGTTATATCTTTCAAAGCTATAATCCTCTAATATTTCCCAACCCTGTTCAACAATTTTATCCACACACATATTATATGGTGTCATACCATATAACTCCCCATTCTCTTCATTCCCGTAAAGCCAGCAGGTAGCAATATCCCCTGCCGGAATATCCATAAAACTATAGCCTTCTGGTGGTTCTGTTCCTGTTGGGAAAAACATCCCTATCCAATATTCAAAAACATCATTGGAACAACTCATAAACCCTATGTATGAATCAGAATTTTCGCCCGTAACACCTAGGTTTTCCAGTTTTCCAAACCAATCATTGCCAAACCACTCGCCCCATTTTGAGCCAAAGCTGCCATCAACTCTGTCGCTTTCCGTGTAGCGCTTACCTATCAATCGAACAGATGGCATTTGCTCCTTGTACACTTTAATTAATTCTGCAGCCATTTTTCCTCCTTTTTCTATTGTTATTTCAAATACTTAATTGGTAGTATTGTGATTATAATTGTTTGTACCCTGTTACCTTCCATTTTCCATTGATTATTTCTAGCTCAATTAATCCTTTTGCGTCAGCTGTAATCTCTGTACCTTCATGGGATATATTTTTTAATTGCACTTGAAAATTATAACCTGCTTCGTTTTTTTTAATATTGTTTTTATTTTCTGAAAGCTGAATGTCTGTAACTTCAACAGTATAATTGCCTTCATAAGCTGCTTGAGCATATTTTAAATTTTGTCTATTTGCCACTAAAGTTTCATATGCTTCATCAGTCATTAATGATTTTATAACCTCATCATTAATTTGGATTACATCAGATAAAGCTTTTGCATCTTTAAAATTTGAAAGCAATATGGTTTCATAGTTATCAACTTCTTTTGAGCTTACAGCATATAAATCTGTTATAAATGTCTTTGCTGTATCCTGCGCTAACAATTCCGTGGATTTACTTAATGAATTTAAATAATCATCATATAGCTCATCAGGAATTATAAGAAGTGATATAATGTTATTTCTATCGCTGCCGGTCATGGGCTTTATTTTAACCTTAACATGA
>CAZJKK010000156.1:0-3186 GCA_964546605.1 uncultured Clostridia bacterium
ACTGCTGAGGGTTCAAAAACCCGCCGCCCCAAACAAACATGGCAAGTACGTACATACCAATGAAGGTAATAACCGTTATTGTCATGAGTAAATTGGTGTTTGAAATAGGCTCCCTGCGTTTTTTTTCCGATACTCCGGTAAATAAACCCCTATCATTTTTCATATCATTAATTCTCCGTTATTCGTCGGTTTTTCGCACAATATAATGCATATCTTTAACAATTGGCGAATCAGTTACAATGAAGTTTATACAATAAATTATTTTTCAGGCTTTAAACACTATTTAAAGAGCCTTCATCGGAATTATCGGTCTTCGCCGGCTTTTTAAACAGCTTATTACGTAGACCAATAGCATATTCTTTTACAATTGGTGAACTCATAACAACAATAGCTATAATAACAAGTGCCTTATAGGCTTTGACCGCCGATGAAGGAACTTTCATTGCATAAAGCGTAACTGTCAATGCCTGAATTATGTATGCCCCAATCACTGAACCGAACAAGCTGAATTTTCCACCGCTCAGAGCAGTACCTCCTATGGCAACTGCCAGAATAACATCCATTTCGACGTCTAAAAGAAGTGTTTCATGGTTGATAAGCCCTATTCTTGCAACAGTTATACAACCCGCAATAGCTACGCAAACGCCCAGTATCATAAATGCTACTAATTTTATCCATACAGCATTGATTCCATTTAAGTGGGCCGTCCTCTCGTTAATTCCTACCGTTTGTGTATATAGCCCGAGATTAGTAAACCTTAGGACAAGCCAAATCAACACCAAGAATATTACCATGATAATAATTGGTGTAGGTATGGGGATGCCCGGAATAAAACCTCCGATACTAACTAACAGCGGACTTTCAACAGTGGGTGTTGCCCCGCCGTTTATCCAATAAGCTATAGACCGTCCGGCAGAAGCCAGTATTAATGTTGCAATCATAGGCTGAATATTGAATACGGCAACCAATGTTCCATTGAATAAACTAAACAGAACAGAAACGAGACAACTTGCCAGAAATGCAAGAATAATAACCGGTATAGTAATTTCATTTGAGCGCAGCACACTTACAAAAACACTTCCTGCTATTGCAGCCCCTGCAGCTACACTGATATCTTGCCCTCTTGACGATGATGTTACCAATGTCATCCCGATAGCCAAAATAGCAACCGCCGATGCGCCGTTTAATATACTGATTATATTTCCTGAAAGAACGGTGTTCCCCTGGTTGTTTGTTACAATGGCTAAAGAGAAAAATTCAACATCCCTGATTAGATTAAAAACAATCAGCAATAAGAGTGCAAACAACGGGATAAATAATTGAGACCTCGCTATTTTCTTTAAACCGTTAAACATTTTGAACTGCCTCCCCCGCTATCGTTTGCATTATTTTAGCCTGTGTCATGTCCTCTCCCCTGAGCTCACCAACTATATTACGATCGCGCATAACAATAAGCCGCGAACAGGTACGGAGCATCTCCTCTATTTCAGAAGAAATAAATGTAACGCTGACACCATCTTCAGCCAGCTTGAGCACAAGCTTTTGTATTTCTACTTTTGTACCGACATCAATTCCACGAGTCGGTTCGTCTAGAATAAGATACTTCGGATTTGTGAGTAACCAGCGTGCAAGTATTACCTTTTGTTGGTTTCCGCCTGAGAGTGATTTAATGGGCGTATCCATTGAAGCGGTTTTTATACCTAATAATTTTATGTATTCTTCGGCAAAGGCTTCGGCCTCAGATCTGGAAAACGGTCTGAAAAATCCCTTCATTACTTGCAGTGCAAGTATAATGTTTTCACGTACAGATAAATCCTCAACAATACCATCCTGCTTTCTGTCCTCGGGTAAATACCCGATACCAAGTTCCATGGCATCCTTGGGATTTTTTATTTTAACGTCTTTCCCGTCTACCTTTATTCTGCCGCTGGTGATTTTATCAGCAGCAAATATAGCTCGTACGCTTTCGCTACGACCAGAACCAAGTAGCCCGGTAAAACCGTTAACTTCTCCCTTAAAAATTTTGAAGTCAAAAGCATTCGTACACTCTGCACTGGATAACCCAGATGCATTGTAAACCGGTATATCATCAGTATTAACATTTGAAACCTTTTGATTCTGTAGCTCAGAAATCTCGTCAAGAACTTTGCCCATCATCTTCGATATAAGCTCTACCCGCGGCAAATCTTTTATTTCGTATTCTCCTACGAGTTCGCCATTCCTCAAAACGGTTATTTTATCGCATATTTCGTATACCTGATCAAGAAAATGCGTGATAAAAATAATGCCGACACCCCGGGCCTTCAAGTCGCGCATTAGAGAAAAAAGTTTTTCAACCTCTTGTTCGTCCAGTGATGAGGTAGGTTCATCCAGAATAAGTACCTTACAATCCATATCGACGGCACGGGCGATGGCCACCATTTGCTGTACAGCCAGCGAACAAGTGCCAAGCTGCTGAGCAGCTCTTGCTGGTATATTCAGTTTGGTAAGTATCTCTGTAGCCTTCTTTTTCATAGAGCTCCAATTTACCAAACTGTAATCGCCACGCCCAATAAACATATTCTCAGCAACTGTTAGATTAGGACAGAGGGTAATCTCCTGATAAACTGTACTAATACCTAAATTCTGAGCCTCACGAGGCGATTTTATGGAAATTTCTTTGTTAATGCCTTCTATGTGGATTTGACCTGAGTCTTTTGGATATACTCCGGTTAAAACTTTGATTAAGGTTGATTTTCCGGCTCCATTCTCACCCATTAAGGCGTGAATTTCGCCTTTACAAAGAGTAAAATCCACATTTTGTAAGGCGCGAACACCCGGGAATGATTTACTTATATTTTTCATTGATAAAACGATGTCGTTTTGCATAGTTACCATCCTTAAAGTGTTAGAAGTCTCTTACTAAACAGCGATGTAAGTATGCGGAAACATCCGCATACTTCACATCGCACAGACTTAATTTAACTCGCTCTTAATAGGCGGAGTAATGGTTTTGATTAGTCTCCAAGACCGTATGTATCAATGTCGGCCTGTGTAATAGTCCTTGCATCAAAACCTTTTTCTTCGTTAATAACCTTCTTCTGTGGAAGTGTCTTACCAGCTTCAACATCCTTTATCATGTCAGAAATAAGCTGAGCCTGGAAGGGGCTGCACTGACCGTCATAGTTCCAGTTCTTTGCAAGCAGT
>CAZJKK010000157.1:0-1307 GCA_964546605.1 uncultured Clostridia bacterium
TAATTGATGCGCTTTTCATCTTTGATTTAATTTAAACTCCAAATATAATTAATAATTTTTTAACTGCCTAAGATAGGATTGGATGGTGTTTTCAAGCCCCAGGTAAATGGCGTCACATACCAAAGCGTGTCCAATGGAGACTTCCAGCAATCCAGAGATGTTCTTATGGAAATAGGATAGGTTGTCCAGGTTGAAGTCGTGCCCGGCATTCAGTCCTAACCCGGCCTTAATGGCAGCATCGGCGGCGATAATAAATGGCTGGATACCCCTCTCTTTTTCTCCTTTTTCATAAAGGGCAGCATAGCTCTCGGTGTAAAGTTCCACCCGGTTGCATCCTGTATCGGCTGCATGAAGGATCATCTCAGGATCGGGGTCTACAAAAATTGATGTGCGTATTCCGTTAGAACTAAAAAGTGTACAAATCTCCTTGAGATATTTCTTGTTGGATTTTGTATCCCATCCAGAGTTGGAGGTGATCACATCATGTGCATCAGGAACCAATGTGACTTGGGCCGGCCTGTTTTCAAGAACCAGATCAATAAAGGATTTTATAGGATTTCCCTCAATATTGAATTCGGTTGAGAGTAGCGGCTTCAGGTCCCTGACATCTTTGTACCTTATATGGCGTTCATCCGGACGTGGGTGAACGGTTATACCCTGGGCCCCGAACCTTTCGCAGTCCATTGCTGCTTTCAGCACATTGGGCAGATTGCCTCCCCTCGCGTTACGGAGTGTGGCAAATTTGTTTATATTTACGCTTAGTTTTGTCATATCGGATACAAATTTATTTAATTTTGACGATTAAAATAGTTAACCCGTAAAATGAAGATAGCAATTTTTGCACGTGAAGTCAGGGAAATCTGGGCAGAAAGATTTATTTCTATCCTTAATGAATTGAAAGCCAGAGGTGCGGATATTGTATACCATAAACCATTTCATTTAAGATTTTGCAAACAAAACCAAACCACTCTTCCCGAAGGATCTTTTTTTTCCAACCATATTGATTTGCCAGATGAGACAGATATATTCCTTTGCTTCGGGGGTGATGGTACTTTTTTGGAATCCCTTACTCTGGTAAGGGAAAAAAAAATACCTGTCGGAGGCATAAATTTTGGGAGGCTTGGTTTTCTTACAAGTGCCGGAACTCCAGGTGGTGACGAATGGATTGCCAGGATTTTTGAGGGTAACTTCAATATAGAGAAACGTAGTGTGCTGGCTGTGAACTCAGATATTTTCCCTAAAGGTTTTTGCAGTTATGCACTAAACGAAGTTTCGTTCCAGAGACAGGATCCGTTTATGCTCTCGGT
>CAZJKK010000157.1:1407-3153 GCA_964546605.1 uncultured Clostridia bacterium
TGGATGGTTTCATTGGAGCACTAAAAGAGAAGCTGATGTGGGGAGAGGATAAAAGAAACTATTAACTGGTTAAATTTCTATTAAGATAATATGGTAAAAATACCTGCACATGTGACCATTATAATGGATGGAAACGGAAGATGGGCAAAAAGGAAGGGTTTGGAGAGGCTGGAGGGGCACAAGGCCGGTGTGGAGTCGGTTAAGGCTGCTGTTGAGTTTGCTGCCGAAAACAAAATCAGTTACCTGAGCCTGTTTGCATTTTCCGAGGAGAATTGGAACCGTCCGCAAAGTGAGATAAACGGATTGATGGAATTGATGATAGATGCCATAATAAGGGAGCAGAAAACATTGATGGATAATGCGATCAGATTTCGTGTTATTGGCGATAAAAGCCGGCTGGGCGATACCCTCAATTCAAAGATTGACGAAATTGAAGGAATTACTGCTTCAAACAATGGCCTTACCCTTATCATTTTTCTCAGTTACAGCGGTAAGTGGGATATATTACAGGCTGCCGAACGCTATTCAATGTTGTTGAAGGAGGGATCAATCCAGGATGATGTCCCTTTGACACACGAGCTCATGGACTCGCTTTTAAGTACAACAGGCGTGCCGGATCCCGACTTGCTGATAAGGACCAGCGGAGAGCAGAGGATCAGCAACTACATGCTGTGGCAGTGTGCTTACACCGAATTTTATTTTACCGATGTCCTTTGGCCCGATTTTCGCAAAAATGACTTTAGAAGAGCTCTTGAAACCTATTCCGAGAGGGAAAGGCGGTACGGGAAGACCGGAGATCAGATTAACAAAATCAAATAAAGGGACATTGGATACAAATAAAACTTTATCTTTGCAGTTTTACAGTCTTAAAGTGCAAATGAAATCATTACCGCTTGTTATTTTAGCATTGCTCCTCGCTTCATTCGGAAGAGCCTCGGCACAGGATACAATCCCAAACAGAACTGCCACCGTAGATTACAACACTCCTAAAACATATGTTGTTGGGGGGGTCTCCGTCACAGGGGTTAAATATTTGGGGGAAGAGCAGATGATCTCCCTTACTGGTCTTACAAAAGGGGATAAAATCGAAATTCCGGGTGATGATCTCTCATCGATAATCAAAAGGATATGGGCGCAACGCTTTTTCTCGGATGTTGCATTTTATATAGATTCCACAGTACAGGATACTGTTTACCTTAATCTATACCTGCAGGAGAGGCCCCGTGTCTCCAGGTGGGAATTCGAAGGGGTCAGGTCGGGTGAGAAGTCAGATCTCAACGACAGGCTCAAACTCAGAAGGGGAGGCGAGCTTTCGGATTACATCATAAGCTCTTCTGTGGATATCATCAAGAAATTTTACAAAGAGAAAGGATTCACCCAGGCAGAAGTAGAGGTAAAGCAGCAGGACGACACTCTGTTCACTAACACTGTGCAGGTGACCTTTTCCGTCGACCGCAAATCAAGGGTCAAGATCAAGCAGATCAGCTTTGAGGGTAACGACAACATAAAAGATTCAAAACTTGCAGCCTCAATGAAAAAAACCAAGGATATGAGGATTCGCAATTTCTTTAACAGCAAGAAGTTCAATGACAAGGAATACGAAAACGACAAAATGCTCCTGCTCCAGAAATACAGCGAACTGGGTTACCGGGATGCAAAAATTGTGAAGGATTCCATCTATTACATCGAAGATGGAAGGCTTGCAATCGATTTCCGGATAGATGAGGGTCAAAGGTATTATTTCCG
>CAZJKK010000158.1:0-3111 GCA_964546605.1 uncultured Clostridia bacterium
ATACCAGATAGAGGCAATCGAGTTTGGAAACTGGTTTGATGCTGTACGTTTTTTTATTACTAATATTTTTAATTAATATATTTTTTTAAAAAAGAGAAAAAAATAGTTGACATAAAAACTATGCTATAGAATATGGTCAAATTCAGGCAGAAATAAATATATATACTGCCGAAGTGATAAGCTGAATAAGCTTTAGATCTATGGAGGAAAGAAATGGCTAAGGAAAAATTTGTAAGAACCAAGCCACACGTCAATGTAGGGACCATTGGTCACGTCGATCATGGCAAGACTACATTAACCGCAGCAATCACCAACTATTTAGCAAAAGTTGGCGGTGCAGCTGCCCGCTCTTTCGATAGTATTGACAATGCTCCGGAAGAAAAAGAAAGAGGTATTACGATTGCGACATCGCACGTAGAATACCAAACAGAGACTCGTCACTATGCACACGTTGACTGTCCTGGTCACGCCGATTATGTCAAAAACATGATCACAGGCGCAGCACAGATGGACGGTGCAATTCTTGTTGTTTCAGCAGCAGATGGTCCGATGCCTCAAACACGTGAACACATCTTGCTTGCAAAGCAGGTGGGCGTGCCAGCTATGGTTGTATTTTTAAATAAATGCGACTTGGTTGACGATCCAGAATTGTTAGAATTAGTAGAACTTGAAGTTCGCGATCTTTTAAGCCAATATGGCTTCCCTGGTGACGATATTCCTATCGTTAAGGGCTCAGCTTTAAAAGGTTTGAATGGAGATCCAGAAGGTGAAGCAAGCTTAAAAGAATTGATGGAACAAGTTGACGCTTATATTCCATTACCAGAACGTAGTGTTGACAAACCTTTCTTAATGCCAGTGGAAGACGTATTCTCAATTCCTGGTCGTGGTACAGTTGCTACAGGCCGTGTTGAGAGAGGCGTTTTGAAGCTCAATGATAAAGTTGAGAGACTTGGTATTAAAGAGACAATCGAGACAGTATGTACAGGTATCGAGATGTTCCGTAAAGTTATGGAGCAAGCAGAAGCTGGCGATAATATTGGTGTTTTACTTCGTGGTATCGGCAGAACAGATATCGAGCGCGGTATGGTTTTAGCTAAACCTAAAACAATTAAACCTCATACCAAATTCAAAGGCGAAACTTATATCCTTACAGAAAAAGAAGGTGGTCGCCACAAACCATTCTTCAACGGTTATCGCCCACAATTCTATTTCCGTACAACCGACGTAACAGGAACATTGCATCTTCCAGAAGGCGTTGAAATGATTATGCCTGGTGACAATATCACAATCAGTGCAGAACTTATCACCCCAATCGCTATGGAGCAAGGTCTTCGCTTTGCAATTCGTGAAGGTGGAAGAACTATCGGTGCTGGCGTAGTTGGCGAAGTTATTGATTAAGGAGAAAAAATGAGTAAAGCTGAAAAAATCAATAGCATAAGAATCAGATTAAAAGCGTATGATTATCGTTTATTAGATAAATCAGTAGCAGAAATTGTAAAAAATACACGTGATACAGGTGCTAAAATTGTGGGTCCTATCCCTCTACCAACAGAGCGTACCCTTTATACAATATTGAGATCACCTCACGGTAATCGCAAGGCTCGTGACCAGTATGAAATGCTTGTTCACAAAAGAATGATCGACATTATCAATGCAACTCCGCAAACAACCACCGCTTTGAAGAAACTCAATCTTCCAGCTGGCGTTCATGTGGAAATCAAAGTATAGGGGGATCAGAGATGCTCGGTTTAATTGGTAAAAAAATAGCTATGACTCAAATCTTTGATAAAGATGGCAAAGTTGTACCTGTGACTGTTCTTGAAGTTGGACCATGTGTAGTGGTGCAAAAGAAAACAACAGATAAAGATGGATACAATGCTATTCAATTAGGTTTTGAAGAAATAGTCGAAAGAAAAGTTAAAAAGCCTGTTTTAGGGCATTTTAAAAAGCACAATTCAAAAGCGTATCGTTATTTACGCGAATTTAGAATAGATCATATTGAAGACTTTTCAGAAGGTCAAGCTTTGGATCTCAATATTTTCCAAGAAAATGAGATCGTAAAAGTTATCGGCACTTCTAAAGGTAGAGGATTTGCTGGCGTGATGAAACGTCATAATTTTAGTGGCTTTGAAATGGGTCATGGCGTCCATGAAAGCTTTCGTGGCGGTGGATCTATTGGTCAATGCGCAACCCCTGCAAGAGTATTAAAGGGGCGCAAAATGGCTGGTCACTTTGGCGTTGATCGCGTTACTGTAAAGAACTTAAAAATTGTTAAGCTCGATAAAGAACGCAACCTTGTGATGATTAAAGGCGCAGTTCCTGGTCATCGTAATAGCCTAATTTACTTGAGCAAATAGTAAGAGGTAACAATGATAGAAGCTATAAAATATTCAGCAAATGGTGAGCAAATCGGCACTGTTAAATTGCCAGAATCACTCTTCGCTGTTACATGTAATAACCCAAAATCACTCCTCTATGAAGTTGTAAAAACTTATTTGCAAAACCAAAGACAAGGTACAGTTGCAAAAAGAGGACGTGGTGAAGTACGCGGAAGCACAAGAAAGATTTTTAAACAAAAAGGTTCCGGTAATGCGCGTATGGGTAATAATAGAACACCAATTAGACGTGGTGGTGGTATGGCTTTTGCCGTAAAACCAAAAGATTGGTATTCTGTAATTCCAAGTAAAAAGAAAAGACTTGCACTTAAATTAGCTTTGACTGAAAAAGCAAACGATAAGCAAGTTATTATTATTGAGTCACTTAGTTTTGATAAACCATCAACCAAAAGCGCTGTTGAATTATTGGGTAAAATTGCACCAGAAACAGGAAAAAAGCTAATGGTCATTAATGGTTCAGATATAAACATCATCAAATCATTTAGCAATATTCCTCAAATCAGAATGGATCGCGCAGATGGTTTATATGCTTACGAAGTATTGAATTGCAAATATCTCATCATGACTGAAGAAGCACTAAATAAAGCTGTGGAGGTATTTGAATAATGAAAAATCCAAGAGAAATAATCATTAGCCCAATATTCACCGAAAAATCAACACAAGCACAGTCTCTTCAGAATGCTTATACATTCAAAGTAAGTATCAATGCTAACAA
>CAZJKK010000159.1:0-3102 GCA_964546605.1 uncultured Clostridia bacterium
ATGGCTTTTTTAAGTGAACTTTCCATGGGTAGAATTCTTACAAAAATTCTTTCCTCATAATTTGTAACTTTTGTGAATTTGTCTAAATCTTTGCTCCCTGTAGTCAGCATTATATTTCCTTTAGAATTATTTAAATATTTTACAATATCTTCTATGCTGTCGTAGTACATGGCATATTCATTTTTTACAGTTTCTCTAATAATCCTGTAATATTTTATATTGCAATATTCCGTCGCTTCCTTAACGTTTTGCGATACAATTTTTGCGAATGGATGAGTTGCATCAACAACACAATTAAAATTATTTTTTTGAAACAATTCAATCATATGTTCCTTTTTAAGTCTTTTTGGATGAACAGTTACATTGCTTAAATCTTTAATAAATTGTTCCCCGTATTCCGTTGCAATAAATAAATCCGCTTTTATATTATAATCATTCAGAAATTCAGCTAGCAATCGCCCTTCTGTTGTTCCTCCGAAAATACACACGTGCATTATTTAATCCCCTCTCTAAACTCATGTGTAAATGTTGGATTATATAATTCGCTTCTTTCATAATCATTCCCAAGAAAATTACCAACCAATATTAATGCTGTCTTTGTTATGTTGTTATCCTTCATTGTTTGCGGCAAAGTTTCAATTGTACACCTGAATATTTTCTCATCCGGCCATGTTGCTTTGTAAACCACAGCAACAGGCGTGTTTTTTTCATAGCCCCCTTCAATTAATTCTTTTGATAATTCTTCTGTTAATCCCGAGCTTAAAAATAAAACCATAGTTGATTTATGTGCTGCAAATGAACGTATGCTTTCTCTTTCAGGAACGGGAGTTCTTCCTTCCATGCGAGTTATGATCACTGATTGACTTACATTAGGCAATGTATATTCAGCATTTAAAGATGCAGCTGCACCACAAAATGAACTCACACCGGGAACTACATCGTATTGAATATTCAAAAGCTTTAAAATATCCATTTGCTCTCTGATTGCTCCGTAGATACTTGAATCCCCCGTATGAAGCCTAACTGTATTCTTGTTTTCTTTCTCAGCTTTTTTTATAACATCTACAACGTCTTCTAAAGTCATATGAGCGCTATTGTGAATAACCGCTTCTTCCTTTGCATAGCTTAACAAATCCTTATTTACCAGAGAACCGGCATATATTATTACATCTGCTCTACATAAAAGTCTATGTCCCCTCATTGTGATTAAATCTGTTGCTCCAGGGCCTGCACCTACAAAATGTACCATTTTAGTCTCCTTAACTAGTTTAATATTCCATGATTATTTGAATAAATAATCAATTGAGTTTTAATTTTATTATCTGCTCTTTTATTAATATAAAAAATTGCTCTTTCGCTTATCTTTTGTATTACCTTTTTTAATAAATTCTCTCTTATTAAAATTTCCAAAACCTGCTCTGTAGTTACACTGGACAATATTTCTTCAATAACACGGCTCCCTGCACCATACAAACCTGCATAGCAAGCGAATATTTCCATTCTGAAATCACCGTTATGAGAATGAGTGTTCATCATGCCTCCTGCCACTTTTACCATTTTACCTATATGCCCCACAATTAAAATTTCCTTGTAATCAAGCTCCATAGCAAAATCCAAAACTTCTCCCAAATAATTGCTGAACTTTAAACTATTTTCACCCCGTATTCCCAGAGTGCTGTCTATAAATTTTTCTGCATAGTTGCCGGGAAATGCCAAAAGCGTATTGAAACCTCTTTCTTTTATTACTTGCATTTCAACTTTTAAGCTGTCAATTAAAGCCTTTTCGCTCATAGGCTCCACAATACCTGTAGTCCCTATTATGGATATTCCTCCCATTATGCCCAAATGGGGATTAAAGGTTTTTTTTGCAACCTCCTCCCCTTCAGGAGCAGATATTACAATATTAACTCCTCCCCTATAACCATATTCATCACAAATTCTTTGAACATTTTCAGTTATCATTTTTCTTGGGACTGAGTTTATTGCAGGATCACCCACTGGGCAGTCTAAGCCCTTTTCAGTAACACGTCCTACCCCTTCACCTCCATCTATGCGAATTTCACTGGAATCATCTAGTTCAACATCTGCATATATTAAAATCCCGTCTGTTGAATCAGGATCATCTCCACTATCTTTCTGAACGCAACATCTTACTCCATGTGTATTAAAAGACGGGTCCTTAATATCAATTATGAGAATTTCTCCTCTAGGCAGTCTCACTGAAACATTTGCCACAATTTTTCCCGTAAATATCATCAAAGCACCAGCTGTTGCAGCAGCAGTCGCACAGGTACCGGTAGTAAAACCGCATCTTAATTTTTTACCGTTTTTAAGTACAAATTTATCCATATTAACCTCAGAAATTTTACTATTATGTATATACGCAGTCTCATTCTCCAATTTATTTGCATAAAAAAACTTCCGTAATTTACGGAAGTTAAAAATGCAAAAAATTTATATAACAAATAATTATTTCAGATAATCCTCCCGAAAATCTATAAACGACATATCCTGGCAGGTCTCCTGACTTTCGGATCATCTAATGTCCACCTTCCCATGCATAGCACAGTGGTATTGAACATTATCACCTTTCACAGTAGCGGGGGCTGTAACAGCTTTTACTGTTTTCCCTATTAAAACATTTGTTACCAAAATATCAATATTCAATTATTGCTAATTATATATTAAGATTTTTAAGCTGTCAACCAATTAAAATTATTTTCACAGTATCAAAGGGTAAATTTAATAATTTAAAATTCTTTAGTTTAAATAAAAAGGTTTTATAAAAATAAATTAATAACAATAAAATATATTGACATTTATATTTTTGAGTTTCCCCAAAATTATAAATTGAATAATCAAGAAACCGCTAATTTAAAATATTTAAAGATACTAAACTGTTGTGATTTAAGGTTTTTAGGAATAAAGCTTTGAATCCCAACTTTTGTTTTAACCAAAATATTCTCTATTGCATATCCAATAGCATAGTATATAAATTTAGGAATGTCATAAATTCTTTTTGAACATTCCTTGAGCTCCTTGAAAAAAATACAATCAGATTTTTCAGACGTCATTATGCCAATGTACCCAACTGTAATTGTT
>CAZJKK010000160.1:0-3035 GCA_964546605.1 uncultured Clostridia bacterium
ATGATTTAGCAGGTTATTTAGTTCTAGGTTCAAATAGTGAGACTGTATATTTAACAGAAGAAGAAAAATTAAAATTGGTTGAGCTTACAGTTAAGCACAGAAAACCAGGAAAAATAGTAATGGCTGGTACTGGTTTAGAATCAACAAGAGAAACAATAGTTCTTACTAACAAAGCTGCTGATTTAGGTGCGGATTGTGCATTGTTACTAACACCTAACTATTATGGCGGAAAAATGAATGATGAAGCATTAATTAACTACTTTACAGAAGTAGCTGACAATGTAAAAATTCCTATATTGATTTATAACGTAACTAAGTTTACACATGTTAATATTTCACCTAAAGCAGTAGGAATATTAGCAAAACATCCAAATATTATTGGAATGAAGGATAGCTCTGGAGACATTCCTCAACTTGTTAATTTTAAAAGAGCTATTGGCAATGAAGAATTTAATCTCATGGTAGGAACTGCATCAGCATGGTACCCAGCTCTTACATTAGGTGTAGAAGCATCAGTTATGGCATTAGTAAACTGCTGTCCACAAGAATGTGTAGATGTTCAAAAAGAATATGACAATGGAAACATTGACAAGTCAAGAGAACTATATGAAAGAGTATTTCCAGTAAATAGTGCAGTGACAGGTCCATTCGGCATAGCAGGTCTTAAATATGCTTGTGATTTATTGGGATTCGAAGGTGGACTAGTAAGAAAACCATTGTTACAAATTACTGAAGATGAAAAAGTAAAGCTTAAGGATATATTAGTAGCAGCAAAGGTTCTATAGTTTTAACTAAATAAAAAACTGACTTAATAGATATTATTTCTATTTAAGTCAGTTTTTATTATTATACATTATCCTTGCTTATATATTATTTCAAATATTTTTCAAACCAATTTGTTATTTCTTCTAATCTTCTCACTCTGTGGCGGGGTTTGCCGCTTCTAGAAAGTTCGTGGTTTTCTCCTCTAAACATGCAAAGTCTTGCATCAACGCCGTGATATTTTAATGCAGTGAACATCTGCAAGCCTTCTGCTAACCAGCAGCGGTAATCTTCCTCCGAATGTATGAAAAGTGTAGGGGTTACTGCTTTGTCAGCATACTTAAGTGGTGAGTGGAACCACATTTTTTCAGGATTATCCCAAGGTGTTGATTGAATTTGGTCTGCGTTGAAATAATATCCTATATCAGTTGTTCCAAACTTTGAAATCCAGTTTGAAATACTTCTTTGAGATGCAGCACATTTAAAACGATCTGTGTGTCCAATAATCCAATTGGTCATAAATCCGCCATATGAACCGCCTGTAACACCAATTCTTGTTTTATCTATTTGAGGATATTTTTCTAAAACTATATCAGTAAATTTCATTAAATCATCATAATCAATAGTTCCATACTTGCCTCTTATATCTGCAAATTCATCACCGCGTCCATCGCTTCCTCTTGGGTTGCAATAAAACACAAAGTAGCCTTCATTTGCCCAATATTGCATTTCATGATAGAAGATTTCACCAAATACTGTCTTAGGTCCTCCATGAATGTCTAAAATCCCTGGATAGCATTTACTTTCATTATAACCTACAGGTTTTAATACGTATCCTTCAATTTTGACACCATCAATTTCAAATTCTAATGGTTCAGGCTTTACGATATTTTTTGTTTTAATTATTTTTTCGTTAAAGTTTGTAATTTGTATTTCTTTGTTTTTTTCATATGTATATATTTCTTGCAGCTTTATATCTCTTAGTCCAACAAACATTACGCCTTCATTGCATATATCAAAGCAGTCTATTGAGCCGTTGTCTTCTGTAATTTTTTCTATACTACCATCTATTGTAAGTTTTTTTATAAATGAGCTTTTATTCTCGGTAGAAACAAAGTACAAACAGTTATTAAACACTCTGTATTGAGCTCCTCCACCATATCGGCAGTCTGAGCCTACGGAATTATGAAGACCGTAATCGTGGATTGCTAACAGTCTTGCTTCGCCATTTTCAAATTTGTAAAAGTTAGGGTTTTGGTTTAAACCGTATTTATCCATTGGAGATGCTGCGAATATTATTTCATTGCCAAGAATTTCTGCAAATGCTATATTAAATTCCTCTTCTTCAATTAAACAAATAGGGTTTTCAAAGTTTGGGTCATATAAGTAAAGCTCGTTAGTCAGTTCCATTTTGTTAGTGTAATTTTGTGATATGTATAGTGCCTTGCCATCCTTTATCGCGGATATGTCAACATTTTCAAATTTATTAGAAATAGGAATTATGTCCTTTGTTTTATTGTTAAAAAGATAAAGTCTATTTCTTTTTTTATTAACAAAGCCTTCGCCGTTTGACCAGAAAGGTATTTCATCTAATACTTCATAGTCCTTGTTTTCTTTAATTTTATCTAATGCCTTATCTTTATCTTCTCCCTTGTGAGAATGAAGATTAATGCCATAGTGATCATATTCAGCAACTATTAGATACTTGTCTTCTTCGAGTTTTTTAATTGTACCTACCTTCATAGGAATTCTCATATATTCATAAGCTTCACCGCCGTTTATGTCAATAGCGTAGAAAACAGTCCAATGCTCACCATCTTCTATTTTTTTCTTTAGCTTGTCATCTCTCAGTGAAGGAAATAAAAGTGTGTCATTATCAATCCATATAAAGGATTTTTCTTTGTTTAGAGAAGTTAATTTTTTGTGAGATTTAGTAGAGCAATTCATTATCCAAATATTAGATTCATAATTGTTATCATCATAATCTTGAGAGTGCACTGTAAAAGCCGCATGCTCATTATCTGGTGAAAGCTCTAGGTTTGATATAAATTTATAATCCAAAAAATCTTTTAGCTTTAAATTTTCCATTATAACCTCCATATTTTTCAGCTATTTATCTTGTTAATATTATATATTTAAAAACAATTCTTTGCAATTACAATTAAGTATTGTAAAAATCAAAGATTTAGTAGTATAATTTTATTTAATAAGTTTATTCGGAGGGACGAATTGGATACAAACATTAATTACACACTTAAAATATTAGAAGAAAT
>CAZJKK010000161.1:0-2907 GCA_964546605.1 uncultured Clostridia bacterium
CCTTAAGGATATAAGAGAATACTGCAAAAATGAAGTTGAAAATCTTTGGAATGAGGTTAAAAGATTTACAAATCCCCACAGTTATTATGTGGATTTATCTACAGAGCTATGGAACTTAAAACAAGAATTAATTAAACAATATAGCTTTAAGAATTCACCTGCAAATCAAGAATAATAAAAAGGCTCTCCAAGGAGGGCCTTAATTATATTATATTTTATACAGAATAATTGTCAAAATAACCTTGAATGTAAATAATAGGTGTTCCTTTATCACCGCTGCCTGATGTGAGGTCGCAAAGTGAACCGATTAAATCAGTTAATCTTCTTGGTGTTGTTCCTTGAGAAGCCATACTGTTTTTTAAATTGCTGTCTTTATTTTCTATACTTTTTGTAATAGCTGCTTTTAACTCATCGCCTTTTAATCCTGCAAAATCATTGTCTGCAAGATATTTAAGCTTTAATTCATTAGGAGTTCCCTCAAGTCCTTCGGTATAGCCAGGAGAAACAACAGGGTCTGCAAGTTCCCATATTTTTCCTACAGGGTCTTTAAATGCTCCATCTCCATAAACCATAACCTCAATATTTTTACCTGTTTCTTCTTTTAATTTCACTTGAATATCTTTAACAAGCGGGGAGCAACTTCTTGGAAACAGTTTAATAGTTGTTTCTGTTGATTTATTTGAGCCTAAAAGACCGTAATCCTCATTGTAGCCACTGTTGTCAATTGGTGTTGTCAATATATCGTCCAATCCAAAAACGGTTTTTGCACCTGCAGCTTTAAGTAATCTTTTGCTTCTTTCTCTTGAGTGAATGTCGCATACGAGTATATTATCTGTATATTTTAATATACTTGTTGGATTATTTGCAAAAATCACCTCAACATCAGCACCACTGTCTTTTATAAGTTGTGAATAATACTCTATGTAGTCAATTCCTGTAAATATGTGCTTCGTATTTTTAAAATGAGATCTAAATTCTTCTTCTGTAAGTATATCAGTCCAAGGATTTATACCTTCTGCATCCATAACATCATAATCAATAAATGAATTTCCCACCTCATCTGAAGGATAGCTAAACATTAAATAAATTTTATTAAATGATTTTGCTATTCCCTTTAAACAAATTGCAAAGCGATTTCTGCTTAAAATTGGGAATATTAAACCCACAGTATTGCTGTTAAATTTTTTCTTAACATCTTGTGCAATATGATCTACACTGGCATAATTGCCCTGTGCTCTGGCAACTATGGACTCTGTAATTGCAACAACATCTTTGTCTCTTAAAGAAAAACCTTCATATTTGGAAGCTTCTAATACTGAATCTACAGTTATTTGAGCTATATCATCGCCTGTTCTAATTATAGGAGCTCTTAAGCCTCTCACAACAGTTCCCACACATCTATTCATATTTATCTCCTTACTGGGTATTTAAAAAGTCATCATTTTATATTATAATACATTTAATGAGTTATGTAAATTTAAAATTAATTATGAAAATCAATTTTATCATATTATATGTTATTTAGCGGAGGATATTTATGAATTTTCCTAAAATAGGAATGAGAAATATAAAAACATCAACTTCTGTGTTTTTATGCCTTTTGTTATTTCAGGTTATAAATAGAGATAATTCATTGCAGGCTTGTATTGCTGCAGTAATATGTATGCAAAACACCATTGTGGATTCTTATAAAAAAGGAATTGAAAGAGTTAAGGGAACCATATTGGGAGGTATAGCAGGTGCGTTTGTATTATATTTAATTACTGTTTTTGGTCATGAAGATATAATAATTTTTGTGATACCCTTGGGCGTAGTTGTTTTAATAGAATTATGTGTTACATTGAATATGAAGCAATCGGTTGTAATATGCTGTGTTGTTTACTTGGGAATTTTAATTACTGGTGAGCATGAAGGAGGCACTGTTTTTTATGCTGTTAACAGGGTTATTGATACAACTATAGGTATCATGGTTACTATAGTAGTAAACAAATACATGAAAATCCCGGATAAAATTAAAAGTATTATAAGACCTACTGAAACAGATATTGATATAAATTCGATTTCAGAGCAGCATACACAAAAACCTGAAAATGAACATGATGACAAAGCGAAAAAATAAAATTTATTATTGACATTATACTATTACTAATGTAATGTATGAAATGTTATCACTAGCATAAAAACAGGGACAACTTCATAAAATTTAGAAAAAGGTTTTAGGAGGTTGTAAATGGGTATAGAAGATGTAGGATTAATATTGGCGTATTCAGCCGGTATAATGATAGTTTTTATGATATCCTGGATTTTTGTAACACCACTTAAGTTTTTAGGCAGACTAATATTGAATTCGCTTTTAGGTGCAGTTTTTCTGATTTTATTTAATTTGGTAGCTCAATACTTTAATTTTCACATCGGAGTAAACTTAATGACCGCGATGATGCTGGGAATATTAGGAATACCTGGTTTTATAGCAATTTTATTATTAAAACTCTTAATTTAGTTAATAATAATAAAATACCTTTGACAATAAATTGAATTTTTATTGGACAACAAATTGACACTGTTATATAATAAGTTATGCAACTAATACAAAAGAAAAATATTATAATAGAGGTAAAAAAATGTGGATTGATTATCTTGTTTTATTATCAATAATAGCCATGGTATTATCTATTATGGTGGTATTAATTGTAGAAACAGTGCATACAACTAAAAGCATTTCAAGAAAAAGAAGCAACAATACTATCAAATAAAAAGATTATTTTAAAAGGAGATGAGTACTAATCCCAATATACAACAATAAATTATAAATTTATTTAGTATCAATTTTAACGGGAGATAAACAATGAAGAAACTTAACATTATTTCGGGGATACAACAGTATCGCAGTGAGGTAGACACAAATTT
>CAZJKK010000162.1:0-2886 GCA_964546605.1 uncultured Clostridia bacterium
GCCAGAAGCAGTCTTCCAACTTGTGGTCCGTTTCCATGAACTATTGCTATTTCATAACCTGAGCAGCTTATATCTGCAAGGTACTCACAAGTCTTTTTAACAACCTCTAACTGAGCCTCTGCCGTAGAAGGCATGCTTTTATCTTCTAAAGCATTCCCTCCAAGGGCTATAACAACTTTTATAATTTTATCCATGATTACCTCTCTAAATTTTAAACTTTATTATTTAATTGTAGCAACTATAACAGCCTTAATGGTATGAAGTCTGTTTTCTGCCTCATCAAACACAACAGAGTGTCTGCTTCTAAATACCTCATCTGTTACTTCTCTTATATCATAGCCAATTTCCATTTGTTCCTTTGCAAGCTTAGTATTAAAATCATGGAATGATGGCAAACAATGCATAAATATAACATCTTTATTACCTGTAGCACGTAATAAGTCCATAGTTACCTTGTAAGGAGTAAGCATTTTTACTCTTTCAGGAATTTGATCTTCTTCACCCATAGATGCCCATATATCAGTATAAATTACATCCGCACCCTTTAAGCTTTCTATGTTGTCACTTACTTCTATAGTAGCACCAGTATAATCAGCCACATCATTAATTCTTTTCAATGCTTCTTGGTCCAACTGTTCGCTCATTTCCTTTGGTCCAAATGCAACATAATGCATTCCCATCTTAGCACAGCCATACATCCAAGCATAGCTCATATTGTTTCTAATATCTCCCGCAAAGACTACCTTTACCTTATTTAAAGGCTTTTTAATATGCTCTTCAATAGTGAGTAAATCTGCTAATATTTGTGTTGGATGGTCTACATCGGTTAATCCGTTCCAAACAGGTACTCCAGCATGTTTAGCCAAAGCTTCAACAGCCTCCTGCTTATATCCTCTGTACTCAATTCCATCATAGAATCTTCCTAGAACCTTTGCCGTATCCTCTAGTGATTCTTTTTTTCCCATTTGCGAGCTGCTTGAATCCAGAAATGTAACATGAGCACCTTCATCTAGCGCAGCAACCTCAAATGCACATCTTGTTCTTGTTGATGTTTTTTCAAATAATAATACAATGTTCTTTCCGGTCAATAAATGATTACAGTCCCCTGATCTTTTTTTTGCTTTTAAATCGTGAGCCAAGTCTAGTAAGTATCTGATTTCCTCAGGTGAAAAATCCATTAATGTCAATAAGCTTCTTCCTCTTAAATTTATAGCCATAGTCCCTCCATATTTGGTTATTTATTAAAATTTTAGTATATTTAATGATAATAACACACAATTGTTTGTAGAGCAAGTATTTATTTAAATTATTTTATATTTATACTATCTCTAATTAATGGCATGCTCATGCATCTTGGACCGCCTCTACCTCTTGAAAGCTCCGAGCTAGGCATTATGTAAGTCTTAATTCCCTTGTCTTCCAGGATTTGATTAGTCACATAATTTCTTGAATAAACTATCACCTCTCCAGGAGCTATGCATAATGTATTCGATCCATCATTCCATTGCTCCCTTGCTGAATCTACAATGCTGTTACCCCCACACTTTATTAACTCAACACAATCAAGATTTAAGGTTTTCTTTAATATATCCTCTAACTTCCCTGTAGCCTCAGTAATTTTTAATTTTTCATCCTTCATCTCAATATTATAAACTGTCATATCAGTTTTTATATTAGGATGAAATGTGAATTTATCATAGTCAACCATAGTAAAAACTGTATCCAAATGCATGAAAGCTCTTGTTTTAGGTATATCTATGGCTAATATCTTTTTAAAAGTAGTATCACCTGATAAAACTAAGCTTGCAAACTTTTCAATTCCACCTGGACTAGTTCTTTGTGATATTCCTACAGCGATGGTTTCATCATTTAAAACTAATATGTCCCCTCCTTCAAGAGGAAACTTCTCAGTACGATCATAATATAACTTCGTATCCTTGTAGCTTGGATTGTAGTTAAATATGTACTTTGCAAACAATGTTTCTCTGTTTCTTGTCACAGTGCTCATCCTGTGAATAGTTGCTCCATTTCCAACGGTTGCAAAAGGATCTCTGGTAAAATACAAATTAGGCATTGGATCAACAATAAACGGATACTGATTGCTTAAACAATCCGCAAGATTAGGTCCTCTGTAATTATTGATTTCGGATTTTCTGATACCCTCTATCATCTTACATATCATATCTCTATTTCTTGCAAATGATAAAAAATAATCCTTTAATACACTAATTTCTCTGCTTTCCCTTATTCCAGCTTCTTCAATATATTCATTTATAAATTGAAGCTTTATTTCATCATCAATAAGTGATTCTGCTGTTAAATCCTCTAGATACAATACTTCTATGCCTTTATCCTTAAATATATTTGCAAAAGCATCATGTTCTTCCTGGGCTACCTTTAAATAAGGTATATCATCAAACAATAATCTTTCCAAATATTCAGGCATTAAATTTTCTAACTCTTTTCCTGGCCTATGCAACAATACTTTTTTCAATTTTCCGATTTCTGAAAATATGTTGATAGCTGAATTGCTCAAAAATATCACCACCATAAATTATATTCTGAAGATAACGATTGTAAGACTGTATTAAAAATGTTAACGTTTTTCTCGTTCTATAATTATTTTATTCACATTTAAGTTATTTGTCAATAAGTTTTTAATAAATATAAATACATCCTATATTTATTAAAATATATAAATAATATAACTAATTTTATAAATTTTTATCTTACACTAGAGCTGCACTTATAATGAAATAGATGATGTAATACAAACATCATAATATAATAAAAACAAAAACATCCATTAAGAATACTTAATGGATGTTTTTTAAACCGGCGACGTCCTACTTTCCCAGGCAGTTTCCCACCAAGTATCATCAGCGC
>CAZJKK010000163.1:0-2778 GCA_964546605.1 uncultured Clostridia bacterium
GGAATATGCTTTGAGAGTGAAGAGGATTTAAACGAACATTTAAGGTTTTTAGAAGAGGCTAAAAAAAGAGATCACAGGAAGATAGGTCGTGAATTAGAATTGTTTATGATAAGTGAATATGGGCCGGGGTTTCCTTTCTGGCTGCCTAACGGTATTATTTTAAGAAAGGAACTGGAAGACTTCTGGTATGAAGAACATAAAAAAGAAGGCTATAAATTTATTACTACTCCAATTATGCTGGGAAAGGAACTTTGGGAAGTAAGCGGACACTGGTTTAACTATAAAGATAATATGTATACTTCATCTATAGATGATAAAGAATTTGCCATTAAACCTATGAATTGTCCCGGTGGATTACTTGTGTATAAAAATAGTTTGCACTCTTATAAAGAATTCCCACTAAAAGTTGGGGAACTTGGTTTAGTACACAGACATGAGGCAAGCGGAGCATTGAGTGGTTTATTTAGAGTTAGAATGTTTACTCAAGATGATGCTCATATATATATGATAGAGAGTCAAATTGAAAATGAAACTATAAATTTAATTAAATTTTTTGATAAAATTTATAAAACATTTAATTTAGAGTATTCTATTGAACTATCTACAAGACCTGAAGAAAAGTATATAGGTGAAGTTGAAGTTTGGGATAAATCAGAAGAAGCATTGGAAAATGCCTGTAAAAAGGCTAATATTAAATATAATTTAAATCCAGGAGATGGAGCATTTTATGGTCCAAAATTAGATTTTCATATAAAAGACTCACTTGGTAGAACATGGCAATGTGGAACAATTCAACTTGATATGAATCTTCCAGAAAGATTTGATTTGACTTATATTGACAGAAACGGTGAAAAAAAGAGACCTGTTATGCTCCATAGAGCAATATTTGGCTCTATAGAAAGATTTATAGGCATACTGATTGAACATTATGTCGGAGCCTTCCCTTTATGGTTAAGTCCACTACAAGTGAATATAATACCTGTTAATAATGAGTATCACTTAGAATACTCAAATTGTATAAAAAATGAATTATTACAACATAATGTTAGAGTAGAAGTGGATGAAAAAGACGAAAAACTTGGATATAAAATGAGAGAGAGCGTACTAAAAAAAGTCCCTTATACTCTGATTATAGGAGACAAGGAAAAAAATACTGACACTGTAAGTTATAGAGTAAGAGGAAGTGAAGAAACAGTAAATATCAGCTTAAAAGATTTTATTGAAAAGTTAAATAAGGAGATAATAGAAAAGACAATATTTTAAAGGAGGACCTAAAAACTTGACAATATTCCTTAATTGTTGTATAATTATATCACTAATTTTAGAGGGGGTTTGTTAAGATGAAAGGGAGATTTTTACTTGACTATCTTGATGAAAATTATTACAAAAAATTAGAGAGAAGTTTAAAGAAATATAACATGATGGCTTATAAGAAATTAGTATTTGATTTCTATCCAAAATTGAGAACTGGAGAGTTTGTTGGAGAATTAGTTTCTATAAATAAGCACGAGCAAAAAGAAACATATGAACTAAAACTTCCTACAGATAATTTATTTGTAAAAGTATATGGAGAAGTAAAATTAAATTATACAGTTTATAGAAGTGAAAATACAGTTATGTTAAATTCATTAGAACCAAAAGATATTTTAATGGATGGACATAAAACTGAGCTAACAGCATATAAAGGAATAATGATTTCTAAAGCTCATGCACAAAAAGAAATGTTCAAAATAGACTTGATAAGTAGATTAGAAGGAAGTAAATAACTTTCTTCTTTTTTTTTGGAAAAAAATAATTGAATTATTTAAACAATTATGATATATTATATAAACGAATGGACCTTTAGCTCAGTTGGTTAGAGCATCCGGCTCATAACCGGGCGGTCGTAGGTTCGAGTCCTACAAGGTCCACCACTGAAAAAACTAAAAGACTACAGTAATGCAGTCTTTTATAATTTCTATTAAACATAAAAAAGGAGTTTTTAAAATACTTATTAATTTCTTATAAATATTTGAGTCCAAAATAAATTACCTTTATTATCTCTAGCGACACCCACACCAATTTGATTATATGTGGAATTTAGAATATTTGCTCTATGAGCTGAAGAACTCATCCAGGTATTCATAACTTCCGATGCAGTTTTTTGTCCCTCTGCAATGTTTTCAGCCGCAGCAGTATATTTAATTCCATAAGATTTAAGCATATCAAATGGTGTTCCATAAGTAGGCGAATTATGTGAAAAATAATTATGGTCTACAAAATCTTTTGATTTAAGTCTAGCAACATGACTTAATTCATTATTTTGAGCTAATGCTGATCTGCCTACTTTTGATCTTTCTGCATTAACCAAACGAATTACTTCTGTTTCCAGTTCCTTTAAGGCATTAGAAACATTATCAGCCTTGGGAATATTGATTATTTGACCTGGGTAGATAAAAGCTGAATTTGTAATTTGAGAATTTGCCGCCATCAGATTATTTAATCCAATTCCATATTTTGTAGCTATATTCCACATCGTATCTCCAGATTTTACTGTATAAGTTGTTGTATTAATTTTAGGAATATTAACTATTTGACCTGGGAAAATAAGAGATGGATTTATAATTTGTGGATTTGCTGCCACCAAGTCACTTAATTCAATTCCATATTTTGTGGCTATATGCCACATAGTATCTCCGGATTTTCCTGTATAAGTTGTGATAGTAATACCACCTTTCTATTAATTTATCCAAATTTATATTATAGTATATGAGTTAAAATGCTTTTGGCAATATATAA
>CAZJKK010000164.1:0-2642 GCA_964546605.1 uncultured Clostridia bacterium
GACCGAAATTGCACGGGTTCAATTTCAAATAAAGAAGATGAAAAATGCTCCGGTTCCTTTTGCCTACACAATAGGATTTGCTGTCTTTCTTACAGTCTTTTTCATTGCAGCCGCTGTTTTGTTTTTCTTTCTCTTAAAAAGTACTCAGCTGGTTATCTCAATTATCAGTCTGTATGTTATCTTTTTCCCCTTTCTGTGGTCTGCCAGGGTTGACCGCTGGTACCCCTCCTCATTAGCCTCAAAGCTGGCCGAGTTTGATCAAATTCTTCAATTTCCTTATCCGAAAACCATTACAATAGTTCCTTATTTGCGCTTTGATCAGACCGAAGACGGCGATAAATTGCCCGAGGATTGTAAGTTCACGCTTTCATTTACCCCTGAAAATGGAAGTCCTGTTCCTGATCTGATCGGCATACAGGTTCAATTGTCTCATAATACCGGGCCAAACGGTACCGTTCCTTATTTTTACACAGTGGTTATAACAAAGGGTAAAGACAGATCCTGGAGAATTTTGTCGAAATTTAATGCCGAAGGTTTTGTCTGCGAAAGCGGCGGGGATGAAGAATACGGAACCCTTGTCATAAGACAGGATACAAAGATTAGAAGCGATGCCTATCATACAAAGCCCGGGGATGTTGACCGCCTGCTCGAAGCATCAATATCGGCTGTAAAAACTCTTTTATAACACAGCTATATCCTCAAGAGGGAGTGTTGTGCATCGTGCAATGAGTTCAATACGCAGTCCCTCTTTTTTCATATTACGTGCAGCCTCTCTTTTCCCTTCTTCTTTTGCATATTTGGCTATAATATTCATATCTTTTCTTGTTCTTTCTTTAAATCGCCACATTATTGCATCCTGGTTTTCAACAACCGGAGGGTACGATTTTCTCATTTTGTGCAGAATTTCATCAAAGGTAAAAAGAATTTCCTGTTCATTCTCTTTCATTTTTCCTCTCTCAATCGCTCTCTTTTTCATATGCATACTCCTTGTATTTCGCTGCAATATTGACAGCAGCTTTATACTCTTATAGGTTCATACTCTAGGGTTTTTGTGCTTTTAAATAACAAAAAAGTATGATATATTTAAAAAATGAAAGAAAATGATAAGCGTCTTAATGCATATAAAAAAATTGCAGAGTTTAAACCTCAAAAAATAACTAGAGAAGAAATTTCAGCAGATAAAAAATCTTCCAGCCCCGGGGTAAGACAGGCGGAATCTTCATCAGCACAATCTTTCACACCTTTTAATCTTGCCGATTATGCAGTGCAAAAGCAGTTTCCCTCTTCTGAGAAAAAAAATGGTAAAAAAGAAATTCCAGTTCAGGAAAAACTCACGGCAGCAGTCAAAAAAACTGCAGCCGTTGAGCACACAATACCTGGTAATAAAACAGAAATACAAACAATTGATCAAAACTCAATAAATGATTACATGGACAGACGGGGATTAATAAAGGTTGCTGTCTCTGAAAGCGGGGGAGGAAAGGATTCTTTATACCGCCGCGTCGCTAAATTTCTCCTTCTCATTGGAGTGGATGAGGCTGCAAAAATTCTTCCTCATCTAACCCCTGAGCAGACAGAAAAAATTATTCCAGAAATTGCATCAATACGCAGGGTTGATCCCGATGAAGCATCCGTCATTCTTGCAGAATTTGAAAACCTCGTTCAGCGGGCAAGGGAATCAGGCGGTGTTACAACTGCACGTTCAATTTTAGAAAAGGCATTCGGCTCAGAACGTGCAGGGCAGATGATTAAAAAAACAGTTGCATTTCCCGACGGAAAGCCCTTTGACTACCTGCAGGAAAGCGACGGGGAACGACTGTATCAGCTTTTAAAGGGTGAAAGCCCGGCTGTAAGCGCTCTGGTTCTTTCGCATGTAAAAAGCGCCTCCGCAGCACAGGCTATCAATATTATGGATCCAGAAGAGAAAAAAAACGTTATTTACCGTCTTGCTAAACTTCAGAAAATTGACCCGGATGTCGTGAGCAGGGTTGACAGCGCTATGAAGGAAAAAAATCAGGCGCTCAGCATGACAAAGGCCGACACCATTGACGGCCGGGGTGCCCTTGCAGACATATTAAAACGCATGCCGGGAAATGCAGAGCGGGATATTCTTTCGACGCTGGAAAATACCGATCCGGAACTTGGAAGAGATTTGAGAGAAAGATTATTTACCGTTGACGATATTTTACGTTCAGATGACCGTTTTTTACAAAAAAAACTTCAGACTATGGAAGATGCCGATATTGCCTATCTTATTGCCGGAAAAAAGGATTTGTTCAGGCAGAAAATACTTTCAAATGTATCGAAGGGCCGGGGTGACATGATTTTGGAGGAGGAAAGTGTCAGAAAACCCATGAAAAAGAAAGATGTTGATGATATTACCGATGCATTTTTCAGTTACCTGCGCCGTTCATGGGAAAAAGGCGACTTGATCCTTCACGGAGATGAAGATACTCTTGTCTATTAGTTCCGGTCTTGACTTATTTCGTTAAAAAATTGTATAATTTGATACACTTGTAAAGTCGGTCTTGGTAATCCCCGTTAAATACCCGGACAGTCAGATACAGTTCATTTTTAAATGAGCAAATAATTCATTGTTGAGGTGTAAGATGTACGCACTTGTTGAGTATAAGGGCAAACAG
>CAZJKK010000165.1:0-2641 GCA_964546605.1 uncultured Clostridia bacterium
GCTCAAGATTTCCGGACAGGTATGTTATCTTTGCATCTTCTCCTCCAAGCTCAATTACCACATCAGTGCTTGGAATGTAATTTTCTATGGCACGCGTGGATGCAGCAACCTCTTGAACAAATGGTATGTTTAAATACTTGGATACGTCTATTGCTCCAGAGCCTGTTATGCATATATGAATTAAGCTGTCTTTAAGCTTATTTGATGCATTTTTAATAATTTCTAAAACAGTATTTTTAATATCTGAATAATGCCTTTCATACTGTTTATGAATTAAATTTCTATTGTTGTCTAGCACAGCTATTTTTACTGTCGTAGACCCTATGTCAAGCCCTACTAAGTAATTATTCATTTTATCCTCCAAGATATTTCAAATGTCATACATAAACAATTAATGATTAAAGAGTAGCTGTTATTATAACTTCCTTATTTATATTTTACTCATTATATCATAAAAGCAAAACGCTAATGCGTTTTGCATCACACTGATACAATGAATACATTATCAGACAAAGACGTTAGTCTTTGTTTCAGTTTTGTATTCATTATAACACTTTAAATTTTAAAATCAAATTATTTTAATGAGATATAGGGGTATGGAGTTTGACTTGATTAGATTAAAAGGTAATTATTTATCAAAAAACATAAAATATGCTACATATATGTGAAAGAAGCTAAAAGATTTCTTGCATTTATAACCGAAAATCATTATAATATATATTAACATAAACGTTTGCATTGACAGAATTCGGCAATTAAAATCATAATTATTAATTGGAGGTTCTTATGAAGAAAAAGATTTTAGGTCTAGTCAGTGTGTTGTTGATTTTTACTTTTGTTTTGTCTGCTTGCGGAGGAACTGGGACTAATGCTCCAGCAGGAGATACTATCAAAATAGGATGGATTGGCTCATTAACAGGGGACCAGGCAGTTTGGGGAACGTGTGAAAGTAACACAGTTAAAATGCTAGTAGAAGAAGTGAATGCAAATGGAGGTATTTTAGGAAAACAAGTTGAAGGCATCTACTATGATACTAAAGGCGATGCGGCTGAGGCTGTTAATGCTGTAAAAAGACTTATCACTCAGGACAAGGTAGTTGCAATAATTGGACCTAATGCAAGTGGTCAAGCTATTTCTATTTCAGCTGTTTTGGAACAGTACAAGGTGCCTGACATAGCAACAGTTGCAACAAATCCAAAGGTTACTGTTGGTGAAGACGGCAAGGTAAAACCATATAACTTTAGAGTTTGCTTTATTGACCCTTATCAAGGAGCTGTAGCAGCAGGCTATGCTTATGATAGATTGGGACTAAAAAATGCTGCTATACTATATGACGTAGCAAGCGACTATTCACAAGGATTTACAGAGTTTTTCGAAAAGACATTTACCGAAAAGGGTGGAAAAATAGTTGCTAAGGAAGGCTTTAAAGAAGGAGACGTTGACTTTAGACCACAGCTTAGCAAAATTAAGGAAGCAAATCCTGATGTAATATTAATGCCTTACTATTACAAGGAAGTAGCTTTATCTGCTAATCAAGCTAGAGAGCTGGGAATAGATGCTACATTAATCGGTGGTGATGGATGGCCATCTGAGCAATTAATGGAAATGGCAGCTGATGCCATTGAAGGAAGCTACATAGTTAACCACTTAGACTTTAATGACCCAGAAGTTAAACCTTTACAGGATGCATATAAGGCTAAATACAACTTGCCAATGGAGTTGAACGGATATATGGCACATGATGCATTTAAACTTCTTGAAGCAGCTATTAAAGACGCTAACTCATCAGACCCTGTAAAAATTACTGAATCCTTAACAAAGGTTACAGTTGAAGGTGTTACAGGCACAATAAAAATAAGTGAAGAAGACCATAATCCTTCAGGAAAACAAGCTGCAATAGTTAAAATTGAAAGTGCAGATTACATATTCCAAGAAAAATATGGCTTGCAATAAAAGAAAGGCGAGTTTAACTCGCCTTGTTTTTTAACAGGAGGTAAGCTATGAACGCATTTTTACAACAAGTTGTAAACGGTTTATCCATAGGAAGCATTTATGCTCTCATGGCGGTGGGGTATTCTTTGGTTTATAGTATTATGAACTTTTCTAATTTCGCTCACGGTGGCGTTATTATGATTGGCGCTTATATTGGATATTTTAGTTTAACTTTATTAAAGGTTCCTTTTTATATTGCTTTTTTAATTTCAGCCTTGGGAGCAGGACTACTTGCTGTTTCCATGGAAAGAATAGTATATAGACCATTAAGGAAAAGAAATGCACCATTTCTATATTTTATTATATCAGCAATGGGAGCATCAATATTTTTAGAAAACTTGGTTATTGCATCACCCATTGGTCCTACATTTAGGTCTTATCCGCCAATTTTTTCAACCGAACCAATTATGCTTGGAAGCATAGCATTGGGAAGGCTTGATTTATTAATGTTTATTATGTCGGCTCTAAGCCTTGCTGCTCTAGTATACATAATTGAAAAAACTAAAATTGGGCTGTCCATTAGAGCTACAGCATACAGCATAAAAGGAAGCACATTAATGGGTGTTAACGTAGACGTGGTTATTTTTGTTATATTTGCACTTGGCGGTTTATTGGCAGGGCTTGCAGGAATGTTTTTCGGCATGAAGTA
>CAZJKK010000166.1:0-330 GCA_964546605.1 uncultured Clostridia bacterium
TTAATTGATGGCATTCGTGCACCTCCTTATTCTAATTTAATTTAATTATTTTAAAACGGCAGCCGCCGCTGCGTTTACATTAATACCCACAGATTCGCCAAGCTCCTTCATAGTATCAAAATATATTATTTCAACATTATGCTTATTACTTTCATCTGTGATTGGTTTAGTAACATGCAAATCAGCATCCTTTGATATATAAATCCTTTCGGCTTCATTTCTTTGTAAAGCCCTCAAAGTCTGCTTCTTTCCAACTACTATTTTTCTTTCATTCATTCTAATCACCCCTAATACGACATGATTAAAACACTCAAGTATTCTACCATCTTA
>CAZJKK010000166.1:340-2604 GCA_964546605.1 uncultured Clostridia bacterium
GGGACATTCCTCACTATTTGGGGACATTCCTCTGCCTCAGAGATTATCCCTAAAGTAGAGGTGTGTCCCCATACATCTTATCCTATTTATTCATTAACTACATCTTTTTCTTCTACTTCAGGATCCTCAGAAGTAACACCAATATTTCTGTATTTCTTCATACCAGTTCCTGCAGGTATAAGCTTACCAATTATAACATTTTCTTTAAGTCCTAACAGGTTATCAACCTTGCCCTTTGTTGCAGCATCAGTCAATACTCTTGTAGTTTCCTGGAATGATGCTGAAGCCAGGAATGAATCTGTTGCCAAAGATGACTTAGTGATACCAAGTAAAGCAACATCACCTATAGCAAGTTCTTTTCCCTCTTTAGCTGCTAATTCATTTTGTTCATTGAATTCAAATCCTGATACCAGACTGCCTGGAAGAAGATTAGTATCTCCTGCTTCCTCTATTCGCACCTTGTTTACCATTTGTCTGATAATTACTTCAACGTGCTTATCTGAAATATCAACACCCTGCATTCTATAAACTCTTTGAACTTCCATAAGAATGTATGATTCTAGTGCCTTCATACCCTTAATGCTCATAATGTCATGAGGATTAATTGAACCCTCTGTTAATTTATCTCCAGCATCAACATAATCTCCCTCATTAACAAGTAATTTTGAACCATAAGGAATTAAATATGTCTTGCTATCAGCCAACTCGTTGTTTGTTATTGTAACTTCCCTTTTATGAACCTTTTCTGTTAATGTTACTCTACCAGGTATTTCAGAAATAATTGCCTGGCCCTTTGGCTTACGTGCTTCGAAAAGCTCCTCTATACGTGGTAAACCTTGAGTGATGTCACTTGCTGCAGCTATACCTCCAGTGTGGAATGTACGCATTGTAAGCTGTGTACCAGGTTCACCTATGGACTGAGCTGCAATTATACCAACAGCTTCACCTAAGTTAACAAGTTTACCTGTTGCCAAGTTTGTGCCATAGCATTTTGCACATACACCATGAGAAGTCTTGCATGTAAGAACTGATCGAACCTTAACCTTCTTAATTCCTGAATTCTGAATTCTATGTGCTGTTTCTTCAGAAATAAATCCTCCAGACTTAGCAAATATTTCTCCTGTTTCAGGATGAATAACATCGTCGGATGCATATCTGTCTGCACATCTTTCTGCTAATTCTTCAATTACTTCCTTGCCATCAATAAAATCTTCAACTGTAATACCATCAGTTGTACCACAATCTATTTCTCTTACTATTACATCCTGACTTACGTCAACAAGTCTTCTTGTCAAGTAACCAGAGTCTGCTGTTCTAAGTGCCGTATCCGTTAAACCTTTACGTGCACCGGTAGCAGACAAGAAGAATTCAAGAACTGAAAGTCCTTCACGGAAGTTTGATTTAACCGGAACCTCAACTGTCTTACCTGATGCAGAGGCCATAAGTCCACGCATACCGGCTAACTGTTTAATTTGGTTACGACCACCACGGGCTCCTGATACTGACATGATGTAAATAGAGTTTAGAGGGTCCAGGCTTTCCATAAGTGCATTTGTTACATCTTCCGTAGTCTGATTCCAAATTTTAATTACATTTTCATATCTTTCATCATCAGTCATCAAACCTCTTCTGTATTTCTTTTCATATTCGATAACTTGTTTTTCTGCTGCTTCAATTAATTCTTTCTTTTCTTCAGGAACTGTTATATCACTTACGCTTATAGTTAAAGCTCCCCTAGTAGAATATTTATATCCAGTAGATTTAATTCCGTCTAATACATCTGCTGTATGATAATTTCCATATTTTCTAAAGCATCTGTAAACTACTTCTTCAAGATGTTTCTTTGTTACTGTTTTATCTACTTCAAGAGAGAATTTATCTTTTTCTCTATCTACAAATCCTAAATCCTGAGGAATATTTTCATTAAATATGAATCTTCCCACAGTACTTTCAACAAACTGAGATTCTCCATTTACAGTGACTCTTACTTTAACTCTTGCATGTAAATCAACTTCTTTGTTGAAATATGCCATCATCATTTCGTCGTAATCCTTGAATATCATTCCATGACCTTTTGAATTTTCAATCTCTAATGTCATGTAATAGCTTCCAAGTACCATGTCCTGTGTTGGAGTTGTTATAGGTCTGCCGTCCTTTGGAGCAAGTATGTTGTTCGTAGACATCATTAAAAATCTTGATTCTGCCTGTGCTTCCACTGACAATGGAACGTGAACAGCCATCTGATCACCGTCAAAGTCGGCGTT